>NZ_POTX01000009.1 GCF_003236305.1 Micromonospora endophytica | reverse complement strand
CCCGGAGGAAGCCCCCCACCATTCGCCGGACGCGCCGACCCGAAGGTACGGGTGGCTTCCGGCTTCGCCCCCGCCCCGCTCACCCTCGGCTGGGTGCCGGTCGCGCCACTGCCGAACTTCGGCAGCAGACCCGTGACGCCCGTCGAGGACTGACCCGGACGGGAACCGACCGGCTGTGTGGTCGACGGACTACCGGCGGCGGCGGGCGCCGATGTCGCGGCAGTCCCCTCCGAGCCGGCGGACTCGGCACCGCTCTGCTCCCCGGAGGCGGCCTCCTCGTCGTTGGCGGGCTTGTCCGGCGGCGGTGTCATACCCGGGGCCCGGGTGAATTTCGGGGCAGGCGCGTCGGCGGGGACCGTGGCCCGGCCCACGGCCGCGCGGCCGGTCGCTGGCGCGCCGCTCTTCGCGGCCTCCTCGTCGACCGGGTTGGCCGAGGTCCCCGCGTTCCCCGACTTCGCCTGTGTCTCCGTCATTCAACTAGTCCTGTTCGTCAGGCTCGTCGGCATTGCGAGCAATCGCCACGATAGTCACGCCGTCTGGAAGGTCCATCAGCTTGACCCCCATTGTGTTCCGGTCACGCGTACGGCGTACAGGCTTCACCGGAGTCCGGATGACACCACCGTTGCTGGTGATAGCGAACAGTTCGTCGTCCGGGTCGATCACCACCGCGCCGACCAGACCACCGCGCCGCTCGGTGATCTTCGCAGTCAACACGCCCTTACCTCCCCGGCCCTGCACCGGGTATTCCTCGATCGGGGTACGTTTCGCGTATCCCCCGTTCGTGGCCACCAGGACGTCCAGCCCCTCCCGGACGACCTCCATGGCCAGCAACTCGTCGTACTCACTGAACCGCATCCCGATCACACCCGAGGTCGCCCGCCCCATCGGCCGCAGCGCCTCGTCGGTCGCGTTGAACCGGATCGCCTGCGCGTTCTTGGAGACCAGCAGCAGGTCGTCGGCCGGGCCGACGAGCGCAGCACCGACCAGCTCGTCCTCATCGCGCAGGTTGATCGCGATGATGCCGCCGGAACGGTTGGAGTCGAACTCCTCGAGCCGCGTCTTCTTCACCAGGCCGTTCTTCGTCGCCAGGACCAGGTAAGGCGCCACCTGGTAATTCGGGATTTCGATGATCTGTGCGATCTGCTCGTCCGGTTGGAAGGCAAGCAGATTGGCCACGTGTTGGCCCTTGGCCACCCTACTGGCCTCCGGAAGCTCGTACGCCTTGGCCCGGTACACCCGCCCCTTGTTGGTGAAGAACAGGATCCAGTCGTGCGTGGAGCAGACGAAGAAGTGGCTGACGATGTCGTCCTGCCGCAGCGAGGCGCCACTGACGCCCTTGCCACCACGCCGCTGCGAACGATAGAGGTCAACCTTGGTGCGCTTCGCGTACCCCGTGCGGGTGATCGTGACCACCACGTCCTCCCGCGCGATGAGGTCCTCCATCGAGACCTCACCGTCGAACGGGACGATCTTAGTACGTCGATCGTCACCCCACTTCGCGACGATCTCGCTCAGCTCCTCCGAGACGATCCGCCGCTGCCGCTCCGGCTTGGCCAGGATGTCCTTGAGGTCGGCGATCTCCAGTTCCAGCTTGGCCAGGTCGTCCAGGATCCGCTGCCGCTCCAGCGCGGCGAGCCGGCGAAGCTGCATGTCCAGGATCGCGGTCGCCTGAATCTCGTCGATCTCCAGCAGCCGGATCAGACCCTGCCGGGCATCCTCGACCGTGGGCGAACGCCGGATCAGGGCGATCACCTCGTCCAGGGCGTCCAGCGCCTTGGCCAGACCGCGCAGGATGTGCGCCCGCTCCTCGGCCTTGCGCAGCCGGAACGCCGTCCGCCGCCGGATCACCTCGATCTGGTGCTCGACGTAGTAACGCAGGAACTGCGCCAGGTTCAGCGTGCGCGGCACCCCGTCGACCAGCGCCAACATGTTCGCGCCGAAGGTCTCCTGGAGCTGGGTGTGCTTGTAGAGGTTGTTCAGCACCACCTTCGCGACCGCGTCGCGCTTGAGCACCAGCACGATCCGCATACCGGTACGCCCGGAGGACTCGTCGCGGATGTCGGCGATACCGGCGAGCTTGCCCTCCTTGATCAGCTCGGCGATCCGCTCGGCCAGGTTGTCCGGGTTGACCTGGTACGGCAGCTCGCTGACCACCAGCGCCGGCCGGCCCCGCTTGTCCTCCTCGACCTCGACCACCGCGCGCATCCGGATCGACCCACGACCCGTTCGGTACGCGTCCTGGATGCCCGACTGGCCCACGATCAGACCATGGGTCGGGAAGTCCGGACCCTTGACGATCTCCAACAGCGCTTCGAGCGTGGTGGCCTCGTCCGCCTCCGGGTGCTCCAGGCACCACTGCACCGCCGCGCCGATCTCCCGCAGGTTGTGCGGCGGGATCTTGGTGGCCATACCAACCGCGATGCCCTCCGAACCGTTGATCAACAGGTTCGGAATCCGCGACGGCAGGATCGTGGGCTCCTTGGCCCGGCCGTCGTAGTTGTCTTGCAGGTCGACGGTGTCCTCGTCGATGTCCCGCAGCATCTCCATCGCGAGCGGGTCCAGCTTGCATTCGGTGTTGTGGCTGACGAACCCGTCGGAGACGAACGAGTGATCGTCGGTGTCCACCCGAATGCTGTAGACGGCCTGCACCCCCGCGTCGGTGACGGTGTCCACCTCGGCGTAGTAGAACCGGCCATCGACAAGCGGCTCGACCACGTCGAGCACCTCAGCGTTGGTGATCCGCGCCGCGATCTCGTCGCGGTCCCGCTCCCAGCGCTCGATCCGGTCCACGTTGTGCCGGCGCAGCCAGTCCCGCTCGGTCCACCGGCTCGCGCCGTGCTCCCGGATGAAGTCACCGACCAACGGAACGTGATCGCTGGAGAGCGCGGTGCTGCTCGCCGGGACGGACGCCAGCTCCGACTCCAGCTTGGCCTGCTTGCGACCGAGGAAACCGACGTGGGCGGCGAAGATCCGCGCGTCCCGGCGGTTGGTGATGACGACCTTGATCTCACCGTTGTCGTACCGGCACTGCCGGCTGATCACACCGAACTCCAGCAGCAGCTGCTGCACCTCGCGAGCCAACCGCTCGCTGCGCGTGGAGTACGAGATCTGGATGGTGTTGCGCGGCAGCAGCGACGACGAACCGTCACCCTCGAACAGCGCCTGAAGGAAGGCCCGCTTGATCGCCGCCGGCCCCTGCCAGACGAACTCCGGCACGAACTTCGCCGCACTCCGCGCCCCGACCAACTCACCGAGGACGCTGGACCGCAGCGCGGAGAGATCCTGGATGTCGAGTTCGTGCAGAACGCTCCCAGAGGCGATCACGCGCTCGGCAACGTACCGAGGACCGCCGACAGCGAGGTCGTAGGCGGCCAGCACCCGGACGAAGAAGTCGCGGTCGACGTTGTTGAAACCGGCCCGGTTGTCGCTGACCCAGCCTTCGCTGACGAAGGCGCCCGCGAGGACGGCGGCTTCGACGTGTTCGAGCATCGGGTAGCCGATCTCGTCCGGCACGCTGCGCTGGAGGACCACCCGGTCGCCGGGGGAGATCTCGGCGAGCAGCTTCCAGAGCAGGGTCGGCACGCCGGCCACGTCCACCAGGCAGAGCACCGGGTGGTTGTGGGTGCCGGTCAGCTCGTACCCCTCGCGGGTGCGCAGCCTCAGCGTCGGGTGCTCGCCGGAGTGGAAGAACTTGGAGGCGCGGACCAGGTCGCCGTTGCGGTCGCGGACCTTCAGCTCGATGTCGGTCTCGCTGCTCGGTGCCACGCCTGGCACCACATCGCCGATCCGCACGCTACCATTCACACTACGAATGCGGACATTTGCCGTAACGCAGTACCTCATGGCCGCAGCTGGATCGTTTCCGGGCGAACCGAAGTTGCCGTTGCCGTCGACCAGGGGGTAGCGCAGCGACCAGGGCTGGGCCATCCGGACCAGGGCGTCGTAGATGGCGGAGTCGCCGTGCGGGTGGAACTGGCCCATCACGTCGCCGACGACCCGGGAGCACTTCACGTAGCCGCGGTCCGGCCGGTAGCCGGAGTCGAACATGGCGTAGAGGATCTTGCGGTGGACCGGCTTGAGCCCGTCCCGGACGTCCGGCAGCGCGCGCCCGACGATGACGCTCATCGCGTAGTCGAGGTAGGAGCGCTGCATCTCCACCTCGAGCCCGACCGGCTCGATGCGGTCGTGCGAGACGACGGCGGCCTGCGCCTCGGGGACCTCGGGCTCGTTAGGTGTGGACTCGGGGGATTCGGTCACTTGTTAACCCTTATCAGAGTGTGAGTCGGTTTTGCGCTGTGGATAACGCCTGTGGATAACGCCTGTCCTGTGGATAACTCTGTGGATCGGCGGCCGGATCGGGCTGTCCCGGCACGGCCGCCGGCCCGTCAGATGTCCAGGAAGCGCACGTCCTTGGCGTTGCGCTGGATGAATGAGCGCCGGGCCTCGACGTCCTCGCCCATCAGCACGCTGAACAGCTCGTCGGCGGTGGCCGCGTCGTCCAGGGTGACCTGGCGCAGCGTACGGGTGGCCGGGTTCATCGTGGTCTCCCACAGCTCCGGGTAGTTCATCTCGCCGAGGCCCTTGAACCGCTGGATGTCGTCCGGCTTGGCGTTCGGCTTCTTCTGCTGACGCAGCGCGATCAGGCCGTCGCGCTCCCGGTCGGAGTACGCGTACTGCGCGTCGTCGCCCTTCCGGTTCCACTTGATCTTGTAGAGCGGCGGGGCGGCCAGGTAGACGTGCCCCAGCTCGACGAGCGGACGCATGAACCGGAACAGCAGGGTGAGCAGCAGCGTCTGGATGTGCTGGCCGTCGACGTCGGCGTCGGCCATCAGCACCACCTTGTGGTACCGCAGCTTCTCCATGTCGAAGTCGTCGTGGATGCCGGTGCCCAGCGCGGTGATCAGCGCCTGCACCTCGTTGTTCTTGAGCACCCGGTCGATCCGGGCCTTCTCCACGTTCAGGATCTTGCCGCGGATCGGCAGGATCGCCTGGGTACGCGGGTCGCGGCCCTGCTTGGCCGAGCCGCCGGCCGAGTCGCCCTCGACGATGAAGACCTCGGACTCGCGCGGATCGGTCGACTGGCAGTCGGCCAGCTTGCCCGGCATCGAGCCGGACTCCAGCAGCGACTTGCGGCGGGCCAGCTTGCGGGCCTGCTGGGCGGCGATCCGGGCGCGGGCGGCCTGCGACGCCTTGGTGATAATGATCTTCGCTTCGGCCGGGTTGCGGTCCAGCCAGTCGACCAGCCGGTCGTTGCAGACCCGCTGGACGAAGCTCTTCACCGGGGTGTTGCCCAGCTTGGTCTTGGTCTGGCCCTCGAACTGCGGGTTGGTCAGCTTGACGGAGATGATCGCCGCGAGGCCCTCGCGGATGTCCTCGCCGGAGAGCTTCTCGTCGCCCTTGAGCAGCTTCTTGTCCGCGCCGTAGCGGTTGACCACGCTGGTCAGCGCGGCCCGGAAGCCCTCCTCGTGGGTGCCACCCTCGTGGGTGTTGATGTTGTTGGCGAAGGTGTAGACCGATTCGCCGTACGACTCGTTCCACTGCATGGCGATCTCGAGGGACATGCCCTCTTCCTCGGCACCGAACTCGATCACCGTCTTGTGCATCGGGCTCTTCGAGGCGTTGAGGTGCCGGACGAAGTCGGCGATGCCGCCGTCGTACTTGAAGGTGACCTCGCGGGTCTTGCCCTCCTCGCCCGCCGGGACCCGCTCGTCGAGCAGGTGGATGGTGAGGCCGCGGGTGAGGAAGGCCATCTCCTGGAGCCGGCGGTAGATGGTCTGGAAGTCGAACTCGACGGTCTCGAAGACGTCGGGGTCGGGCCAGAAGGAGACCGCGGAGCCGGTCCGGTCGGTCGGCTCACCCTTGAGCAACTCGGTCGGCTTGGAGTGGTGGTACTCCTGCCGCCAGACGAAGCCGGTCTTGTGGATCTCCACGGCCATCTTGGTGGAGAGTGCGTTCACCACGGAGACGCCGACGCCGTGCAGGCCGCCGGAGACGGCGTACGCCTTGCCGTCGAACTTGCCGCCCGCGTGCAGCACGGTGAGTGCCACCTCGACACCCGGCTTCTTGAGCTTGGGGTGCAGGTCGACCGGGAAGCCCCGGCCGTTGTCGGTGACCCGGACCCCGCCGTCGGCGAGCAGCACCACGTCGATGGTGTCGCAGTAGCCGGCCAGCGCCTCGTCGACCGCGTTGTCGACCACCTCCCACACCAGGTGGTGCAGGCCGCGCTCGCCGGTCGACCCGATGTACATACCGGGCCGCTTGCGGACCGCCTCCAGCCCTTCGAGGACGGTGATCGATTCTGCGCCGTACTGCTGATTGTCCTGCGCTGCCACGCTCGGCCACTTTCTCGCGCCGTCCGCGCCGTCAGGCACGTCGGGCGCGGGTTCGGCGGACAGGACGCGACGTCGGCACGCGGACCGGCACCGGGGACAATTCCGGGGTACGGGTCGAACGCGCCGTTCGCCGCGGATGCCCGCGGATCGCGATCGGCTCGACCCGGTGTCGGACAGTGATCGCGGGCCCCGCCAGCGGGCCCGTGACCCGTCGCTCCGCACCGGGTCTTCGTCTCACCGCAATCTTACTGTGCGCGGGCGATAGAACCACCACTCGGCACCCCTTCGCGGCGGCTCAGATCTACGTAGCGGGCCGAACTGCGCTGTCCGCGACTCCCCCTACACGCAAGGGCATGATCGTCGGATCCGTCGCGTGACGGCCATCCCCCCTGACCGGTCCGGAAAACGGTCGCCGGGGACGGTACGGTGCACGGCGGACGTTCCCCGACGCTCGGGCCGGCCGGCCTTGATCTTTCCCGGCCGGAACCGGACGATCGTCTCGATTGACTCGAAGCGTGCTCGTTGAGAGGTGACAGCAGAATGGGGCTGGACAACGTCGCGGTCCAGTGGCCGCGGACCGGCCGCTTCTACGACCCGGTCGCACCGGCCGAGTTCGTCGACTTCGGCGACATCGTCGAGATGCCGGGCATCTCGGCGCCGACCGCCGCGCTCGCCGAACTGATCGCGAAGACAGGTACGGTGCGGGCCACCGCGTACACGGAGGTCGTGGATCTCATTCTCGGCCTGGACGGTGTGCTCTACGCCACTGAGGCCGCCGCCGAGGACGAGGATCCGGTCATCGACCCGGACGGGTGCTCCTGGATCGCCGGCGGCATCGAACGGTTCGTCGCGGCGCACCGGCCGCACGGTGACGCGGTCACCTTCGAGTCGGTCGGTACGGTGCTGCGTTCGTTGCTCTCCGACGGCCGCCTCGCCGAGCAGCAGTTGCGGTGGCTGGACAGTCGGCTGGACGCGTTGCGCGACGAGAGTGGCGCGGCACCGCAGTGGACCTTCACCTGCGCGGAGCTGAGCGTGGTGGCCGCCTTCTACCGGCGTTGCGCCGAGCGGGGGTTCGCCGTCTACGCCGAGTCGGCCGCGCCGCGCCGGGCACCGCAGCCGTAGCCGTATCCGTATCCGTAGCCGGGTTGTCGCTCCGGTCAGCCGTAGGTGTCACGGGGGCCACGGCCGCGTACCCGGCGGGGGCCACGCGACCATGAGGGCGCGGCCGGGCCATGGATGTGCAGCTTGCGGACCACGTTGTGGCCGACCTCGCTGGCGATCTGTTTCAGCAGCGAGCCGGCGAGCAGGCGAAGTTGGGTGGCCCAGGCGGTGGAGCGGGCCTCCACTGTCAGTTCGCCGTTCTCCAGCTTGACCGGTCGGCTGTGCTGGGCCACCTCGGCACCGACCACCCGTTCCCAGGCGCCGAAGACCGTCGCTTCGGCGGCTGGCTGCTGCCAGCCGCGCGCCTTCACCAGCCGGTCCAGCACCGCGCCGAGCAGTTGTGGGTCGCGCGGGTCCGGACCGGGGCCGGAGTAGCCGCGCAGCCGTCGTTCGCCGCCGGCACCTGTGGTGGCGCGCTTGCGGGTCCGGCTGGCGGTTTCGCGACGGGCCTTGGCCGCGTCGAGTACCGCGCGGGCCAGTTCGGGTCCGGATTTTCCGGCCGGTTCGCCGGCACCGCCGGCCGGTTCGCCGGCACCGCCGGCCGGGACGGCGGACCCGTCGGCGGGGGTGCCGGGGCGTTCCGGGCGGTGGGGTTCATTCGGCACGGCGCACCGTCCCCTCGGTCACCTGGTAGCGGGTGCCGCGCAGGGCGGCCGGTACGTCGTCGGCGACGGCGCAGGTCACCAGCAGTTGGCTGGCCCCGCCGACCAGTTCGGCGAGCCGGTCGCGTCGTCCGGTGTCGAGTTCGGCGAAGACGTCGTCGAGGACGAGCACCGGTTCGATGCCGTCGTTACGCAGCAGGTCGTAGCCGGCCAGCCGGAGGGCTAGCGCATACGACCACGACTCGCCGTGGCTGGCGTACCCCTTGGCGGGTAGTGGGCCGAGGGTGAGGGTGAGATCGTCGCGGTGCGGGCCGACCAGGGTGGTGCCGCGCTCGATCTCGGCGGTGCGGGACTCTTCCAGGGCGGTGGTGAGCGCGGTGGCGAGGGCCTGCCGGTCGGTGGTGGGTTCGGCGAGTTCCACCGAGGGTCGGTACGCGATGCCTGCCGCACCGCGTCCGGCGGCTACCGCGTCGTACGCCTTGGCCACGTGTGGGGTCAGTGCGGCGACCAGTTCGAGTCGGCCGGCGAGCAGTTCGGCGCCGTGGCGGGCCAGGTGGGTGTCCCAGACGGCGAGGGTGGACAGGTCGCCGCCGCGGGTGCCGCCGGTCTTGCGGGCCAGGTACGCGGTGCGTAGCAGCGCGTTGCGTTGCTTGACCACCCGGTCGTAGTCGGCGCGTACGCCGGCGTACCGGGGTTGCCGCAGCACGAGCAGGTCGTCGAGGTATCGGCGGCGTTCGGCCGGGTCGCCGCGGACGAGTTCGAGGTCCTCCGGGGCGAAGAGCACCAGCCGTAGTGCGCCGAGCACGTCGCGGGCGCGGCGGGCGGGTGATCTGCCGAGTCGGGCCCGGTTGGCCTTGCCGGGGACGATCTCCAGTTCGACGAGTAGTTCGCGGGCCTCGTGCACCACCGCGCAGCGGATGACCGCGGCGCTGGCGCCCATCCGGACCAGTGGGGCGTCGGTGGCGACCCGGTGTGAGTCCAGGGTCGCCACGTAGCCCAGGGCTTCGACGAGGTTGGTCTTGCCGACGCCGTTGGCGCCGATCAGCACGTTCGGGCCCGGTTCGAGGTCGACGGCGACCTGCTGGTAGGAGCGGAAGTCGACGAGTTCGAGCCGGCGGACGTACACGGGGGTCCGGGTGCCGTCAGCGCTTACGTACGGCGTGCCCACCGAACTGCTGGCGCAGTGCGGAGACGGCCTTGAGCGCCGGCGATTCGTCCTGTCGGGAGGCGAACCGGGCGAACAGCGAGGCGGTGATGACGTTGAGCGGCACGGCGAGGCGGATCGCCTCGTCCACCGTCCAGCGCCCTTCGCCGGTGTCCTCGGTGTAGTCGCTGAGTTGGGTGAGTGCCGGGTCCTCGTCGAGTGCCCGGTCGAGCAGGTCCAGCAGCCAGGAGCGGACCACCGTGCCTTCCCGCCAGGACTTGATCACGCCAGGCACGTTGGTGACCAGCTCGGAGGCGGTCATCAGTTCGTAGCCTTCGGCGTAGGCGTGCATCAGGCCGTACTCGATGCCGTTGTGCACCATTTTGGCGTAGTGGCCGGCGCCGACGGGTCCGGCGTGCACGAAGCCGTACTCGCCTTCGGGTTTGAGCGCGTCGAAGATCGGCATGAGCCGTTCGACGTGCTCCTGGGCGCCGCCGACCATGAGGCCGTAGCCGTTCTGCCGGCCCCACACCCCGCCGGACACGCCGACGTCGAGGTAGCCGATGCCGCGTTCGTTGAGTCGTTCGGCGCGGGGTGCGTCGTCGCTGAACCGCGAGTTGCCGCCGTCGATGATGATGTCGCCCTCGGTCAGGACCTCGGCCACCTCGTCGATGGTGGCGTCGGTGACGGCGGCGGGCACCATCACCCAGACCGCTCGCGGCGCATCCAGTTTCTCGGCCAGTTCGGCGACGTTCGAGACGTCGCTGCGCTCCAGGTCGTGGTCGAGACCGATGACCTCGTGTCCGGCGGTGCGCAGGCGCTCACGCATGTTGCCGCCCATTCGGCCGAGACCTATCAGGCCGAGCTGCATCTCGTGGTTACCTTTCGTGGGGTTCGGGTCTGCACTGCGGTGCTCAGCGGGATACGCGGATCGGCATGATGAGGTACCGGTACCCCGGGATGGGCTCGCCATCCTCGCCGGCGGGGGAAATCACCGCGGGCTTGAAGGCGTCGACGAAGTGCAGGACGGCGAACTGGGCGCCGAGGTTGGCCAGTCCGTCGATGAGGTACTGCGGGTTGAAACCGATGGTGAGCGAATCTCCGGTGAAGGTCGCCTCCATGGCTTCGCTGGCCCGGGCCTCCTCGGTGCCGCCGGCCTCGACGACCAGGCCGTCGGCGCTGAAGCTGAGCAGCACCGGCGTGGTGCGTTCGGCGACCAGGGCGACGCGCTTGACGACTTCGATGAGGGTGCTGACCGACACCCGGGCCTCGGCGTTGTTGGTGGCCGGGAAGAGTGAGCGGACGGGTGGGTAGTTCGCGCCGTCGAGCAGTCGACTGGTGGTGCGCCGGGTGCCGCCGGAGAAGCCGATCATTCCCTCACCGGCGGAGCCCTGGGAGAGGGCGAGGGTGACCTGGCCACCGAGCGGGCCGAGGGTCTTGGCGGTGTCGTTGAGCGTACGGGCCGGCACCAGTGCGTTGATGCTCAGTTCGGGGTCGTCCGGGTGCCACTCCATCTCGCGCAGCGCCAGCCGGTAGCGGTCGGTGGCGAGCATGGACAGGGTGCCGCCGGACAGTTCGATGCGGACGCCGGTCATCATCGGCAGGGTCTCGTCCCGGCTGGCGGCGACCGCCACCTGGGCGACGGCGGCGGCGAAGGCGGCGGCGTCCACGGTGCCGGCGCTCTCCGGCATCTCGGGCAGGGTCGGGTAGTCCTCCACCGGCATGGTGGGCAGGGTGAATCGGGCGCTACCGCAGACCAGTTCGAGGTGTGCCCCGACTGCGGCGATGTCCACCGGCTTGGCGGGCAGCGCCTTGGTGATCTCGGCGAGCAGTCGCCCGGAGACCAGGGCGGCACCGTCCGCGTCGCCCTGCACCTCGACTGTCACCTGGCTGGAGACCTCGTAGTCGAAGCCGGAGACCTGCAGGCTGCCGTCAGTGACGCGGAGCATCACTCCGGCCAGCACTGGTACGGATGGCCGGTTGGGCAGGCTCTTGGCGGTCCAGGCCACGGCCTCGGCGAGCGCGTCGCGCTCCACTCGGAATTTCATCACTGCCTCCGCGTCGACGTCGACGTCGTCAACTCTCTCATGCCGGACGCTGCCCACCGACCCGCCTGGTGTGCGGGTGCCCCTCGCACCTTAGGGCGCGAGGGTATCGGCTGTGTGCCCGACCCCTCGGATCGCGTCGGTGCTGACGGGTGTCTTCGGCAGCTACGACTCGGTCCACAGGAAGCCCAACGCCGATGATTGGTTTTTCGTTCTTTTAGAAGAGATAACCCATCGTCTTCGTAGCACCTGTGCAAACTGTGGAGAACTCGCATCGGTGCAGGTCAGGGCGTTATGCACAGGTGTTTTTCTTGTGGAGAACCCGGGGTATAACCGGGCCGTCGGTCCACAGGCCCTGTGGTGGCCCCAGGTTGTCCACAGTCGTCCACCGGTTATCCACCGGTTATCCACCGACTTTCTCCCCAGACCTGTGGACGGCCGGACCGGCCCGGACGGCAGTTATCCCCAGAACCTTCAACAGCTCGCCCACAGGGGTGGCGTGATCGGTGGATAACGCGGTGAGTTTTCCCCAGCCGTCCACAGGCGTCCACAGGGTTGTCCCCAGGGTTTCTCCACAGCCTGTGGGTAACTAGGTGCTGACAATGGGTAGCTATCCACAGGCTGTGGATAGCTGGCTGTGGACAACGATCGCCGGCTGTGATGGACACGCCTCGGATGGTGTGGTCTACACCTCGTCGAGGGTCAAGCTCGGGGCACGAAAAAAGCCCGGCGGAGGCCGGGCCTGTCGTACGCCGCTCAGGTGTTCTGCTTGATCCGGTTGGTCAGCTCGGCGATCTGGTTGTAGAGCGACCGGCGCTCGGCCATCTGCTGGCGGATCTTGCGGTCGGCGTGCATCACCGTGGTGTGGTCCCGGCCGCCGAACGCCTGGCCGATTCGCGGCAGCGACAGGTCGGTCAGCTCGCGACAGAGATACATGGCCACCTGGCGGGCGTTGACCAGCACCCGGGAGCGGGAGTGCCCGCGCAGATCCTCCAGGCTCACCCCGAAGTAGTCGGCGGTGGCGACCATGATCTGGTCGGCGTTGATCTCCGGGCCGGCGCCGTCCGGGATGAAGTCCCGCAGCACCTCCTCGGCGAGCGCCAGCTCCACGTTCGATCGGGTCAGGCTGGCGAAGGCGGTGACCCGGATCAGTGCCCCCTCCAGTTCCCGGATCGAGTTCGACACCCGGGAGGCGATGAACTCCAGCACGTCCGGCGGGGCGTACAGCCGTTCCTGGGCGGCCTTCTTCTGCAGGATCGCGATCCGGGTCTCCAGGTCCGGCGGCTGGATGTCGGCGAGCAGGCCCCACTCGAACCGGGTACGTAGCCGGTCTTCCAGCGTGGCCAGCTGCTTCGGTGACCGGTCCGAGGTGATCACGATCTGCTTGTTGGCGTTGTGCAGCGTGTTGAAGGTGTGGAAGAACTCCTCCTGGGTCCGCTCGCGGTTCTCCAGGAACTGGATGTCGTCGATGAGCAGGATGTCGACGTCGCGGTAGCGGCGCTGGAACGCGCTGGTCTTGTCGTCACGCAGCGAGTTGATGAAGTCGTTGGTGAACTCCTCGGTCGAGACGTACCGGACCGAGCGGGCGTTACCCAACGTGGTGGCGTAGTGGCCGATGGCGTGCAGCAGGTGGGTCTTGCCCAGCCCGGAACTGCCGTAGATGAACAGTGGGTTGTACGCCTTCGCCGGTGACTCGGCCACCGCGACGGAGGCGGCGTGGGCGAACCGGTTGGACGAGCCGATCACGAACGTCTCGAACATGTACTTCGGGTTCAACCGGTTGCCGCCGCTGTCCGCGCCGGTCGGCAGGCGTCGGTCGTCCCGGGGCCGGTGATCCGCGCCACTGCGCCCCGGTCCGTTGTCGGTGCCGCCGTCGGTGGGCAGCGCCCGGATGACGTGTTGGTCGCGGGGTGAGGCGCCGGGACCTTCGCCGAACCGCCCCCCGAAGCCTCGCGGCCCGGTGTCCGTCGGGTCGAGACGGCCACCGTGGTCGGCGAATCCGAGTCGGTCGGCGGGCGGGCGGGGTGCCTCACCCGACCGGTCAGGGGAGGCGGGCGGCTCGACGAACCCGGTGCCGAAGAGCGGTTCCTGGCCGTCGGCCACCCGAGGGCCGGTACGGGAGGTGTTGTCCGCCGGTGGGGTGTGGGTCGTGGGACGGTCGAAGCGGCCGTCGGGGGTGGCGGGGTCGAACTGGTCGTCGGGTGCGGAACGATCGAACCGGCCTGCGTGCTGCTGCTCGGGTATGAGCGGGAGCTGCTGCCGTCCGTCGGCCGGGAGGTCCGGACCCGGTGGGTAGCTGTCGTGGTCGGCGGGGGCCATTTCGGGGGCGCTGCGATAGACGGTGCCCACGGCACGGCCGTCGTCGGGTACGCGGACAGTCACGGCGACCTGCACCGGCCGGCCGAGCCGGCGGGTGAGCGCCTCGGTGATGGCCGGCCGCAGCCGCGACTCGATCACGTCCCGGGTGAAGGCGTCGGGCACCGAGAGCAGGACGGTGTCCTCGACGATGGCGCGTAGTCGGGTCAGCCGCAGGTACGCTCGCTGCTGCGCGGAGATGATCTCGTCGGCGAGTTCTTCCGTGGTCGCCGTCCACACCGCGGCAAGGTCGGTCGTACCGGCCACCGTCGTGCCACCCCCTCGCCTCTGCTCCCGGACGACGCCGTCGCCGGCCGTCTGGATGGCCTCGTGCCGAGCGGGCATCACCTCGTCACCCACCCGGCCGTCCCACCGGCCGTCCTCCACAAGTTATCCACAGCCTGTGTGCCGACCGATTGTGACCGCCCGCCGGACGCGGGTCGGATCTGCCCCCTGCCGTTGCCGGGCGCTGAAGCGGGTTCACCGTGCCGAACGACTCACCACCGTGTCCGGTCTTGCCTGCCGGCGACATCTCCGGACCTGGAGACGCTTACCGCAATCGGGCACGGTAACAGCGATGTCGTCGGCTCATCAACCGCCGACGCACCTGATCCTTGTCGGCCCGCACGAAACCACAGTCACGGCGGTGCCGCGCCGCAGGTGATCGTGGGTGTGGGTGGTTTGACGCTGATTGCACCCCGACCTAGGCTGGAGGGGCTGCTCTCACGCCCTCTGCTAGGGTGATGGGTGCTTGCTGCCCGCGGTCCGTTCCCCGCTCATCGCGGAGTTCGGGGCGGCGTCGCAGTCGGGAACGGCGTCTGAGTTCGACTGGCGTCGCACCCGCCTGGGCAGCACCGATCGGGGCCACCACAGCGGTGGCCTGGACCGCCACGACCCCGGCGACCTCGCCCGGGGCGTCCGACAACGGAGAGCCTGACGTGAGCAAGCGCACCTACCAGCCGAACAACCGCCGGCGCGCGAAGACCCACGGCTTCCGGCTGCGCATGCGCACCCGGGCCGGTCGCGCCATCATCTCGACCCGTCGTGCCAAGGGCCGCGCCCGCCTGTCGGCCTGAGGCCGATCGGGTCCGCTCCGGAGGACGTGGCAGTCGTGCTGGCAGCCGCGCAACGACTGCGGCGCAGTAGCGACTTCGCCGCAGCGGTTCGCGGTGGCCGTCGAGCCGGCCGAGGCACGCTCGTCGTCCATCTGAGCCTTCCGAGCACAGCCGGAACCACCGACACCGCGCCAAAGCCGGCGTGGGGTGGCACGGAGGCCGACTCCGCGCCGGAACCCCGCGCCGGCTTCGTGGTTTCCAAGGCCGTCGGGCCCGCGGTGGTCCGGAACCGGGTCCGTCGCCGGTTGCGGCACCTGGTCCGGGAACGGCTCGACACGCTGCCGGCGGGAAGCACCCTTGTCGTACGCGCCCTGCCGCCGGCCGCCGAAGCCACCTACCAGCGGCTCGGCACCGACCTGGATGCCGCGCTCTCCGCTGCCCGGCAGCACCGGGGACGGCGGCGGTGAACGTGGACCCGACGTCGACGGCAGCTACACCACACTCGTCCGGACCGCCGCCCCGCCCGGTCAGCGCCGGTGCCCGCGTGCTGGTCCTGCCCGTCATCGCGTACCGTCGGTGGATAAGTCCGGCTCTGCCGGCCCGTTGTCGGTTCTACCCGTCGTGCAGTGCGTACGCCCTGGAGTCGGTGGCGCGGCACGGCGCGCTCCGGGGAGCCGCGCTGACGGTCCGGCGGCTGTCGCGCTGCCACCCTTTCCATCCTGGTGGATACGACCCGGTGCCAGAGCCGGGCGGCCGCCGAGCTGCCGACGTGACTGGAGCCTGAGAATTGAGTCTCGACTGGATCTACTACGCGATTTCGTGGATCCTGCTGGCCTGGCATTCGGCCTGGGACGCGGTCGGGGTGCCGGATGGCGCGGTCCTCGGCACGAACTGGTCCTGGATCCTGGCGATCTTCTTCCTGGTGGTCACCGTCCGGGTGATCCTGTTCCCGGTCTTCGTCAAGCAGATCAAGTCGCAGCGGGCGATGCAGGCGCTCCAGCCGCAGGTCAAGGCGCTCCAGGAGAAGCACAAGGGTGACCGGGAGACGCTCCAGAAAGAGATGATGGAGCTCTATCGGAAGGAAAAGGCCAACCCGCTCATGGGCTGCCTTCCGATGTTCCTCCAGATCCCGGTCTTCCTCGGCCTCTTCCACGTGCTTCGGCGGCTCAACCCTGACCCGGCCAAGACGAACAAGGACATCTACGGCTGGTCCGTCGACCAGTTCAACAGCGCCTCCGACGCCACCCTCTTCACCGCGCCGATCGCCAGCAAGTTCGGCTCCACGGCGGCGGAGTTGGCGCAGCTCGGTGCGAACGGCACCGTGGTCAAGATCATGGCGGGTGTCCTGGTGCTGGTGATGATGGGCACCACGTACCTCACCAGCCGCCAGATGATCCTCAAGACCGGCTGGGCGGAGGACCCGCAGCAGCGGATGATCCAGCGGCTGATGCTCTACGGCATCCCGCTGTCGCTGTTGATCTCCGGTGCCATCTTCCCGATCGGTGTGATCATCTACTGGGTCACGAACAACCTCTTCACCCTCGGCCAGCAGCAGTGGGTGCTGCGCAAGTTCCCGCCGCCGGTGACCGCGACCAGCAAGGCGGGCACCGCCGGCCGCAGCGGTGCGCAGCCGGCGAAGAGTGGTGGCCTGCTCAGCCGGAACAAGCCCGCCGCGGCGCCGCCGGCGCCGGCCGCGCCCAAGGTCGCCGGGCCGAAGCCGGGCGCCAAGCCGGCCAACCCGAAGAAGGGTCGCCCAGCCAAGCGGAAGGGCTGAATCGTCCGGGCCGCCACCGGGAAGCCGGTGGCGGCCCGTTGCGCAACTGCGGCACCGCCGTGAGGCCGGAGCCCGAAGCGCGAACCGCCGCCCCTGCCGCAGCGAACGGGCGACACTGCCCCTGATGAAGACGTGCCCGTGGGCATCCGGCGACGTCCAGCCGGCCGCGGGAAACCAGCGGACCCTCACAGGGTCCAGCCGAGCGAGTACGGAGATGACACCGTGACCGACACCAGCATCCCCCGCGCTGACCAGTCTTTGGACGACGAGCCGGCCGCGACGGCTGCGGCCGACGGCGAGCCGGAGGAGACCGAAGCGGAATCGACGACGGGCAAGGCCGCCGGCGAGAGCGATCTGTTCCGGCAGAGCGAGATCGCTGCCGACTATGTCGAAGGACTGCTCGACATCCTCGACTACGACGGTGACATCGAGGAACTGGTGTCCGCCGGTCGGCCGGTGGTCGAGGTGGTCGGTGGCCGCCTACAGAACCTGGTCGGCCAGCGCGGTGCCACCCTGGAGGCGCTCCAGGAACTGGCCCGGCTCGCCGTCTTCCGGCAGACCGGCTCGCCCAGCCGGCTGCTGCTCGACATCGGCGGCTACCGGGCCAACCGCCGTAAGGAACTCGGAGCGGTGGCCCGCAACGCCGTGGAGAAGGTGAAGGAGCACGGCGAGCCGGTGCGGCTGGAGCCGATGTCGGCGTTCGAGCGCAAGTGCGTGCACGACGTGGTCAACGCGATCGACGGTGTGGAGAGCGAGTCCGAGGGTGTCGAGCCCAGCCGGCGCATCATCGTCCGCCCGGCGGACTGAACGGGTGGCGCAGGAGGACACGCAGTCCGGCCCGGGTGGCACGCCACCCGGGCCGGTGGCTGCCCGGCCCGCAACCCCCGGGTCACCCCCGACGGTACGGTCGGCGGATCCGGGCGTGGCGGTGTTGCCGCCCGAACTTGCCGAGGCGGCGCGGCAACTCTTCGGTGCCCGGCTCGACGTCGCCGCTGCGTACGCGGAACTGCTGGCCACCGACGGGGTGGTACGTGGTCTGATCGGTCCGCGCGAGGCACCGCGGATCTGGGACCGTCACCTGCTGAACTGCGCGGCGGTCGCGGAACTCGTCCCGATCGGCGCGACCGTGCTGGACGTGGGATCCGGGGCCGGCCTGCCGGGGCTGGTCCTCGCCATCGCCCGGCCCGACCTCACGGTGACCCTGATTGAGCCGCTGGCTCGCCGTACCGCCTTCCTCCAGGAGGCGGTGCAGGCGTTGGGGCTGGACGGGGCGGTCCGGGTGTTCCGGGGCCGGGCGGAGGAGGCGACCGCGGGCCCGGAGCCCGTACGCGGCGACGTGGTGACGGCGCGCGCGGTGGCGCCGCTGGACCGGCTCGCCGCCTGGTGCCTGCCCCTGGCGGTGCCGGACGGCCGCCTGCTCGCCCTCAAGGGCGCCTCGGCGGCGGAGGAGATCGTCGAGCACGAGGAGGCGGTGTACCGCGTCGGTGGTGGCACACCCGTACTGCACCGGTGCGGCGAAGGCGTGGTGGACCCACCGACGACGGTGGTGGAGATCGTCCGGGAGCGGGTCGTCGGCACCCCAAAGGCCACGGCAGCATCCCAGAAGTCCAGGTCGAGCCGCGCCCGCCGTCGGTGAACGACGGGCGATGAGCGGTCCGGCCGTCGATGGCGGCGAGCCCGGCCGGTGGCGGGGGCGAGCCCGGCCGTCGATGGTGGCGAGCCCGGCCGATGGCCCGGCGGTGGCGGTGGTAACGCGGGCCGAGCCGGCGTGGTGGTGAGCCCGGCCGGCCGCGGTGATGAGCCCGGCCGGCGGTGGTGAGTGGCCGATTTGGACGTGCCGGTCCCTGGGTGTGTTCGGCGGGTTGCGAACCCGACGTGGACCGGCCGCGCCCATCCGCCGTAGGCTGACCGCGCGTCGATAGTGTGGAGCGGGCGGCGGTGTCCTCCGGGACCCGGCCGCTTCCGCCGGGCGGTACCTCTGCGGAGAGCGCGCGAGTGGCCCGGTTGACGGGGTGCGGACCGACCATCCGAAGCGGGCAGGGATGACAGGTGCATGACGACGGCAGGTACGACGACCCACGGGTGACCGGGTCTGCGGACGACCCTGTTTCACGTGAAACCGAATATCCGGGTTGGCGGTCCGCCGAGGCGCCGCAAAGCCCTCCCGAGTCGGGCCGGGCACCGACGTCGGGCGTCCCGTGGTCATCGACGCGTGACGCGTCCGACCCGACCGGTCGGCCGGCGAACGCCACGCCTGATGCGCGGGTGATCCCCATCCGCCGGAACACCTCGGCATCGGCTCGGTTCGAGGCCGCCGCACCGCAGCAGCAGACCCCTACCGGGGTACCGGAACCCCGGTCGGTGGCCGACCCGTCGGTCTCCCCGGCGGAGTCGTACGGTTCGGCCGCTACTGACCCCGCGTACGTTTCACATGAAACCCCGACGCGCGAAGAGGATGATCCACCGTTGGCTATGGAGGCGATGCGCGCCGTGCAGATCCTGAATCCCAGTGGCGAGGTGAACATGCCTCGGCCGGAGCGGACCCGGGTCATGTGCGTCGCCAACCAGAAGGGCGGCGTGGGCAAGACCACGACCACTGTGAACCTGGCGGTGGCACTCGCCCTGCACGGCAACCGGGTCCTGGTGATCGACCTCGACCCGCAGGGCAACGCCTCCACCGGACTAAACGTCCCGCACCACACCGGTGTGCCCGACGTCTACGAGTGCTTGATCAACAGTGTGCCGCTTGAGGAAGTGACCCAGGCGGTCGAGGGCATCCCCAACCTCTGGTGCGTACCGGCCACCATCGACCTGGCCGGCGCGGAGATCGAGTTGGTGTCGGTGGTGGCGCGCGAGTCGCGGCTGTCCCGTGCCATCGAGGCATACCCGGGGCACTTCGACTACGTCTTCATCGACTGCCCGCCCTCGCTCGGACTGTTGACCGTGAACGCGTTGGTCGCCGCGCAGGAAGTGCTCATCCCCATCCAGTGCGAGTACTACGCGCTCGAAGGGTTGAACCAGCTCATCAACAACATCAACCTGGTTCGCCAGCACCTCAACCCCCGGCTCGCGGTCTCCACGATCCTGCTCACCATGTACGACCGACGTACTCGGCTCGCTGACGCGGTCGAACAGGACGTGCGCAACCACTTCGGTGACAAGGTGCTCCAGGCGGTGATCCCGCGTAACGTCCGGGTCTCTGAGGCACCCAGCTACGGCCAGTCGGTGATGACCTACGATCCCGGTTCACGGGGGGCCACGAGCTATTTCGAGGCCGCCCAGGAGATCGCTGAGCGAGGGGTCAAGGAGCCGGTGAGCCGGAATGCGTAGTGCGGACGAGGCGCTTGGAGGCATGGCATGAAGAACCGTCCTCGGGGTGGTCTGGGGCGGGGCCTTGGGGCGCTCATCCCAACCGGACCAGCTCCGGATGCGGGCGCCGGTGCGGCGCCGGGTGGAGCTGGTGGCGGTAACGGCGGTGACGGTGGCGACGGCATGTCGGTCGCGGTGGCGTCACCGGTCATACCGATCGCGCCCGATCCGATTCTCAGTCCCGTGCCCGGGGCACGCTTCGCCGAGATTTCGGTCGACTCGATCGTGCCCAACCCCAAGCAGCCCCGGCAGGTCTTCGACGAGGAGGCGCTTGAGGAGCTGAAGACCTCCATCCAGGAGGTTGGCTTCCTCCAGCCGATCGTGGTGCGGCAGCTCGATGACGAGAAGTTCGAACTCGTCATGGGTGAGCGCAGATGGCGGGCGGCGCAGGCGGTGGGCCGGGAGGTGATTCCGGCGATCGTCCGCGACACCCGCGACGACGCGATGCTGCGGGACGCGCTGCTGGAGAACATCCATCGGGCGAACCTGAACCCGTTGGAAGAGGCTGCCGCCTATCAGCAGTTGCTGGAGGAGTTCGGTGCCACCCACGAGGAACTGGCCCGTCGAATCGGGCGCAGCCGGCCACAGATCTCGAACACCATCCGGCTGCTGAACCTGCCAGCTCAGGTGCAACGTCGGGTGGCCGCCGGGGTGCTCTCCGCCGGACACGCTCGGGCTCTGCTCAGCGTGGAGGATTCGGAGACGCAGGAGCAGCTCGCGCTCCGGATCGTCGCCGAGGGCCTGTCGGTCCGGGCGACCGAGGAGATCGTCGCGCTCACCCTCACCGAGGGGCCGGCCAAGAAGGAGTCGGCCAAGCGCCGCTCCAAGCCGCACGCACCCGCACTGAGCGATCTTGCCGATCGGCTCTCCGACCGCTTCGACACCCGGGTGAAGGTCGACATCGGTCGCAGCAAGGGCAAGATCACCATTGAGTTCGCCACGGTTGACGACCTAGAGCGGATCGTCGACATCATCGGCGTCGAACGCACCCCACCTGAGGTGTAAGGAGGGGCCCCCTGTTAACGCCTAGCGTAGTAAAGGGGCCCCGTTTTAACGCCGCTCCGGCAGCGCCGAGGTCCGGCCGTATTGCCGGATGGCGTACCAGGGCGTGGTTGCTTGCGGGCAGCGTCTGACGGTGGCGTTTCACGTGAAACGCCACCGTCGCCCGTCCTCCGAAATCACCAGCTGGGCATGGTCGTCAGCCCAGGCGGCTCATCGACCGCAGGCAACCCTCGCTTTGCGCCGCGTACGAAATCTGTTGCTCGGCGGCGGATCGCCGGATCGCGACGAGGTCCGGGACGCTGGCCGGGCCTCGGCTGAAGAGGAAGCGCGCGTCGGCCCGGGTCGAGCCGACGGGCGGGTTGCGGCCCGCCGGCCGGGTTGGCGCCCGCATCGAGGCAGCAGGCCCGGTGCCGCTGCCGGCTCCCTCAAGGGCGAGCCCGCAGCCGGTCGAGCAATCGCGAGGTGCTCTGACGGGAGGGAAGTCGGATCTGCCGCCGAGGTCGATCCGTACCGTACTTCGCTGTGCCGCCCCCGGTCGCGGCGCCAGCCGACCCGCCCCCGCCCGGTCCCGTTTCACGTGAAACGGGACCGGGCGGGGGCGGCTTCCAGTGAGCCAAAGTTATCCACACCGGTTTTCCACAGGCAGATCTCGTTTCACGTGAAACCTGAGCCGAAATCCCTCGTTAGACCGGGAAGGCGGCCACTGTGTGGAGGCGCCCGAGCCTGTGGATATCTCTGGGGACAACCTGTGAGGTCTGGCTGTGGACGTCCTTGAAGCCCGACTGACTCAAAGGTCACTGAGGTAGGGACAGTGCTGCTCGACTCGGTTAGGGTCAGCCTCGTGCGCGACATCTCTCCCTCAGTCCCGGACTTCACCCAGTGGCCGTCCTTCCCCTTCGAGGGTGAGCTGCGTGTCAAACCGCTCGACGAGCCTGTTCCGGTCGAACCGCCCCGCAAGGGTGAGGGCGATCGGGAATGCACCGCCTGCCAGGCACCCGACGAGGCCTACATCTGGGTCGGCGAGCGGTGGCGCGTACGCGCGATGGACCGCCCCACCGGCCTGCCAATGGTTCTCATCCTGGAGTCGCGGTCTCATCTCGACCTGGGCGACCTGCCGAACCTGCTCGCCGCCGAACTGGGCGTGATGACGGTACGTCTCGAACGGGCGATCCGGTCGCTTGACGGAGTGGCCCGGGTGCACGTCAACCGCTGGGGTGACGGCTCGGCTCACCTGCACATGTGGTTCCTCGCCCGGCCGTACGGGCGGCTCCAACTCCGGGGCACGTTCCTCTCCCTATGGGACTCGATCCTGCCGCCCATCTCCGAGGACAAGTGGAGGGAGAACTTGGCGCTGGTGGCGGCGTGGCTCGCCGACTTCGGTGGTCGGCCGCTGGCTGAGCCGCCCCGAATCCAGTGGCAGGCGCCCTCCAGCTTCGCCGCGCCTGAGCCGTCCGCGGCTGATGCGCCGCAGGGCGGCTCGCTCCTGGACGTCATGGGAGAGACAGCGGTGCCGCCGGATGTGGATGGCGTGGCTCTCAGGGAATCACTGCTCCCGGTCGAGGACTCGTCGCCTGACGCCCAGGAGGCCGACGCTCCCGAGGCTGACGCTCCCGAGGTCGACGCTCCCGAGGCCGATGCGCCGGAGGTCGACGCTTCGGAGGTCAACGCTTCGGCAATCGAGGAAACCTCGGTCGCTACCGCGGAGGATTCGGGGGCCGCCGCCGCTGTCGTACCGTCGCCGCGACGGTCGCCGGAGGGGCAGGCCGGCGCAGCGGAATCCGCGGTCCCAGTGTCCGGACGGCAGTCCAGCCTCGCGGGCGAAGCTGCGGAGACCGGCACGGCAACGACGGAGCCGGAGAAGGCGGCGGCAGGCGGCCGAGCGGCGGCTGGTTTGCCGGCCGCCGGCGCGACCTCAGAGTCTGATGAGCAGAAGGCCGAGTAGCCCGTACCGAGGTCCGTTGACGGGGTGGCCGCACCGGCCGCACACGCCTGAGAGTGTTAATAGGGGCCCCCTATACAACGCTAGGCGTTAATAGGGGGCCCCTCCTTGCACAGTCAGCGGGTGGCGGCGCGGGCGACCAGGGCGGCGATCACGCGGCCGAAGTCCATTCCGGCGGCCTGCACCGCGAGCGGCAGCAGCGACGTCTCGGTCATCCCCGGAGAGACGTTGACCTCGAGTACGTGCGGTTGGCCGGCCGCGTCGACGATCAGGTCGACTCGGCTGAGGTCACGCAGGCCGAGTGCGGTGTGGGCGGCCAATGCGACAGCGGAGACCGCATCGGTCACGGCCGGATCCAGCCGGGCCGGAGTGTGCCAGGTGGTCCGGCCCGCGGTGTAGCGGGCGGCGTAGTCGTACACGCCGTTGCGGGGCACGATCTCGACCGGCGGTAGGGCCTGCGGGCCGTCGCCCAGGTCGATGACGGAGACCGCCACGTCCATGCCGGCCACGTAGCGTTCCACAAGCGCGGTCGAGTCGTACGCGAAACAACCGACCATGGCGGCCGGCAGCGCCGTCATGTCCCGGACCACGGCGGCGCCGAGCCCGGAACCACCCTGGGCGGGCTTGACCATCAGCGGTAGTCCCAGGCGGTCGACGATTCGGTCCAACACGGCCACCGCTCCCAGCTCACTGAAGCGGTCGTGCGGCAGCGCGACCCAGTCCGGGGTGGCGATGCCGGCTTCGCGGAGCACCGCCTTGGCCGACGGCTTGTCCCAGGCGAGCCGGGAGGACCGCGCGTCACAGCCGACGTACGGTACACCACAGAGATCGAGCACTCCGCGCAGCGAGCCGTCCTCACCGGTGGCGCCGTGCAGTGCGATCACCACGGCGTGCGGTGGATCGGCGTCCAACGCCGGCAGCAGGGCCACGTCGGCGTCGCGCAGTTCGGCCTGCATCCCGACCGCCCGCAGCGCGTCGAGCACCCGGCGGCCGGAGCGCAGCGACACGTCACGCTCGTAGGACAGGCCACCGGCGAGCACGAGCACGTGCAGTTCGCTGGCGGTGGTTCCGGACTCGGGGGTTTCTTCGGCGGTGTTGGCACCCATGCCGGGCATCATGCCAAGTCGGGCCCGGGGACGTCCGAGCCGGCCCCACCACGCCGGCGACCCGGGCCAGTGACCGCACCGAACACCCGGCGCATGGCCATCTCCTGCTCCATGACGCCGGCCAGCCGGCGGACGCCCTCCCGGATCCGCTCCGGCGCGGGGAAGGAGAAGTTGAGCCGCATGTGGCCGGTGCCGGTGCCGTCGGCGTAGAAGCCGGTGCCGGGGACGTACGCCACCCGAGCGGCGATGGCCCGCGGCATCATCGCCTTCGCGTCGAGACCGTCCGGCAGGGTGGCCCAGACGAACAGGCCGCCGGCCGGGGTGGTCCACCTGGTCCCGTCCGGCATCAGGTCGGCAAGCGCGTCGAGCATCGCGTCCCGCCGCTCCCGGTAGACCTCACGGTAGACCTTCAGCTGCTCGCGCCACGGCATGGTGCTGAGGTACGTGCTGACGGCGGACTGCGCGTACGCGCTGGGGCAGAGGATCTGCGCCTCGCTGGCGATCACCAGCTTGTCCCGGACGGCGTGCGGAGCGAGGATCCAACCCACCCGCAGCCCGGGAGCGAACGTCTTGGAGAAGGTGCTGAGGTAGAAGACCCCCTCGCGGCGGCGCGCCCGCAGCGGCGCCGGCGCCTCCCCCTCGAAGCCCAGTTGACCGTACGGGTCGTCCTCGACCACCAGCAGCCCGGCGCGTTCGCAGATGTCGAGCACCCGTTCGCGACGCTCCTCGGTCAGGGTCACGCCGGCCGGGTTCTGGTAGGTCGGGATGGTGTAGAGGAACTTCACCCGCCGCCCGGCTCGGGCCTGCTCCGCGATGGCCGTCTCCAGCGCCTCCGGGATCAGGCCGTCGTCGTCCATGGGGACGTGCACGACCTGTGCCTGGGCGGCCTGGAACACCCCGAGCGCGCCGACGTATGTCGGCCCCTCGGCGAGCACCACGTCACCCGGGTCGAGGAAGAGCCGGGCCACCAGGTCGAGCGCCTGCTGCCCGCCGACGGTCACCACCACGTCCTCCGGCGAGGCCCCGCACGCGGCGTCGATGCCGGAGAGGGCCATCACCTCGCAGATCCGCTCGCGCAGCTCCAGGGTGCCCTGGCCGATGCCGTACTGGAGAGTGGTGGTCCCGTGTTCGGCGCCGAGGCGGCCGAGCATCTCACCGACGGCGTCCAGCGGGAGGGCGGCGATGAAGGGCGCGCCGCCGGCGAGGGAGACCACCTCCGGCCGGCTGGCGACGGCGAACAGTGCGCGGATCTCCGAGGCGGTCATGCCGCGCACCCGGCGGGCGTACCGGTCGGTGTAGTCGTCGAGTGTCGTGCCGGTCATCACATCACCTCGGTGGCTGCTCGGACGGCTCCGTCCCGGATACCCGGGACTCCGGCGACCATGGGCGGCACGGCGCGCCGGATGTCGATCCTAGCCGCCAGTCGGCAGCCTGGAGCTGCCGATTATCGGTGCGTCCACATGCCGGGCCGCGACGCGGCGGTGCTGAGGTGCCCTTCGGGCATACTCTCCCGTGGCGGCGATCGGCGGCGTACGATCGCTCGTCGGGGGGCAGGAGTGCGGCGGTGCTGTCTGGGCCGCTGCGGCGGCGGTTGCCGTCCGGGCCGGTCCCACTGCCGAGCCTAGTGTGGGGAAGCGCCTTATGTCGCGACGTCTGGTCAGTCTGACCCTCGACACCCTGGAGGATCTGCCCCGGCCGTGCCGCCAGTGCGTCTACTGGGAGCTTGATCCGGTTTCCGCCGATCGGGCCTGTGCGGCTGGCGATCCCGGCCTCGAAAAGGAGGCGTGGGTTTCGCAGACGCTGCTGGAGTGGGGCTCCTGCGGCAAGCTGATCTACGTCGACGGAATGCCCGCCGGGTTCGTCATGTACGCCCCGCCGGCGTACGTGCCGCGTTCGATGGCGTTCCCCACCTCGCCGGTTTCCGCCGACGCGGCGCTGCTGATGACCGCGAACGTGGTGCCGGCCTTCGCCGGCGGCGGGCTCGGCCGGATGTTGATCCAAGGGGTGGCCCGCGACCTGACCAAGCGGGGGATCAAGGCGATCGAGGCGTTCGGTGACGCGAAGTTCGGTGACGCCGCCGATCCCGGCGGCACCTGCGTTGCGCCCGCCGACTTCTTCCTCTCGGTCGGCTTCAAGACCGTCCGTCCGCACCCCCGCTTTCCCCGGCTGCGGCTGGAGCTGCGGACGGCGTTGAGCTGGAAGTCGGACGTCGAGTACGCGTTGGAGAAGCTGCTCGGCTCGATGAGCCCGGAGTCGCTGCTGCGTCCTGTGCGCCCGACCCCGGCCACCCGCTCCACCGCCGGCTGAGACCGGCCCGGCCGCTCAGTCGACCACGGTGCCGGCGGCCACCGCCGCCCGTAGCTCGCTGACGTCGATCGAGCCGGTCGGCACGTCACGTTCGATCGGCAGGTACATCCGCTGCACCGCCGCCACGATCGCCTCCACGAGCTTGTCGCGGAAGCGGGGATCGACCAGGCGGCTCCGGTCCGACGGCGAGGTGAGGTAGCCGACCTCGACGCGTACCGCCGGCATCCGGGTGAGCCGGAGCAGTTCCCACGCCTTGGCATGGGTCCGGCAGTCCCGTAGCCCGGTCCGCGCCACGATCTCCCGCTGGACCAGGCCGGCCAGCCGTTCCCCGGTGGCCGAGGTGACACCGTTGTCGGTGCCGTAGTGGTAGGTCGCGACGCCTTCGGCTTCCGGGTTGGCGTGCCCGTCGGCGTGCAGCGAGATGAACACGTCCGCGCCGAGGGAGTTCGCCAGCTGGGCCCGGTCGATGTCGGGCAGGCAGGTCTCCGGCACCGGTCCCCGGGTGAGTTGCACCCGTACGCCTGACGCGGCGAGCCGTCCCTCCAGTCGATTGGCCAGGTCGTGCACCAGGTCCGCCTCGGTCCACCGCAACGGGCCGTCGGCCACCACCACGCCTGGGTCGGTGCCGCCGTGGCCGGGGTCGATGACCACGGTCCGGCCGACAAGCGTCGGACCGGACTGCCGGATGGCGTCGGACTCGCGCAGCCACTGCGGCCGGCCGCCGACCACCTTGCGTCCGAGCCGGCGCAGCGCACCCATGGTGTGCGGTCCGCAGGTGCCGTCTGGGGCCAGTCCCACCTCGCGCTGGAACTGGGCCACCGCCCGGGAGGTGCGTACGCCGTAGACGGCGTCGGCCCCGCCGACGTCGTACCCCATCTCCAGCAGCCGTTCCTGCAACGACCGGACGTCCTCGCCGGTGAGCGGGACCGGCACCGCGTGATAGAGCGTCCGGGCACCGAGGCGCCACCGGGCGGCGTCCAGGGCCCGCCAGGTCTCGGCGCCGACCCGGCCGTCGACGCTGAGCCCGCGCGACTGCTGGAAGGCCCGCACGGCACGTTCCGTGGCGGCGTCGAACTCGTCATGGTGTGGGCCGGTGGCTTTGGAGAGAAGGTCGAGGCCGGTGAGCACCGTACGGATCTCGGTCACCGCCGGTCCCCGGTCGCCGGGACGGATCGGACGCACGCACGACCCCCTCTGCACGGTCGGTGGCTGGTCGGGCCCGCCAGCGGCGCGTGGCACCGCGACGGGGACCAGGTGGTCACCGGCGTCCGGCGCCCCCGCGTTCGAGGTTAGGCGCTGGCGATCCGTCGGGATGCCCAAACGCCTCGACCCCGCGCCGATCAGGTCCGGCGCGGGGTCGAGGCGACTGCGTGGCTGGCGGTCAGAGCGCCGACTGGATCAGCTTGACCAGCTCGCCCTTGGGCTTGGCGCCCGCGATCGACTGCACCGGCTCGCCGTTCTTGAACACGGTGAGGGTCGGCACCGACATCACCCGGTAGGCGCGGGCCGTCTCCGGGTTCTCGTCGATGTTGAGCTTGACGATGCTGACCTGGTCGCCCATCTCGCCGGCGATCTCCTCCAGCAATGGCGACACCTTACGGCACGGTCCGCACCATTCAGCCCAGAAGTCCACCAGAACCGGCTTGTCGGACTTGAGTACGTCGGCCGCGAAACTCGCATCCGTTACCGACTTCGTTGTTCCCACTGTTGACCCCTCCTCCTCAGATGTGTCTCGTTCAGTCGTTCGGCAACGTGGCGACGAAACGCTCCGCGTCCAGCGCCGCCGCACAGCCCGTACCGGCCGCGGTGATCGCCTGCCGGTAGGTGTGGTCGACCACGTCACCGGCGGCGAAGACACCGGGGATGCTGGTCCGGGTGCTGGGCGCCTCGACCTTCACGTACCCCTCGTTGTCCAGCTCCACCTGCCCGCGGAAAAGTTCACTGCGCGGGTCGTGGCCGATCGCCACGAAGACGCCTGTGACGTCGAGCACCTTGCTCTCACCGGTGTGCACGTTGCGCACCCGTACGCCGGAAACCTTGCCGTCCGCGCCGAGGACCTCCTCGACCACGGTGTTCCACTCGACCTTGATCTTGTCGTTGGCCAGGGCCCGCTCCGCCATGATCTTGCTGGCCCGGAACGAGTCCCGACGGTGGATGATGGTCACCGACTCGGCGAAGCGGGTGAGGAAGCTGGCCTCCTCCATCGCCGAGTCGCCACCGCCGACAACCACGATGTGCTGGTTGCGGAAGAAGAACCCGTCGCAGGTGGCGCAGGAGGAGACGCCGTGGCCGAGGTACTCCTGCTCGCCCGGCACACCCAGCGGCCGCCAGGCGGAACCGGTGGCGAGGATGACGGCGCGGCCCTGGTACGCGGTTTCGCCCACCCAGACCGTGCTGAGGGCACCCGGATGGCCGGTGTCGGCCAGCTCGACCCGGGTGACGTCGTCGGTCAGGAATTCGGCACCGAAGCGTTCGGCCTGCTTGCGCATGTTGTCCATGAGTTCGGGGCCGAGGATGCCGTCGGCGAAACCGGGGAAGTTCTCCACCTCGGTCGTCGTCATCAGCGCGCCGCCGGACTGTACGCCTTCGATGATCAGGGGCTTGAGGTTGGCTCGGGCCGCGTAGACCGCCGCGGTGTATCCGGCCGGCCCGGAGCCGATGATGATCAGGTTGCGGACCTCGTCCACTGCCGTCTCCCAAACGTGTTGACTGTCGTCACCGGCGGCCACGCCGGTGACGATCCGAGTGCCGACGCGGCGGCAACTGATGTGCAGAACGTCATCGTACGAACCGGGAATTCCCGAGCCGGTCATCCGGTGGGTCACGTCACGTGGACGGCCAAACGTCCGGTGACTACGAAATCACCCTACCCGCGTGCGGTAACGGGTGTCCGAGCCGGACCCGGGGACACCGCACTCGGGCCCGCTGACCCACGCCCACCGGGCGCCGGAGCTGTCGGTGAAGCGTACGACCAGCGCCGGCAGCCCCTGGAAGCGGGCGTAGTCGACGACGTCGAAGGTGACCGGCCCACCGCCGTGTTCGGTGCCGATCTCGGCCAGGCAGGCGCTCAACGCCGTCTGGTCGTCGAGCCGGGCCAGGTCACCGCCGTCGGCCGTACGCTCGTCCGGCGTAGCGGCCTGCGCCTCGCTGCTGGAGAACTGTGTGATCTTCGGCAGGGCATTCGCCTTCGTCAGTTCGTCGGCGGTGTAGTCGGTGCCGGTGCGCTCCGGCGGCGCGGCGATCCGGTAGGGGGTGTGGTTGCCCCCCGAGGCGGGCAGCCCGCCGGATGCCGACGTTCCCTCGCGGGCGATCTGCGGCTCGTTCTCCTCCGCCCGGACCGGACCGGTGCCGTGATCGCTCAGGGCGGTGTCCGCCTGCCCGCTACTGCTCTGGTGCTGCCCGGACAGTTGCAGCGCGCCCAGCCCGACCACGGCTGCGGCAGCGAGCGCGACCGGGCCGGCGACCCGGGCCCACCGGCGGCGTCGGCCCGGGTGCGTGGGCATCTTCCACTCGTGACTCGGCCGCAGGGTGCGGCCCGGTCGCCGGGGTCCACCGAGTGGCTGGGCCGGAACCGGGGCTGGCTTCACATCGGTCGACGCCGACGTGAGAGTCTCGCTCGACGCCGACTCGGGCGGCTCGGCGGTGGCCAGGGCGGCGAGGATGCGGTCGGCGACCTCCGCCGGCATCTCCAGCGCCGGTTCGCCGAACGTGGCGAGGTCGGCACGGGTGTCGGTGACCGCCGGGGCGAGCGCCGCGTGAGCCCGTGCCCAGGCCGGGTCCTCCGCGACGAGGCGGGCGACGTCGACCTCCTCCGGGGTGCCCTCCAGCGCACCGCCGAGGTAGTCGGCGAGCAGGTCGAGGTCGACCCCGCTGAACTCCCCGGTACTCACGCTTCCTCCTGACTGGCACCCGGCTGGGCGCGCCCCGACCCTGATCGGACGCCGTGGGACGCTCCCGGGTTCCCCGGGGTGACCGCCGGCACCCCGACGACACCGGGAAAGTCCTCGCTGCCGGTGCGCAGGTGCCCGAGCAGGATCGCCAACCGGGCCCGACCCCGCGAGCATCGGCTCTTCACCGTTCCCTCGGCCACGCCGAGCATCCGGGCGACGTCGGCGACCGGATACCCCTGCACGTCGACCAGGACGAGAGCGGCTCGTTGTTCGACCGGAAGCGTGGCCAGGGCGTCGCGTACCACCATCGCGGTGTCGTGGTCGCGTACCGGGGCGGCCGGCTCGACGCCACCGGTGCTGTCATCCGCGTCACGGGCCCCGTCGGGCAGCGGCACCGTGGGGTGGGCCTGCCGGCGCCGAATCCGGTCCAGGCAGGCGTTCACCACGATCCGGTGCAGCCAGGTGGTGACGGCGGAATCACCTCGGAACCGTCCGGCGGCACGGTGCGCGGACAACAGCGCGTCCTGGAGGGCGTCCGCCGCCTCCTCGCGGTCACCGAGCGTACGCAGGGCGACCGCCCAGAGTCGGTCGCGGTGGCGGTGGAAGAGTTCAGCGAACGCGTCCCGGTCGCCAGCCACGTGGGCGTGCAACAGGTCGAGGTCGCTGACCGTCACGACCCCTGGACCGTCATCTCCTGGACGCCGACCTTGTAGCCGTTTCCGTTCGAGGGCAGCTCGGTGATCCAGAACAGCAGGTAGCGGTACTTCTGATCGGCGTCGAAACCGTTGAAGGTCATCGTGGTGCCGTCGTGCTCCTCGAAGGGCTGCCCGATCCGGTTCTTCTTGAACTCGTCCAGAACGCGCTTGTCGCCGCTCTCGTTGGACTGGCCGGTGACCGTGCCGGTGAGCAGTTCCGCCGAGGCGCCCGGGGCGGAGAGGTTGACCTGCACCGACTTGATCGTGCGCTCTTCGCCGAGGTCGATCCAGACGCCCATGCCCCGCTTGAAGTCGCCGAAGTTGCTGGTCGGGTAGGTCTCGGTCGACCAGCCCTCGTCCCGGTTGCCGTCGAAGACCTTCTCGGCGTCGCGGACCTCGCTGCGGTTGCGGCTGTCCGGGTCGATGATCCGGGCAGCACTGATCTTCAGGTCCCGGACGGCCGGTGCCGCCGGTGCCGAGCTGGCCGACGGACTCTGGCTGGGCGCGGCCACCGGATCGGTCTTCGGGTCGTCGCTCTCGCCGCCCAACGTGCTGATACCGATGATCAGGCCGATCAGGGCCACCGCCAGCAGGCCGGCGATGCCGAAGGCGACCTTGCGCCCACCTGCCGCGGCCAGCGGCGACGGCTCCTCACCCGGCTCGGCGGCGAAGCGCAGCGGGCCGTTGCTGTCCAGGTAGTCGTCGTCGGCGGGCACGTCGAGCCGGGCCAGTTCCGCTGCCAACACGTCCGACGAGGGCGGCGCGACACTGTCGTCGAGCAGGTCCATCGTCAGATCGTCGAGATAGGCCGGCACGCCGGCCCGGACCTGACGCGGCGCCGCCGCCGCGCCGTTCGCGTCGCGTACGGCGTCGGGGATGGCGGCCCGGCCGTGCCCGGCGGTGGCACCATGCAGCGGTGCCTCGGCGTGCGGCCAGTGCCCGGTCAGGGCGTGGTAGAGGATGCCGCCGACCGCCCGGACGTCGTTCTCCTGGCTGTCGGCGCCATCGGTGCGGGCGTCCGCGAGCACCACCCGGCCGTCGTCGCTGATCATCACGGTGCCCGGGTGCACGTTGCCGTGCACCATGCCGGTGGCGTGCACGGCGGCCAGTGCGCTGGCGACCGCGTTGCCGACCGCGGTGGCCCGGCCGGCGTCCAGCGGCCCGTCCGCGACGAGTTCCCGCAGCGAACGTCCGTCGACCCACTCCCGCACCACGTAGGCGCGCTCGGCCTCGTCGATCGCGTCGTAGACGCCGACGAGGTTGGGGTGGACCACCCGACTGGCCGCGACGGCCGCCTGGAGCATCTCGGTGGCGGAATCGCCGCCTGGGTAGCGCATGACGACCGCGACAGGCCGACGCAACACGACGTCGACACCGCGCCAGACCAACCGGCCCGCGCTGTCGTTGTTGATGTGCTCGACCAGCTCGTACCGTTCGGCGAGGATCTCACCGGCCACCGGAGCACCGAAGGTCATGACCGGCGGAGCGCTCTCGTCCGCGTCCTGACCCTCGCCGACCTGGGTCACCCGTCCTCCCTCGGTGATCTTGTCGATCGATGGACCCGCGCTGCTGGGCATCTGATTCCCGCTCCGCCTTCGTCTGGCACCGGGCGACCGGCTCGGCACGGCGCGCGCCGGTGCCTGTCGTTCCCGTCGAGAGCGACCTTACCTGGGTTGGCCGTCTCCCCGACATGTCATCTTCCCGCCGTCACCGGGGCGCAGTTCACACCTTGGGCGCGCTCGTCCCGTTACGGCCCCGGTCCGCCGTGTTGCTGGCACATGCACCACGCCAATCTAGAGGCTGTCCACAATCGGCCTCCGCACGGGCGGTACGGAACAGGTTGCGGATCCGACGTCAGGCCGAGTTCCCGTCGATCGGCTGACCATACTCGGCCGTACGGATGGTTATCCACAGGATGATCCGCCAGTTGAGCGGCGACGCGCCCGGTTATCCACAGGTTAGTCCCCAGGCTGGTGATCCTCTGTCACTCTGCGTACAAAGCGTTTGATCAACGCCCCAGCCGGCGGCGGACCATGCCCACCACCTCGGTGATCTCCGATATCCGCAGCACCATGGCCAGGCCGAGGTAGCTGCCACCGATCACCGCTCCGCCGACCACCAGCTGCACGATCGCCTGCAACCTCGTCGGCGTGTCGTCGCCGGGGAGCAGCGCCACCACCAGCAGGCCGGCCACTGCGGCGCCGAGCGCGGCAACCGCCACCCGGCCGAGGGTACGCAGGATCGCGCCCAGCCCGATGCGTCCCACCCGGGGCCGCAGCAGCCACGCGGAGATGACGGCGGCGGCCAGGTAGGACACCGCGTTGCCGATCATCATCCCGGCCCCGGCGAAGCTCGCCGAGAAGATCAGGAACAGCGCGACCTGCACCCCGATCCGGAGCACCACCACCGGAATGTTGATCAGCGCCGGGGTGCGGGTGTCCGGCAGCGCGTAGAAGGCGAAGGTGAAGAGCTGGCTGATCGCGAACGGCACCAACGCGAGCGCGGCGGCGACCAGCACCAGCGACGTGGCTGTCGCGTTGTCCTCGTTGAACGCCCCCCAGCGGAACAGGGTGAACGCGATCGGGGAGGCCAGCACGGCATAGCAGACCGCGATCGGGGCGAGCACCGCCGACACCGTGCGGGTGCCCCGGGACAGGTCGGCGGCGAGGTCGGCGAAGCGGCCGTCGGCAGCGGCGGCGCTCATCCGGGGCATCAGGGCGGTGATGATCGACACGGCGATGATGCCGTGCGCGGTCATCAACAGCAGGAACACGTTGTTGTAGATCAGGGGGCCGGCGGCGTTCTCCTTGCCGGCCCGGTTGAGCAGGTTGAACAGCACGATGAGGCCGACCTGGCTGACCGCGACGTAGCAGATCATCCAGGCTCCGAGCCGCCCCAGCTCGGCCAGCCCGAGCTTGCGGAAGTCGAAGCGGAGCTTCCACCGGAAGCCGACCTTGCGCAGGGCCGGCAACAGGCCGCCGACCTGGATGGCCACCCCGAGCAGGGTGCCGCCACCGATCAGCAGGATCCGGCCGGTGGTCATGTCCTCCGGCCCGACGATGTCGGTACCGAAGATCGCGATGTACAGGCCGGCGGTGCCGATGACCACCAGGTTGTTCAGGATCGGCGCCCACATCGGGGCGGCGAAGTGGCCCCGGGTGTTGAGCACGGCGCTGATCAGCGCGCTCAGGCCGGAGAAGAAGATCATCGGCAGCATGAGTTGCGCCAGGGCGGTGACCAGCTTGGAGTAGCCCTGCGCTGACTCGTCCGCCCCGTACAGCCAGGTCAGCGGCGCGGCGAGGGCGACCGCGAGCACGGCGGCGACGCCGAGCGCGAGCACCGCCAGGGTCAGCAGCCGCTGGGCGTACGCCTGTCCACCGTCGCTGTCCAGCTTGCGCCGGCGGACCAGCACCGGAATCAGGACACTCGTCAGGATGCCGCCGAGCAGGAACTCGTAGACCATTCCCGGCAGGATCTGCGCCGTGGTGTAGGCGTCGCCCACCAGCGCGCCGCCCAACGCGGCACCGATGACCAGGTTGCGCAGGAAACCCGTACCCCGGCTGACCAGGCTGCCGATCGCCATGACCGCGCTGTTGGTCGCGGCGCTGGCCTCCGCCACCTGCTCCTGCGGCGGCGCGGTCGACTCCATCGCCGGTTGGTTCAGCGGCTCGGCGGAGATGAACGTGGCGCCGTCACCGGGCGCGCCGCCCTGTGCGCCGCCCTGTGCGGCGTTCGCGCTGCGGTAGAGCCCGCCGCTCATCTGTGCCTCCAAGGGGTACGCCGGAGCCGGCACCGGCTCACACGCCACAGACCTTAGTCAACGTAGACCCGTTACCCGCGCCCGGCGGAGGAGATGCCGGCCAGGACCGATAGGCTGGCGCTCCCATGTCCGAAGCCGCCGCATCCCACGCCACCGACCGCCGCGAACTCACCGCCGCGCAGCGCAACGCCGTCGCCGAACTGCTCCGGGTCTCCCCGGTCGCCGACGAGTTGGGCCGCAGGTTCGCCGCCGCCGGCCACGAACTGCATCTCGTGGGGGGTTCGGTACGCGACGCCCTGCTCGGTCGGCTCGGCGAGGATCTTGACTTCTGCACCGACGCGCACCCCGACGCCACGCTGGACATCCTGCGTGGCTGGGCCGAGGCGATCTGGGAGACCGGCCGCGAGTTCGGCACCATCGGCTGCCAGCGCGACGGCCTGCGGCTGGAGATCACCACCTTCCGTGCCGAGTCATACGACCAGGTCACCCGCAACCCGGTGGTCGAGTACGGCACCAGCCTGATCGAGGACCTGCGGCGGCGGGACTTCACCGTCAACGCGATGGCGGTCAGCCTGCCCGAGCACCGCTTCACCGACCCGTACGGCGGGCTGGCCGACCTGGCCGCGAAGGTGATCCGCACGCCCGGCACGCCCGCCGAGTCGTTCGGTGACGATCCGCTGCGGATGCTGCGGGCGGCCCGGTTCGCCGCGCAACTGCGCTTCGCGGTGCATCCGGACGTCCGCGCGGCGATGAGCCGGATGGCGGCGGACCTGGACCGGATCACCGCCGAGCGGATCCGCGACGAGTTCACCAAGCTGCTCTGCGGCGCGGATCCGATCACCGGGCTGCGCCTGCTTGTCGACACCGGACTCACCGAGCGGTTCCTGCCCGAGTTGACCGGGCTCAAGCTGGAGATCGACGAGCACGCCCAGCACAAGGACGTCTACGAGCACACCCTCACGGTGGTACGCAACGCGATCTCGTACGAGCAGGACGGGCCGGACTTCATCCTCCGGATGGCAGCCTTGATGCACGACGTCGGTAAACCGGCCACCAAGGCGGTCGGCTCCGACGGCCGGGTCAGCTTCCACCACCACGAGGTGGTCGGCGCGCGGTTGACCAAAGCGCGGATGAAGGCGCTGCGCTATCCGAAGGAGGTCACCGCCAAGGTGACCGCTCTTGTCGGGTTGCACCTGCGCTTCTACGGCTACGGCCGGGGCGAGTGGACCGACTCGGCGGTGCGCCGGTACGCCACCGACGCCGGTGACCTGCTGCCGCTGCTGCACAAACTGACCAGGTCGGACTGCACCACCCGCAACCGCCGCAAGGCGGCGCAGTTGGCGGCGGACTACGACGCCCTGGAGGAGCGGATCGCCCGGATCGCCGCCGAGGAGGATCTGGCCCGGGTTCGTCCCGATCTCGACGGCAACGCGATCATGGAGCTGCTCGGCGTACCGCCGGGTCCGATCGTCGGGCGGGCCTGGAAGCACCTGAAGGACCTGCGGCTGGAGCGCGGGCCGCTGGACCGCGACACCGCCGAGGCCGAACTGCTGCGCTGGGCCCGCGACGAGGGCATTCTCGGCTGACCGACCCCCGCCTGACCTCGTGGTATTCCCACTGTGGAGGGTCACTCGGCGGAGGTCGCTACGCCGAAACGCCGACGTTTCGACCGAAAGGTTGACGCGCCTCGTTGCGTCGATGTCACATGATGTTGGGACGTCCAATCGCTCGACTGTCGACGCGGGACGATCCACTATCCGTCCGACCGCCAGCGGTTGGTCGATGACGAACGGGGAGTTCATCAAGTGAAACGCCGTGGCGTGCTGCGCCGCACAGCGGTGGCAGGGCTCGCCCTCGCCACCGCCTCGTCCATCCTGACCGTCGCCTCGGCCGGTGCCGCCGCGGCCGAACCGTCGGACCGGTCGCGTCCTGAGGCGCGCGACAGCGCACGCGCAAGCGCGAGCGCAAGCGTGGTGCCGGATCGCTACATCGTGGTCCTGAAGGACCAGCGGGCCACCTACACCAGCGTCCGGGCCACCGCTGCGGCGCTGACCAAGAGCAATGGTGGCACCGTTCGACAGGTGTTCGGCAAGGCGCTCACCGGCTTCTCGGTCGCCATGAACGCCAAGCAGGCGGAGGCGCTCGCGAAGAACGCCGCCGTGGCCCGCGTCGAGCCGGTGCGCCGGGTCTCGGCCAGCGGCACCCAGACCAACCCGCCGTCCTGGGGTCTGGACCGGATCGACCAGGCCTCGCCGAAGCTGAACCAGACCTACAAGTACCCGAACACCGGCAGCAATGTCACCGCGTACGTCCTGGACACCGGCATCAACATCGACCACCAGGACTTCGGCGGCCGGGCCAGCCACGGCTACGACTTCATCGACCTGGACGACGTCGCCGAGGACTGTCACGGTCACGGCACGCACGTGGCAGGCACGATCGGTGGCACGAAGTACGGCGTGGCCAAGGGCGTCAAGCTCGTCGCCGTACGGGTGCTCGACTGTGATGGCGGGGGCACCACGGAAGGTATCGTCGCCGCCATCGACTGGGTGACGGCGAACGCGCAACAGCCGGCCGTGGTCAACATGAGCCTGGGCGGCTCGGCCGACCCGGTGCTCGACGATGCCGTCAAGCGCTCCATCGACTCCGGCATCACCTACGCGCTCGCTGCCGGCAACGAAGACTGGAACGCCTGCGAGGTGTCGCCGGCCCGGGTGCCCGACGCGATCACCGTGGGTGCGACCGACCAGATCAACATGCGCGCCAACTTCTCGAACCACGGCAAGTGCCTCGACATCTTCGCCCCCGGCGTGAGCATCGTCTCGGCACGGCACGACAACAACACCGGCAGCGTCGGGTTCAGCGGTACCTCGATGGCCGCTCCGCACGTGGCGGGCGCGGCGGCGCTGCTGCTGCAGAGCAACCCGAGCTGGACCCCGAAGCAGGTCCGCGACCGCATCGTCACCACCGGCCTCGCCGGCGCGGTCTACGACACCAAGGGCTCGATGGACCGGCTCCTGACCGTCGGCTCGATCACGCCGAAGCGCTACTCGCACGGCTTCAAGGCCAAGTCGAACGGCAAGTTCGTCACCGCCGCCAGCACCACGAAGGCGCTCGTCAACAACGGCAAGAGCCTGGGCACCGCCCAGCGGTACGACTTCGTCGACGCCGGAAGCGGCCTGGTGGCGCTGCGCTCCAAGTCGACCGGCCGGTACGTGGTCGCGCCGAGCAATGGCACCAAGCCGCTGATCGCCAGCCACAAGACGATCGTCACGTCGGGCAAGTTCCAGATCATCAACCACACCGACGGTACGGTCAGCCTCAAGGCGAAGATCAACGGCAAGTACGTCACCGCGCCGACGTCCGGCACGTCGTCGCTGAAGGCGAGCAAGACCAGCATCGGCACGTCGGAGAAGTTCACCATCGACGCGCCGGCTCCGGTGGTCACCATCAAGTCGAAGGTCAGCGGCAAGTACGTCGTGGCCGGCAGCAAGCCGCTGGTCGCCAGTAGCAAGTCGGTCACCAAGTCGACGAAGTTCGAGATCGTCAACCGCAGTTACGGCTGGTTCGCCCTGAAGGCCCAGGCGAACGGCAAGTACGTGACGGCACCGGGTAGCGGCAGCAAGGCCCTGATCGCCAACAAGTCGTCCGCCGGTTACTGGGAGGAGTTCCTCTTCCTCAACTACAACCGCGACGGCTCGGTCTTCTTCCTGGGCCCTAACCAAAAGGCGGTGTCCGCAGGGTCCGCTGGCACCAAGCAGTTGATCGCGAGCAAGGTCTGGGATTACAACCCTGACACTGGAGCTCTCGTCGGCGTGGGCAACGGCGAACGGTTCTTCTTCTCCGCCACCTGAGGCACCTGAACAACCCCGGCGCCCGCCGAAGCGCTCCCACCCAGGGACCGCTCCGGCGGGCGCCCCCTTTCCCCCTCTTCCCCGCCGATCATGCACTTTTGGTCGCGGCAAAACGGGGCAGAAGTTACTAAAAGGCGACCAAAAGTGCAAGATCGGCGCATGACTTGGGGGTGAGAGCGATCGCATCGGTCAGGGAGGTGGGGGATGATGGGGTGTGCGGTGGACTTTCGTGGATTCGCCGATCGGGGTCTTCTCCGTGGCCACCGATGGTGACAGCGTGTGTGGAACCCGTTTTGGTCAGGTCGAGGAGGCCACCGCCGAGCCGGTCGACGAGGTGGCTCGGCAGGCCGTGGCGGAGTTGCGGGCGTACTTCGCCGGTGAGCTGACCGAGTTCGGTGTTCCGGTGAGGGTGCCGCGTGGCTCAGAGTTCGAGCGGGCAGTGTGGCGGGAGATGACCCGCATCCCGTACGGCGAAATGCTCACCTACGGCGAGGTGGCCCGGCGGGTCGGCGACCCGGGTGCGGCCCGCGCGGTCGGGGTGGCCTGCAACCGCAACCCGATTCCGGTGATCGTGCCGTGCCATCGCATCATCGGCGCCGGCGGAAAACTCGTCGGCTTCGGCGGCGGCCTACCCCGCAAAATCAAGCTCCTCGAACTCGAAGCCCGAGTAACCCTCTCCCACACCTGGTCCTAACCCCCCCGCCCCCACCCCGTCGATCATGAGGTTAGCGGCAGTTCCAGAGAGGCGGTTTCTAGGCTTCAGTGCAACTGATCTTGGTTGGGCTGGAGGTGCTGGTGGCGAGGCCGGGTGTGTTGACGTTCGGGCATCGGCAGGTGTTGGAGCATCTGTGGGCTTCGGGGCGGACGATCTCGCAGATCGCGGGGATCCTCGGGGTGCCGGTGTGCACGGTGTCGCGGGAGGTGGCGCGGAACAACAGTGCGCGGCACGGGACGAAGAATCCGCTCGGGCGGTCGTTGCCGCCCGGGCGGGCTCGTCGGCCGTATCGGTGGGGGTATCAGGCGCAGTGGGCGCAGCGGCGGGCTGACGCGGCCCGACGGCGGCCGAAGGCGTCGAAGCTTCGGCCGGGCACGCGGCTGCGGGGCGCGGTGGCGGGGAAACTGGCGCGTAGGTGGTCTCCGAAACAGATCGCCGCGTGGTTACGGGCCACGTACGCCGACCGTCCGGAGTTGCAGGTGTCCCACGAGACGATCTACCAGGCGATCTACGTGCAGTCGCGGGGCAACCTGCGGGCAGAGCTGACCCGGCAGGTGGCGCTACGGTCCGGACGCACCCAGCGGCGCCCGCAGTCACGCGCCGCGGGCGCGGCCCGCAGCCGACGGCCCTGGATCGGGGATCTGCACATCAGCAACCGGCCCGCCGAGGCCGCCGACCGGGCGGTGCCCGGGCACTGGGAAGGCGACCTGGTCATCGGCAAGGCCGGCGCCTCAGCGATCGTGACCCTGGTCGAACGCACCACCCGATACGTCATGCTCGGCGCACTGCCCAACAACCGCGACAGTGAAGCCGTCATCGACGTGCTCACCACCCTGGCCACCCGAATGCCGGCGCACCTACGCCGGTCACTGACCTGGGACCAAGGCGCGGAGATGGCCACCCACCCGGTGTTCACCATCGCCACCGGCTGCCCGGTCTACTTCTGCGACCCCCACAGCCCCTGGCAACGCGGCAGCAACGAGAACACCAACGGCCTGCTACGCCAGTACTTCCCCAAGAGCAGCTACGACTTCCGCACCATCGACCAGACCGGCCTGGACGAAGTCGCCCACGAACTCAACACCCGACCCCGCGAAACGTTGGGCTGGGACACCCCAGCCCAACGCCTCGCACAACTCATCACTGCCTAACGATTGCACTCACCCCTTGACCGGGCCGATCAGATACTGCCGCTAACCTCATGATCAACCACGTTGGTGGGTGGTGGTCGGGTGGTCGGGGAGGGGGTCGTGGCGGAGGAAGTGGCGGCGGAAGGTGCCGGCGCCGGCGGTCATCGCGCGCAGCTCGACGGCGTAGCGCAGCAGTTCCAGGGCGGGTACCTCGGCGCGGATCAGGGTGCGTCCCTCGGTGTCCGGGTCCGGTTCGGTGCCGAGCACCCGGCCGCGCCGACCGGACAGGTCGCCCATCACCGTGCCCACGTTGCCGTCGGGCACCCGTACGGTCACCTCGTCGATCGGTTCCAGCAGCGTCGGCTGGCCCTGCTCGGCGGCGTCGCGCAACGCCAGCGCACCGGCGGTCTGGAACGCCGCGTCGGAGGAGTCCACGCTGTGCGCCTTGCCGTCGACAAGGGTCACCCGCAGGTCCACCACCGGATGGCCGGCGACCAGACCGCGTTCCATCTGGGCGCGCACCCCCTTCTCCACGGAGGGGATGTAGTTGTGCGGCACCGAGCCGCCGACCACCCGGTCGACGAACTCGAAACCGGCACCGCGCGGCAGCGGCTCCACCTCGATGTCGCAGACGGCGTACTGACCGTGCCCGCCGGACTGCTTGACGTGCCGGCCATGCCCACGGGCGGGCGCGGCCAGGGTCTCCCGCAACGCCACCTTGACCGGCTCGGTGTCCAACTCCACCCCGCCGGCGCGCAGCCGGTCGAGGACCACATCGGCGTGGGCCTCGCCCATGCACCAGAGCACCAACTGGTGGGTGTCCGGGTTGCGTTCCAGCCGCATGGTCGGGTCACCGGCCACCAACCGGGCCAGGTTGCGGGCCAGAGCGTCCTCGTCCGAGCGGGACTTCGCCACGATCGCCACCGGCAGCAGTGGCTCCGGCATCTCCCACGGTGCGATGAGCAACGGGTCGTCCTTGGCGGAGATGGTGTCGCCGGTCTCCGCGCTGCCGGACTTGGTGATCGCGCAGATGTCACCGGCCACCGCGACACCGACCTCGCGCAGCGTGGCCCCGAGCGGGCTGTAGAGGTGGGCGATCCGCTCGTCGGCGTCGTGGTCCGGGTGGCCACGGTCGGCCAGACCGTGCCCACAGACGTGCACCGTCTGCTCGGGCCGCAGGGTGCCGGAGAAGACGCGGACCACACAGACCCGCCCGACGTGCCTGTCGATCGTGGTCTTGACCACCTCGGCGACAAGCGGACCGGCCGGGTCGCAGGTCAGCGGCGGGCGGGGCGAACCATCCACCCCGGTGACCGCGGGCAGTGCGTGCTCCGGCGGCGACGGGAAGCCGGCGGTGAGCACCTCCAGCAGGGCGTCCAACCCGACGCCGGTCTCCGCACAGACCGGCACCACCGGATAGAAGTGCCCCCGGGCGACGGCCTTCTCCAGATCCTCGATCAGCAGATCGGTGCCGATCTCCTCGCCACCGAGGTAGCGGTCCATCAGGGTCTCGTCCTCGCTCTCGGCGATGATCCCCTCAATCAGCTCGTCCCGGGATTCAGCGATGGCCGGCAGGTGCTCCGGGTCGGGCTCGCGCACCAGCGGCGGCAGACCACCCGTGTAGTCGAAGACCCGACGGGTGATCAGACCGAGCAGACCGACGGTGGAGATCCCGTCGTCGCCGAGCATCGGCAGGTAGAGCGGGAGCACGTTGTCACCGAAGACCCGCTGGCACAGCGCCACCGCCTCGTCGAAGTCGGCGCGGGGATGGTCCAGCCGGGAGACCGCGACCGCCCGGGGCATGTCGACAGCCGCGCACTCCTCCCAGAGCGCGGCGGTGGCCGCGTCCATCCCGTCGACGGCGGAGACCACGAAGAGTGCGGCGTCCGCGGCGCGTAGGCCGGCCCGCAGCTCACCGACGAAGTCGGCGTAGCCGGGCGTGTCCAGCAGGTTGACCTTGAACCCGTCGTGCCACAACGGAGCGCAGGCCAGCGAGACCGACCGCTGTTGGCGTACGGCCGCCGGGTCGTGGTCGCAGACGGTGTTGCCGTCGGCGATCGAGCCGGCGCGGGTGATCGTGCCGGTCGCCGCGAGCAGCGCCTCGACAAGTGTGGTCTTGCCCGCCCCGGAGTGCCCGACCAGCACCACGTTGCGGATCTTCGCCGGATCGGTCACCGCAGGTGCGCCGGTGACCCCCTTGTCGTGATTCCTCTGCGCCATCGGGCGCACCTCCCTCAAGCCGGTGGTGGTGGCGACCGCCGCGCGCGACGGGGATGCGGCCCGGACGGGTACTGCGGCGATATCCTCCGGTGCAACGTTCCGGACCGGGCGATCAACGGGCGGTCGGGTGAGCCGGATCACTTGCTGGCTCGATCTCACACCCGATGGCGGACCGAAACAACCCTCTGTACACGGACCGGCGCTGTCGTCGGCCAGCAGCCGACCGTTATCGTGGGACCGCCATGGCGAAGATCTTCCAAGTGTCGGCCCGCGCGGGGATGACCCGCGTCGTGGAGCCGATCGCCCGTAGCCTGCTGCGCGCGGGCGTGTCCCCCAACGCGGTCACCGTCGCGGGCACCATCGGCGTGCTCGTCGGTGCGCTCGGCTTCGGTGCCCGCGGCCATCTGGTCGCCGGTGCGCTGATCGTGACGGTCTTCGCGCTCACCGACCTGCTCGACGGCACGATGGCCCGGATGAGCGGCGGCTCCACCCGGTTCGGCGCATTTCTCGACTCCAGCATGGATCGGGTGGCCGACAGCGCGGTGTTCGGCGCGGTCGCCTTCTATCTGGCCAGCGAGGGCGACCGGGCCGGCATGGCCGCCGCGCTGATCTGCCTGGCCGCGGGCGGACTGGTCTCGTACGTCAAGGCCCGCGCCGAGGGGCTCGGCATGAGCGCCAACGTCGGCGTCGCCGAACGTACCGAACGGCTGCTGATCGTCGGCGTCGGTGGCCTGCTCGCCGCCCTGGTCCACCCGGCGGCGCTGCCGATCGCGCTCTGGCTGTTGGCGGCGGTGTCGCTGTTCACGGTGGGTCAGCGGATGCGGCACGTGTACCAGCAGGCCCAGCAGGTAGACGTGCCGGGCGGCCAGCGGTGAGCGGCACCCGCCGGTGAACCTCACCGAACTCGGCTTCATCGCCGGCTGGCGGCTGGTCCGCGCGCTGCCCCGACCGGTCGCGGCTACCGCGTTCAACGCGGTCGCGGACCGGGCCCACCGGCGTCGGGGCGCCGGCGTCACCCGGCTGCGGGCCAACCTGCGGCGCGTCGTCGGGCCGGAATTGCCCGAGGACGAGCTGGACGAACTGGTCCGGCGAGGGATGCGCTCGTACGCCCGGTACTGGATGGAGGCGTTCCGGCTGCCGGCGCTGAGCCGGGAACAGGTTCTCGCCGGGTTCCGGCTGGACGGCGCCGAACTGCTCGCCGCCGACGTGGCGGCCGGACGGGGTGCGGTGGTGGCGTTGCCGCACGCCGGCAACTGGGACATGGCCGGCGCGTGGGTGGTGGCCAACGAGTGGCCGCTCTCCACCGTCATGGAACGGCTCAAGCCGGAGGGCGTCTACGAGCGGTTCGTGGCGTTCCGGGAGCGGCTGGGGATGGAGATCCTGCCCACCACCGGAGGCGTCCGGCCCCCGCTCGACGTGCTCACCGAGCGGGTGACCGCCGGGGCGGTGGTGCCGCTGCTCGCCGACCGGGACCTCTCCGCCCGGGGCGTGGAGGTGGAGTTCTTCGACGGCCGGACCCGGATGCCGGCCGGCCCGGCCCTGCTCGCCCTGCGCACCGGCGCGCCGCTCTACGTCACCTCGATGTGGTACGAACCGGACGCGGCGTGCGCCTCGATCGAGGGCCCGCTGCCGGTGCCCGGTCCGCAGGAGGGCACGCTTGACGCACGGGTGCGGTCGCTGACCCAGCGGATCGCCGACGGTCTCGCGGCGGGCATCGCCCGGCATCCGCAAGACTGGCACATGTTGCAGCGGATGTGGCTGGACTGAGGGGACGGGCGTAATGCGGATCGGCATCGTCTGCCCGTACTCCTTCGACGTCCCGGGCGGCGTGCAGAACCACGTCATGGACCTCGCCGAGGCGTTGATCGGGCTGGGTCACGAGGTGAGTGTGCTCGCCCCGGCGGACGAGGACTCGCCGCTGCCGCCGTACGTGGTGCCGGCCGGGCGGGCGGTGCCGCTGCCGTACAACGGCTCGGTGGCCCGGATCGCGTTCGGCCCTGTCTCCACCGCCCGGGTCCGCCGCTGGATCACCCGTGGCGACTTCGACGTGCTGCACGTGCACGAGCCGCTGACGTTGAGCCTGTCCATGCTCGCCGTGCTCTCCGCCCGAGGACCGGTGGTGGCCACCTTCCACACCGCGATGACCCGATCCCGGGTGCTGTCGGCGGCCCAGGGCATGCTCCAGATCCTGCTGGAGCGGATCACCGCACGGATCGCGGTGAGCGCGCTGGCCCGCAAGGTGCAGGTCGAGCACCTCGACGGCGGCGCGGTGGAGATCCCGAACGGGGTGGCGGTGGCGAAGTACGCAGGCGTCGAGCCGCTGCCCGGCTGGCCGGGGGAGGTGACCGCGAGCAGCGGCGGCACCCTCGGCTTCCTGGGTCGCTTCACCGAGCCCCGCAAGGGGTTCCCGATCCTGCGCGACGCCTTCGTCGAGCTGGCCCGGCAGCGGCCCGGACTGCGCCTGCTGGTCGCCGGCCCCGGCGACCCGGACGACCTGTTCGACAGGTTTCCGGCCGACCTGCGGGACCGGGTCACCTTCCTCGGTCTGGTACCCGAGCCGGAGAAGGCGCGCATGCTGCGCAGCGTGCATCTGTACGTCGCACCCAACACCGGCGGCGAGTCGTTCGGCATGATCCTCACCGAGGCGCTGGCCGCCGGCACCACTGTCGTCGCCAGCGACCTCGACGCTTTCCGCCGGGTGCTCGACGGCGGCCGGGCCGGGCGGTTGTTCCCCACCGGTGACGCGGTGGCGCTGCGACGGACGATCGCCGAACTGCTGGACGATCCGGACCAACGGGCGGAGTTGACCGCCTGCGGCGACCAGGTGGTGGCGAATTTCGACTGGCCCGTGGTTGCCCGCCGGGTTCTTGAGGTATACGCAGCGGCGATCGAAGCGACCGACGGGCGGGTGATAGACCAGGAGTGGGTGGGGCCGGACTGATCGGGAGGAACGGGAGCAGCACTACGATGCCGGGCATGTGGTGGGTGGTGGGCGCGACGGTGGTCGTCGCCCTGGTGGCGGTGTACCTGATCTGGACCGCCGGCCGGGTCGAGCGGCTCCAGTCCCGCGCGCAGCTTGCCGCCCGTGCCCTGGACGCGCACCTGCTGCGCCGGGCGGCTGCGGCGGCGGTGCTCGCCGAACGCCGCTACGGCGTCGAGCTGTACGCGGCCGCGCGCATCGCGCTCGACGCCCGCCCGGAGGAGCGGGAAGCGGCCGAGAACGACCTGACCAGGCAGCTGCGCGCGGTCGAGTTGGACCCCACCGATCCCGACTGTGACGCCGTGATCGCCGCCAGTCGGCGCCTGGCCCTGGCCCGGCAGGTGCACACCGATCTGGTCCGGGATGCCCGTACGGCCCGCAGCCGACCGCTGGTCCGCCTACTGCGGATGGGCCGCCAGCACACCTGGCCGCGCTATTTCGACATCGACGATCCGACTCTCTTCGTACCCCCGGTGGACGCCACCACCAGGTGATCACGCCGTCGGTGACGGCGGCCACACCGCAGGCCACCACGGATCCGATTGGCTGTCGGAACGGCCGTCGGCCGGACGTAGCATTTCGCCGTCCCGTCCCGCGCCGCCCGAGGAGCGATGATCCGTGTCCGAGACGACTTCCCCGAATCCCGACGCCGGTCCGGTCGTCGGCACCGCCCGCGTCAAGCGGGGCATGGCCGAGATGCTCAAGGGCGGCGTGATCATGGACGTGGTCACCCCCGAGCAGGCCAAGATCGCTGAGGACGCCGGCGCGGTCGCGGTGATGGCGCTGGAGCGGGTGCCCGCCGACATCCGCGCCCAGGGCGGGGTGTCCCGGATGAGCGACCCCGACATGATCGACGGCATCATCAACGCCGTCTCCATCCCGGTGATGGCAAAGGCCCGCATCGGCCACTTCGTGGAGGCGCAGATCCTCCAGGCGCTCGGCGTCGACTACGTCGACGAGTCCGAGGTGCTCACCCCGGCCGACTACGCCAACCACATCGACAAGTGGGCGTTCACCGTCCCGTTCGTCTGCGGCGCGACGAACCTGGGCGAGGCGCTGCGGCGGATCACCGAGGGCGCCGCGATGATCCGCTCCAAGGGTGAGGCCGGCACCGGTGACGTCTCCAACGCCACCACCCACATGCGGAAGATCCGGCAGGAGATCCGCCGCCTCCAGACGCTGCCGACCGATGAGCTGTTTGTCGCGGCGAAGGAGCTGCAGGCGCCGTACGAGCTGGTCAAGGAGGTCGCCGAGAGCGGCAAGCTGCCGGTGGTGCTCTTCACCGCCGGTGGCATCGCCACCCCGGCCGACGCGGCGATGATGATGCAGCTCGGCGCCGAGGGCGTCTTCGTCGGCTCCGGCATCTTCAAGGCCGGCAACCCGGCGCAGCGGGCCGCCGCGATCGTCAAGGCGACCACCTTCCACGACGACCCGGACGTGCTGGCCAAGGTCTCCCGGGGTCTCGGCGAGGCGATGGTCGGCATCAACGTCGACGACATCCCCGTCCCGCACCGCCTCGCCGACCGCGGCTGGTGAGGTGTGTGACGGCACCGGTGATCGGTGTGCTCGCCCTTCAGGGCGACGTACGCGAACATCTCACCGCGCTCACCGACGTGGGCGCGCAGGCCCGCCCGGTCCGTCGGGCGGCGGAGCTGGACGCGGTCGACGGCCTGGTCATCCCGGGCGGCGAATCCACCACGATCAGCAAACTGGTGGACATCTTCGAGCTGCGCGAACCGATCGACAAGCGGATCGCCGCCGGCCTGCCGGTCTACGGCTCCTGCGCCGGCATGATCATGCTGGCGCAGGAGGTCCTCGACGGTCGACCGGACCAGCGCGGCTTCGACGGCATCACGATGACCGTGCGGCGCAACGCCTTCGGCCGGCAGGTCGACTCGTTCGAGGCGCCGGTGGAGATCACCGGGATCGACGGCGGCCCGCTGCACGCGGTCTTCATCCGCGCCCCCTGGGTCGAGCGGGTCGGCGCGGGAGTGGAGGTGCTGGGCACGGTGACCGAGGGCCCCGCCGCCGGCCGCGTCGTGGCGGTCCGCCAGGGCAACCTGCTCGCCACCTCCTTCCACCCCGAACTCACCCGAGACCTCCGCCTGCACCGCTACTTCGTCGACCTGGTCCGCACCTGACAGTGCCCGGTGTGGGGACCTCAGCTGGCTATCGAGCGCAGGCCGCCGGGTCGCCGCCCCAGCAGGCGGTCCAGCGCCGCCGCGCTGTCCGCGTCGGTCGGCAGGTGCACCACCAGTCGCTGCTGGTCGTCGGCGAGCTCCAAGGTCTCGTATGCCAGGCGCAGCGGCCCGACCTCCGGATGCCGCAACCAGCGCACGCCGCTGGCCTGGGCCGCGACCGGACGCCGCCCCCACCGGGAGGTGAAGACCGACCCGACGGTACGGCCGAGCCGGTCGGCGAACGCGTCAGTGGCGGGATCACCCTGGCGTAGCCGGTGCAGCTCGGCGACCTGCTCGTCGGCCAGCTCAGCCCAGTCGGCAAAATGCGCGCGGGCACGTTCGTCGGTGAAGACGAACCACAAGAGGTTGGGCCGGTCACCATCGAGCAGTCCCAGCGGGCGGGCCAGCCGGTCGAACGGATCGTTCCAGGCCAGCACGTCACCGATCCGGTTGAGCAGGTACACAGGCCGGTCCCGCACCGCGTCCAGCAGCCCCCGAACCTCGGGGCGGACGGTACGCGAGACCGCCGGCCGCCGTCCCGTGCACAACTGCCGGCGGTGGTCGACCGACGCCAGTTGTTGCAGATGCCGCCGGTCGGCCTCCGCCAGCCGCAGCGCCCTCGCCAGCGCGGCGAGGATCTCCGGCGAGGGTCGGTTGTCGCGGCCCTGTTCGAGCCGGGTCAGGTACTCCACGCTGACCTGGGCCAGCGTCGCGACCTCGGCCCGCCGCAACCCTGGCGTACGCCGTCGCGGGCCGGCCGGCAGCCCCACCTGCTCGGGCCGCAGCGCCTCCCGTCGGCTGCGCAGGAACGCGCCCAACTCCCCGTCCATCACGTACCCAGTCTGCATTCTCCGCCGCCGGCCAGGGTGTCCCCGCCGGGGCTATCCTCCCGGCGGCCTCCCGGGCACGCCGGCCCGTCGATGAGATGGGGGCATGAGAGAACAACCCTTCGTCATCGGCGTGATCGTGGGCAGCAGCCGTCCGGGCCGGCGGGCGCCGGTGGTGGCCGGCTGGGCCATCGAGGTGATGGCCCAACACCCGGCGGTACGCGACGGTGAGGCGACCGTCGCGCTGATCGACCTCGCGCGGCACCACCTGCCGTTGCTGGACGAGCCGGTGCCGGCGAGGTTCGGCGACTACCGCAACGAGCACACCCGAGCCTGGTCGGCGACGGTGGCGGCCTGCGACGCCTTCGTCTTCGTCTCACCGGAGTACAACAGGTCGGTGCCCGCCGTACTCAAGAACGGGATCGACTATCTCGACGCCGAGTGGCGCGGCAAGCCCGCCGGCCTGCTCAGCTATGGGGTGCGCGGCGCCGAGCGGGTGACCGGGCACCTGCGGGACATCCTGACCGAGGTGGGCATGGAGGTTCTCCGCGAGTCCGTCGAGTTGGCGCTCTTCACCGACTTCGACTGGACCGGCGAGGACCCCTCCGACCCGACGGCGACCGGGCGGATCGCGCCCGGCGAGGACCGGGCGGCGGCGGTGCGGGCGATGGTCACCGACCTCCTCGACGCGGCCCGCGACGTCGCCGCGGTGGCATGAGCATGGAGAGGATCCTGATCAGGTACCGGGTCCGGCCGGACCGTAGCTACCGGGCTGCCCTGGAGGAGCGCTGCGAGCAGCGCGATGTCGCGGAGTTCACCGTGCAGGGGTCGTACGGCATGGGGGAGTGACTTTAGCCCGCTATGCGGTGATCTGCGGGTATCGGCATGGCTGCCGGCGTGCGGCGGGTGACGGCCACCCGCCGCACGTCGGTAGGATTGTCGAGATTCGGCAGGGCCATCTGGCCGTCACGGCTTCCACCAGAGAGCTGACCGGCACCACCGTGTGCGCCGGTGGGAGCGGGGGCGTGCGCGGTGCGGTCGATGCAGACGGCGGGTAGCAACGGAGGTAACAGATGTCCGGCCACTCAAAGTGGGCGACGACCAAGCACAAGAAGGCGGTCATCGACGCCAAGCGCGGCAAGATGTTCGCCAAGCTGATCAAGAACGTCGAGGTCGCGGCGCGGACCGGCGGCGGCGACCCCGCCGGCAACCCGACCCTCTACGACGCGATCCAGAAGGCCAAGAAGAACTCCGTACCCAACGACAACATCGACCGCGCGGTCAAGCGCGGCTCCGGCCTGGAGGCCGGTGGCGCCGACTACCAGACGATCATGTATGAGGGGTACGGCCCGAACGGCGTCGCGCTGCTCATCGAGTGTCTGACCGACAACCGCAACCGCGCCGCCACCGAGGTACGCACCGCGCTGACCCGCAACGGCGGCTCGTTCGCCGACGCCGGCTCGGTGTCGTACATGTTCTCCCGCAAGGGCGTGGTGATCGTGCCGAAGGCCGGCACCAGCGAGGACGACGTGATGCTCGCCGTCCTGGACGCGGGCGCCGAAGAGGTCAACGACCTGGGCGAGGCATTCGAGGTGGTCTCCGAGCCGGGTGACCTGCTGGCCGTCCGCACCGCGCTCCAGGACGCCGGCATCGAGTACGAGTCGGCCGAGTCCTCGCTCATCCCCAGCGTCACCGTGCCGCTGGACGAGGAAGGCGCCCGCAAGATCTTCAAGCTGATCGACGTCCTGGAGGACAGCGACGACGTGCAGAACGTCTTCGCCAACTTCGACGTCTCCGACGAGGTCATGGCCGCCGTCGGCTGACGACCGGCTTCGTTCGTTCGATATACGCACCTCCCGGATATATTCTTGTCCGGGAGGTGTATCTCATGGCCAAAACCCTGCTCGACCTCGATGAGGATCTTCTGGCGGAGGCGACTGCTGCGCTCGGCACCACGACCAAGAAGGAGACGGTGACGGAGGCGCTCCGGCAGGCGGTGGAGTCCAGCCGGGAGCGGCGACAGCGGGCTCTGGCTGACCTTCAGGACGTCGCTGACGCGGGGGGCTTCGACTTCGATCAACTCGACGAGATCGACAAGTGAAGTACCTCATCGACACCAGCGCGCTGGTCCGTATGGTTCGCCGTCAGGTCGAACCGCACTGGTCCGACCTGGCCTCCCGTGGCCTGATCGCCATCTGCGACCCGGTGCTCGTGGAAACTCTGACCATCGCGGACGCGAAGGCATACGACCGGGTCGAGCGCGGACTCCGCGACCTGTACCCGTGGGTGCCGGTGCCGGACGACGCCTGGCAGGTCGTGCGGGCGGTGCGGCAGGAACTCGCCAGCCACAGCGCCCACCAGGGGCTTTCCGTTGCCGACCACCTTGTGGCGGCCACCGCCATTCGGCTGAAGCTGGTGGTCCTGCACCAGGACGCCGACTTCGAGACCGCATCTCGGCTCGTCCCGCAACTGAGTCAAGAGCGGATCACCTGACCGCCACAGGCGAGAGTCCGGGAGATGCCCGTCGCGGTCTTCCTTATTCCTTGCGAATCGCTTGGGTGATCGCGGCGACGAGCGCGAAGCCGAGCGCCCACCCGACAATGATCATGAACCAGGTCCAGAACAGTAGCGGTGTGCCCCAGAATTTGGTGGCGTCGGGCACCCACTTATCGATCTGATACAGGTTTATCGCGGGAATCAGGAGCTGCAGGGAGTAGGCGAGCGGGTTGAAGCATGGGTAGTTCTCCGGGCAGTGCGTGGCATCGGTGTGCGGCTTGTCGTCGGTATCCGCCCCCACCGGTTCCATAAGACCGTGGTGCTCGGCGGTGTGGAAGAAGATTATGTTGAGCAGGGCTAAAGGGAGGGCGATGAGGAGCGGTTGATAAAGGCGGTAGCCATATCTGACGGTCGCCCACATGAAAAAGTTCCACGCCTTCGAATGGGGTCGCAGTTTGTCCCGCTTGCGAAGTTGCTTCAGGCCGGCGACCGCCACCTCGCGATCTGCTTCGTCCTTGCTGGCATCTCGGTAGACTTTGCTGAGTTGCAGGTACGGCTGGCGTGAATAGCTGTGCATACGGCCGAGTATCTGGATGCGCTGTTGGTACGCGAGGTCGCTCTCCAGGCTTTCATAGGTGAGACCTTCCAGCTCGACGCGGTTCTCCGGGTAGGCCACCTCGCTGTCATGAAGACGCGCTACGCGGGCGTATCGTAGGTCGACGGTCTGGGTGGGTTTTTCTGCCGGCAACAGCACGAGTGTGCCGCCCACTCGTAGTCCGTACGCGTCGAGCGACTTATCGCCGATTCCGGTGAAGTGGCCCTTGGTCAGGTCGACGTTCCGGGCGATGTCCGCGTCCCGGAGCGATACCTCGCTGGTCGCCTGGAAGCCGTTGGTGAGCAGCACGTCGCCGCGCCCGACCACGCCGCTCAGGTTGAGAGCGGCGTATCCCAGGGCCTGGAAGGACCCACCGCTGCAGTCGAGTTGCCGGCCAACGGTGGCCCGGGCCAGGTTGACTCCACCAACCGCCCGGAAGTCGCCGTTGAGCATCACGTCTCCCTCGGTGGTCAGGCCGTCTGCGGCGAGCGCGGTGTCCGCCTCGCACTCGAAAACTCCTCCCGTGCAGACGACCGCCTCGGCGACGCTGGCACCACACAGCCGAACCTGACCGTTGGCGTGGAAACCTGTCTCCTGATTGGGATCTTTGTCAAGGTAGACGCTGCCCTGACAGGCCAGTCCGGTGGCGTCCAGGGAACTACCGGACTGGTTGTCGAAGCGTCCCCCGGTGCAGGTGAGCTGGCGCGCCAGCATCGCGCCGACCAGCCGCACCGTGCCGTGCGCCACGAAGCCCCGGTCGAGGTACACGTCCTTGGCCGTCAGCCGCTCCGCCTCGATCGCCACGCCGCCGCGACCGTCGAAGCTGCCCCCACTACAGCTCAGCTCACCGTCGATCTGCGCGCCGACCAGGCGTACGCCGCCCGTGGCGTGCAGGTTCTGATCGAGGTAGCAGCCAATGGTGGCCCGCAGCGAGTCGGCGCGCAGTGCCAGCCCGTTGGGGTTGTGCAGGGTGGCGTTGCGGAAAGAGACAGAGCCGGCCCGTGCCCAGCACAGCCGTACCTCTCCCTCGGCGTGGAACCGTTCGTCGCAGCGCAGTTCCCAGCCGACGAACGTGTTTGTCGCATCGATGGCCACGGGCGAATCGTCGCCGAAGTGGCCAGCCCGACAGTCGAGGTCGTGCTCGATGTGGCTGGAATCCAGCGTGACGTTGCCGGTCACCTTGGTGTGGTTCAGGAACAGCCCACCCTCGATGACCATGTCGGGGCCGTAGAACGCTGCGCAGCTGGGTCGGTGGGTCAGCCGGCTTTTGGTGAGCCTCAGGTCTTTTTCCAGATGGGCGTCGGCGAAACTGACGCCGGTGATGTCGCAGTCGACGGCGCTGATGTCCTTGCAGCTGTGGATGTTGTCGGCGGTGAGGCCGTCGATCGTGCAACCGATGAACTCGATCGTCTCGCCGCACACCGCTCTGGACAGGTCGACGCCGTTGTCGAACCGGCAGTCGCGGAACGACAAGGCGCGCTTGAGGCGAAGGCCGGACAGATCCAGGCGTTCTGCTACATGAGCACCGATCAGGACTATCGGGTCCTTGAACCGATCGCCGGGATCAGTGCAGATGGTCGTGAGCAGCCTGGCGGACAGCGAGCTGTTGACATTCACCTGCTTGCCGGCGGCAAGTTGATCGAGCACTCCGTGCTCTTGCGGGCTGGGCTTGAACCCGAGGTAATCGCTCCAGTCCTTACGGCACACGCTCATCCTCCTGGTGCACTGTCGGGCTGGGCGGGGCTCGGGCTCGGCTGGAACCTTCGGCGAACCGACTTGTCGGCAGAATAACCGCAGCTCAGCGCCGTGTAGGCGCGATCTGTCGACCTGCCGCGGGCGGTGACCACGCCGGCCGTACGCCTGCCCTCCTCCGCCGCCCTGTCGCAGATCTTGGAAATCTGGCGTTCAGTGCGAACGGGAACTTTCCAAGGTCTGCGATGCGTGGGCGCGCGGGGCGGGGAAGAGGGTGGAGGGT
>NZ_POTX01000099.1 GCF_003236305.1 Micromonospora endophytica | reverse complement strand
CCCTGCACCCCGGCGCCACCCGCTACTACCAAGGCACCTGACTGTGCATCACCCTGGATCTTGGTGCGAAAGCGCCCCTGGAGGGGCAGTTTCGCACCAAGATTCGTACGCGTCGTTCATGCGCGGGCAGGGAGGTGGGTGAGGAAACGGTGCCAGGTGGTGGGGGTGAAGTCAGGGTCGGGCCGGTCGGGTCCTTGGAATCGCGTACGGCCACCACGTCGGGCAGGTTGTCGGCCACCTCGACGCAGGCACCACCCGAGCCGAGCTTCACCAGGTGCCGCAACTGCTCAGCGAAGTGTTCCAGCATGGACGAGCGTTCCACGGACCGCCTCCGGGCCGAGGGCGTCGACGCCCTCCCCACTCCAACGGAGGCTCACCATGCCCGCCCTCGCGACACCCGCTGAGACTCGACGGGAGCGGGAGTCGTGCGTTAGAGGTCGGTGGGGGTGGTGGAGGTGCGGGCGGTGGCTACCAGGTGGGCGGTTTCGGCCACCACGGAGTCGGTGTCGGTGGGGGTTTCGGGGTCGTAGTGGACGGTCCAGGTTAGACCATCGATGCCGGGGACTCGGCGGGCTACGATCCGGGCGCCGCCGCCGGGCAGGGTGTGGTGCTGGGTGTACGCGACCGACTGGGTGACCCGGGCGCGTACCTGATGCGGCAGCTCACCGGGGTCGAGCAGCAGGTGACGCTCGACCGGGCGGTCGGCCACCACCAGGTAGCCGTCGCGCTCGGCAATCTGCTCACCAGGGGTGACGGACAGCTCCCGCCCCGACCAGACCGCCTTGACGATCTCGTGCCAGCCGAGCCGGTGACTGCGGCCGGGCAGCCAGAGCCCCAGGTTGCTGGCGACCACCACCCCGTCGCCCTCGCCGTTGCCGGCTGCGGCCCAGGCCAGCACTCGCTCGTCGCGTTCCAGCGGCGGGCGGGCAGCCGGTGGCAGTTTCGGCCGGCGACGGAACAGTCCCATGGTTCTACAATCCTCCCGCCGCCTGCTCGCGCAGGGCTCGGGCGTGCTGCTCCAGCGAGAGCAGCTCACCGAAGGTGGCGAAGTACTCGTCCTTGTTGTTCACCGGGTTGATGCGTTGGATCCGCGACTTCAGGTCCCGGATCCGGGCGGTCACCGATCCCCACTGCAGCCGAGCCATGGTGACCGAGACGTAGCGCGGGTCCGGCTCACCGTCGATCCGCAGCGGCTCCACCGCCAACTCGCCCACCAAAGCCTGGGCCGCGAGATCCGCGCAGGCGTCGCGGACCGCCTCGATCCACACCGCGCCACCTGTCGCCGCCGCGACCCCACCGGCCTCGGCGATCGCCGCCCGGACCACCACGTGCACCGGATGCCGGTAGTCGGTCGCCTCGACGGCGTCGAACATCGGCCCCGCCAGCACCGGCTCCTGGAGGGCCAGCTTGAGCGCTTCCCGCTCGACCATCGACTGCGGGCTGTCCACCGCCGGCTCGCTCCGGGCCGACCGCGCCGGGCCGCCGTCGGCTGGACGTCCGGAGGCGGCGGCCAGCACCGCCCGCTGCACCGGCTCGATCTCCATGCCGAGGTCGCCGGCGAGCTTGCGTACGTACTCGGGGCGTTTTTCCTGGTCCTTGAGTTTGGCGACGAGCGGCGCGGCCCGACGCATCGCCTCCACCCGGCCGTCCACTGTGTCCAGGTCGAAGCGGCTGATCACGTGCCGCAGCGCGAAGTCGACGAGCGGCTCGCGGCGGGCGACCAGGTCGCGGACGGCCAGGTCACCCTTTGCCAGGCGCAGGTCGCACGGGTCCATGTTGTCGGGGCTGACCGCGATGAAGGTACGCCCGACGAAGCGCTGGTCGTCCTCGAAGGCGCGCAACGCGGCCTTCTGCCCGGCGGCGTCCCCGTCGAAAGTGAAGATGATCTCGCCCGCCACCGCGTCGGTGTCCAGCAGCAGCCGCCGCAGTACGCCGATGTGGTCGGCGCCGAACGCGGTGCCGCAGGTCGCCACGGCGGTCGGCACCCCGGCCAGGTGGCAGGCCATCACGTCGGTGTAGCCCTCGACCACCACCACCCGGCCCTGCTTGGCGATCTCCCGCTTGGCCTGGTCGATGCCGTACAGCACGTGCGACTTCTTGTAGATCGGCGTCTCGGGGGTGTTCAGGTACTTCGGGCCGTCATCGTCGTCGAAGAGTTTGCGGGCGCCGAAACCGATCACGTCGCCGGTCAGGTCGCGGATCGGCCAGAGCAGCCGGCGCCGGAACCTGTCGATCAGGCTGCCCGAGCGGGCCGGCCGGGACAACCCGGCGGTGACCAGCTCGTCGTGGCTGAAGCCGCGTTGGCGCAGATGCTTGGTGAGCGGATCCCAGCCCTCCGGTGCGAACCCGCAGCCGTACCGTTCGGCCGCGGCCCGGTCGAAGCCCCGCTGGGCCAGGAACTCACGAGCGGTACGCGCACCGGCAGTGGTCAGCTGGGCGGTGTAGAACTCCACGGCGGCGGCGTGCGCGGCGACCAGCCGCTGCCGCTGCCCCTGCTGGGGCCGGCTGGCGCGCGGGGTGGCGCGATCGTCCTCCACGTAGCGCAGCTGCAACCCGGCCCGGGCGGCGAGCCGCTCCACCGCCTCGACGAAGCTGAGGTGCTCGGCGTCCATCAGGAACTTGATCGCGTCGCCGCCGGCCCCGCAGCCGAAGCAGTACCAGACGTTCCGGGCCGGCGAGACGTTAAACGACGGGCTCTTCTCGTCGTGGAACGGGCAGAGCCCCTTGAGGTTGCCGGCACCTGCCGACTTGAGCGTCACCGTGTCGGAGATGACCTCTTCGATGGAGGTACGCTCCCGGACCAGCGCGATGTCCTCGTCCCGGATCCGCCCCGCCATGCCGCCACCCCCCTCCCCTACATCCTGCCCTGCCCGAGTTGGGTGCAAGGAAGGGCCCCCTGTTAACGCCTGGTGTAGAGGAGGGGCCCCCTATTAACACCGCACCGACGCGGCAGCGCAGCGCGCGGACGTCAGCGGGCAAGGGCGAGCAGTGCCAGTCGCTCGGCGGCGGCGCTGCCCGGTGCGGCGGTGTAGGCGATCAGGATCGGCCCGGTACGTCCCGAGGGGTGTACGCGTCCCAGCCCAGGTGCAGCTCGCCGACCTGCGGATGGCGGAACACTTTGCTGCCGTGCACCGACTCGCGTACGTCGTGGCGGGCCCAGAGCTGCCGGAACTCCTCGCTGCGGATGCTGAGCGTGCCGACGATCTCCTGGGCCCACGGGTGCACCGGGTCGGCATGTGCTCCGGGTCGGCATGTGCTTCGAGTCGGCAGGTGCTCCGAGTCGGCGGCGACCGCGGCCCGGAGGAAGCCCAGGTAGTCCAGTACCGTCTCGCGCCAGCCGGGGCACCTGCCGTGCGCCTCGACATGATCCGTACCCATCTGACCCCTCGCGCGATGGCCAACCGCAACCGGCTGACGCGTGCCCTCAGCCGGCTCGCCCGTCCCGCCGGTCAGTCCGGTCGAGGCGGGTGCCCGGCCCCAGCTGCACGCCGCGACCGCAACCGGCGTACGAGGTGGGCAGTTCTTCGGGCCGCGCGGGTTCCTAAAGATCCGGGGCCGGTCACCGAGGTACGGGCGAGCGGGCCGGCTCGCGAACCGGAGAACGGGCGACGGATGTGGGCGGAGGCGGCGATCCTCACCGGCGTCAGATACCTCTGAGACCGCGTCGACCGGTCGACTGTTAAAAGGGGGCCCTTCCTATACACGAGGCGTTAACAAGGGCCCCCTCCTTACACCTCAGCGGCGGACCGGGGGCGGGTCCTCCTCCTCGTACGACCGGGCGGTGCGTACCGCTTCGGCCAGGCCCCGGCGGGTGCGGGCCGGGACGGCCAGCAGCGGATCCCGGGACATGTCCTTGACCAGCGCGGCGGCCAGACCGAGCATGACCACCACGAACGGCAACGCGACCATGATGGTGGCCTGTTGCAGCGCGTCGAGTCCGCCGGCGAGCAGCAGCACCGCGGCGACGGCGCCGATCAGGATGCCCCAGCCGACCACGAGCACCCGGTGCGGGCGCAGCGCGCCCCGGGAGGTCAGCGAGCCGAGCACCAGCGACGCGGAGTCGGCGCTGGTGACGAAGTAGAGCGCGATCAGCACCATGGCCACCACGCTTGTCAACGCCGCCAGCGGCAACGCGTCGAGCAGCCCGAACAGCGCCTGCTCGCTACCGGCTGCGGCGTCCGCGACCAGGTCACGGGCCCCGGTGGCCTGCACCCGCAGCGCGCTGCCACCCATGATGGCGAACCACACGGCGCTGGCGCCGCTGGGCACCAGCAGCACGCCGATCAGGAACTGCCGGACCGTACGGCCGCGGGAGATGCGGGCGATGAAGGTGCCGACGAACGGCGCCCAGGAGATCCACCACGCCCAGTAGAAGATGGTCCAGCCGCCGAGCCAGGCGTGATCGGAGAACGCGCCGGTGCGGGTGGACATGAAGACCAGGTTGCTCAGGTAGTCGCCGATGGACGCGGGCAGCACCTCAAGCGTGTAGATGGTCGGGCCGACCACGAAGACGAAGAACATCAGCAGTACGGCCAGCACCACGTTCGTGGTGGAGAGCCACTTGATGCCGCGGTGCAGCCCGGAGAAGGCGGAGATCACGAAGGCCAGGGTGAGCGCCCCGATCACCACCACCTCCACGGTGGTGCTGTCCGGGATGCCGGCCACCAGGTCGAGCCCGGCGGCGACCTGGAGGGCGCCGAGTCCGAGGCTGGTGGCGGTGCCGAAGACGGTGGCGAAGACGGCCAGCAGGTCGATCACCCGGCCGGCGGCCCCGTCGGCGTGGTCGCCGAGCACCGGCCGGAACGCCGCGGAGATCCGGTTCTGCCGACCCCGACGGAACGTCGAGTACGCCAATGCCAGCGCCACCACCGCGTAGATCGCCCACGGGTGCAACGTCCAGTGGAAGAGGGTGTACTGCATGGCCGCCGAGGCGGCCGGACCGGTCTGCGCCTCGACGCCGGTTGCCGGTGGCGGCGTGGCGTAGTGCTGGATGGGCTCGGCGACGGCGAAGAAGACCAGGCCGATGCCCATGCCGGCGCTGAACATCATGGCGATCCAGGCCAGCGTGGTGAACTCCGGCTCGTCGTCGTCCTTACCCAGTCGGATCCGGCCGAACCGGGACGCCGCCAGCACCACCGCCAGCACCAGGAAGGCGTTCGCCGACACCACGAAGAACCAGCCGAAGGTGTCGATCACCCAGGCCAGGCCGGACTCACCGACGCTGGCCAGCGAGTCGCGTGCCAGCACTCCCCAGACCACCACGGCGAGCACTCCGCCGACACTGAGTCCGAGCACCCACCCATCGGGTCTGTGGCTTGCGCCGGTGGTCTTCTCGTCGTCGACCTGCTCGCTCGTGGTCACCCCTGACCATCCTCCTGTTCCGCTGCTCTCGTCGGCCGAGGTTCCGGCACATCACGCCTGACCGGCGGTTTCTCTCCCGATCAGGCGCAATTGGGGTGACACCTTGCCGCTTATCGGCCGCAAGGTCAAGCCAGCGGTACGGCGACTCCGCCCTGCTCGTCGGCCTCGACCTGGCGGTTCCAGTCGGGTTTGCTGGCCCGCCATCCCTCGTCGTCCACGCCCAACCGCCAGTAGCCGGAGATGGAGAGCCATTCGCGCGGCACGCCCCGCTCCAGTCGCAGCAGCCGGCGCAGGTCACGGACGAAACCCGCCTCGCCGTGCACGAAGGCGTGCACCGTGCCGGGCGGGAAGTTGAGCCCGCGTACCGCCGCGACCAGCGCCTCACCCACCGGGCGTGCGCCCCGGTGCAGCCAGGTCAGGCGTACCGCGCCGGGGCTGGGCAGGGGCTGCTCGTCGGCCGGGCCGTCGACCTCGACGAAGACGTACGCGGGTGCGTCGGCCGGCAGCCGGGCCAGGGACGCGGTGATCGCCGGCAGGGCGCTCTCGTCGCCGACGAACAGGTGCCAGTCGGCCTCGGGGCTCGGCGCGTACGCCCCACCGGGGCCGATGAACAGGACCTCGTCGCCGGTACGCAGCGCCGCCGCCCACGGCCCGGCCAACCCCTCGTCGCCGTGGTGCACCACGTCGACTGTCATCTCCCCGGCCGTCGCATCCCAACTGCGCACGGTGTACGCCCGCAGCCTCGGCCACTGGTCGCGCGGCAACTCGCGGCGGATGGCGGCGTAGTCCATCGGGCGCGGATAGTTCACCCCGGCGACCGGAAAAACGATCTTGATGTAATGGTCGGTGAACTCGCCGACCGGCAGACCTGCCAGTTCCTCGCCACCGAGCACCAGCCGGACCAGGTGCGGCGTGGGCCGCTCGGTACGCAGCACGCGGGCGGTGGTGACTGTCTTCGGGCGCTCCGTCATCTGGTTAGGCTAACCTAACCTGCCGGCGAACCGGCAAGCGGAGCGACAGCGGCCGAGCTGGGGGGGCTCAGCGGGGCAGCAGGCGGGTGTGCCAGGCCAGTGCCGCCGGGTCGGTGAGCGAGGCCACCTGATCGACCACCACCCGCAGCCGGGTGGCGTCGTCCGGGGCGGCCCGCCACAGCGGGGCGAAGACCGGATCCAGCGCCTCGGGTGCCCGCTCGGCAAGCACCCGGACCAGGTCGGTGAGGATCTCCCGCTGCCGCGCGTAGCGGCCCTGCGCCTCGGCGCGGCGCATCACGTACCGCAGGGCGATGCCCTTGAGCAGCGCGCACCGGGCCCGCAACGGCCGGGGTACGACGAGGTCGGCGGCGTACCGCCGATGCGGCCCGGCCCCGAACCGGTCCGTGGTGGCGGCGACGGCGGTCGCCACGAACCGACCGGTCAGGACGCTTGTCGTGGCCTTGAGCGCGGCCTGGGCACGATGGCTGCCGTCGTAGTGCGCCAACGGCGCCAGCACCGGGTCGGCGAGCAGGTCCACGAGCACCGCGCCCAGATAGTCGGGCGGCTCGGCCGAGTAGACGGCGGCGACGTCGGCACAGAGGGCGGCCCGCTCGTCGGCGTCGGCGAGCAGCGGTTCCAGCGTCAGGTACTCGCCGTGGATGGCGTCCTCCACGTCGTGCACCGAGTACGCGACGTCATCCGCCCAGTCCATCACCTGGGCCTCCAGGCAGCGCCGGTCGCCGGCCGGTGAGCCGTCCCGAAGCCAGGCGAAGACGGGCAGGTCGTCGGCGTACGCGCCGAACTTGCGCTGGCCCGGTCGGCGGGGCCACGGATACTTGCTCACCGCGTCGAGCGAGGCACGGGTGAGGTTCAGCCCGACGGAGCCGCCGTCCGGGCCGTACACCTTGGCCTCCAGGCGGGTCAGTACGCGCAGCGTCTGCGCGTTGCCCTCGAACCCGCCGCAGTCGGCGGCGACCACGTCCAACGCGGCCTCGCCGTTGTGCCCGAACGGCGGATGCCCGAGGTCGTGGGCGAGCCCGGCGGTGTCCACCACGTCCGGGTCGGCACCCAGCCGCGCGCCCATCTCCCGGGCGATCTGGGCCACCTCAAGCGAGTGGGTCAACCGGGTACGCAGGAAGTCGTCGGTGCCGGCCGTGTGCACCTGGGTCTTCGCGGCGAGCCGGCGGAAGGCCGCCGAGTGCAGCACCCGGGCGCGGTCGCGCTGGTACGGCGACCGGCCGTGGTCGGCGTCCTTGACCGGCTCGTCCGCCCACCGTGCCGCGTCCGGGTCAGGTCGACCTGCGGTCAATCCGCACGCTGCCGCAGCACGCAGAACTCGTTGCCCTCCGGGTCGGCGAGCACCGTCCAGTCGTTGCCGTCCTGGCCCACGTCGACGTGCCGGGCACCCATGTCGACGAGCCGTTCCACCTCGGCCTCCCGGTCGGCCGGACGCAGGTCGAGGTGGAGTCGGTTCTTGCCCTCCTTGGCCCCGTTCACCGGCACGAAGACGATGCCGGGCAGCCGGTCGGCGGACTGGCGGATCTCCACCTCGTCCGGCCGCTCGGCGACCACCTGGTAGCCGAGCGCCTCGGCCCACCAGCGGGCCAGCCGGCCGGGGTCCTGGGCGTCGACCGTCAGGCTCTGCCACACGCTGGTCATGCCGGCACCGCCAGCCGGTCGACGGCGGGTGCCTGCCTCGACGGTTCGGTACGCGCTCTCATCCGGCCACCCCTTCGCGAAGACGGTCCTCGGGCGAGATCAGGTTACGCCCGGCCGGGCCGGACGGCGCGGCGACGAACTACGGCAGAAGGGCCCGCATCCTCCGATCAGACGAGAGTTGCGGGCCGATCGCCGACCGTCACGGGATCGCGCAGATCGACGCTTGCCGGTAACGTCGCCATCGCGGAACGTCACCTGTAGAAGCGGAGATCCGACCGGCGGGAGAGACACGCTCGTGGACGCGGAAACGATGATGGGCACCGAGCTGCGTGGGCTGCGCCGACGCCGCCCCGAGATCGCCGGCACGGTCCTCGCCGGCACCGACGGGCTGTTGATCTCCACTGACCTGCCCGCCACCGACGCCACCCACCTGGCGGCGCTGGCCGCGGCGAGCTTCGGTCTCGGCCACCGGATGGCGGCCACCGCCCGGCAGGGCGAGTTCCACGAGTCGGTGGTGCACAGCACGGCCGGCTGCGTGGTCACCTACCCGGCCGGGCAGGACGCCCTGCTGACCCTGGTCGCCGCGCCGGGGGCCGATCTGGTGGCGCTGCGGGCGGAGGCCCGGGCGATGGTCGACCGGGCCGCCCCGGCACTCGCCGCCCGACGGCACGCCGCGCCGGTGTTGCGCCCGCCGGACCCGCACGCTCCGCTGGCCGTACGCACCCCGATGGCCACCCTGCCCGGTCAGCGCCCTCGCCGGGATCCGCACATCACCTGGCGCCGACCCCCGATCTGAGCCGCGCCGAAGGGTCCGTCGAGCTGAGCCGCGCCGGGGTTCCGTCGAGCTGAGGCCGGCGGATCCGCGGACCCGCCGGCCCGGCACTCAGCGGCTGTCCGAACCGCTCGTCACCACGCTCGCCCGGCCCGCCTCGAGCCGGGCCACCGGCACCCGGAACGGCGAGCAGGAGACATAGTCCAGCCCGACCGCGTGGAAGAAGTGCACCGAGTCCGGGTCACCACCGTGCTCGCCGCAGACACCCAGCTTCAGCCCGGGGCGGGCGGCCCGGCCCTCCTCCGCCGCGATCCGCACCAGCCGGCCGATCCCGTCGGCGTCGATCGACTCGAACGGCGAGATGCCGAAGATGCCCAGTTCCAGGTAGCGCCAGAAGAACGCGCCCTCCACGTCGTCCCGGGAGAAACCCCAGCCCATCTGGGTCAGGTCGTTGGTGCCGAAGGAGAAGAACTCCGCCGCCTCGGCGATCTGGCCGGCGGTGAGCGCCGCCCGGGGCACCTCGATCATCGTGCCGATCAGCACCTCGACCTCGGAGCCGCCGGCCACCTCAGCGATAATCTTCTCGGCCTCGGCGCGTACCGTCTCCAGTTCCTGGACCGCGCCGACCAGCGGGACCATGATCTCCGGGTAGGAGCGCACGCCCTGCCGGGCGCACTCCACCGCGGCCTCCGTGATCGCCCGGACCTGCATCGCGAACAGGCCGGGAATGACCAGGCCGAGGCGTACGCCGCGCAGCCCCAGCATCGGGTTCTCCTCGTGCATCCGGCGTACCGCGGCGAGCAGCGCCTCCTCCTTGGCCACGTCCTCGCCGCGTTCCTGGGCGACCGCGACGTCGACCGCGAGTTGCTCCAACGGCGGCAGGAACTCGTGCAGCGGCGGGTCGATCAGCCGTACGGTGACCGGCTGCCCGTCCATCTCCCGGAAGATCTCCATGAAGTCCGCCCGCTGCAACGGCAGCAGCGCGGCCAGGGCGTTCTCCCGTTCGGCCGGGTCGCGGGCCAGGATCAGCCGCTCGACCAGCTCGCGCCGGTCGCCGAGGAACATGTGCTCGGTCCGGCACAGCCCGATGCCCTGCGCGCCGAAGCGCCGGGCCCGCGCCGCGTCCGCACCGGTGTCGGCGTTGGTGCGTACCGCCAGCCGCCGCCGGCCGTCGGCGTGCGTCATGATCCGGTGTACGGCCCGCACCAGCGCGTCGTCGATCGTCTCGGGGTCCAGCTCGCCCTCGAAGTAGCGCACCACCTCCGACGGCATGACCGGCACCTGGCCGAGGTAGACCTTGCCGGTGGTGCCGTCGATGGAGACCACGTCGCCCTCGACGATGGTCTGCCCGGCCACGGTGAACCTACGCTGCGGGACGGCGATGTCCAGTTCGTCGGCGCCGGAGACGCAGGTCTTGCCCATGCCCCGGGCCACCACCGCGGCGTGGCTGGTCTTGCCACCCCGGGAGGTGAGGATGCCCCGGGCGGCGATCATGCCGTTCAGGTCGTCCGGATTGGTCTCCCGGCGGACCAGGATGACGTCCTCGCCCTGGCCGGCCAGCTCCACCGCGCGGGCCGAGGTGAAGACCACCTTGCCGACGGCCGCGCCCGGTGAGGCCCCGATGCCGGTGGCGACCGCCTCGAACCCGTGGTCGAGCTGGAACCGCGGGAACATCAGCTGCGCGAGCTGGGCGCCGTTGACCCGGTGCAGGGCCTCGTCGAGGTCGATCAGCCCCTCGTCGACGAGCTGGCCGGCGATGACGAACGCGGCGGCGGCGGTGCGCTTGCCGACCCGGGTCTGCAACATCCACAACTTGCCGCGTTCGATGGTGAACTCGATGTCGCAGAGGTCCCGGTAGTGCCGCTCCAGCCGGGCCATGTAGTCGAGCAACTCGTCGTAGGAGCTTTTGTCGATCCGCTCCAGCTCCTGCAAGGGCACGGTGTTGCGGATGCCGGCGACCACGTCCTCGCCCTGGGCGTTGGCCAGGTAGTCGCCGTAGATGCCCTGGTCGCCGCTGGCCGGGTCGCGGGTGAAGGCGACGCCGGTGCCGGAGTCCGGGCCGAGGTTGCCGAAGACCATCGCCACCACGTTCACGGCGGTGCCGAGATCGGCCGGGATCCGCTCCTGCCGCCGGTAGATCACCGCCCGCTCGGCGTTCCACGACTCGAAGACCGCGCGGACGGCCAGGTCGAGCTGTTCGCGCGGGTCCTGCGGGAACTCCCGGCCGGTGTGCTTGCTGAAGATCTTCTTGTACGCGTCGACCAACCCGCGCAGGTCGTCGGCGTTCAGATCGAGGTCGTCGGTGCTGCCCTTAGCCCGCTTAACCTCGTCGAGGGCGTGCTCGAACTCCTCCCCCGGCACCTCGCAGACGGTCTTGCCGAACATCTGGATCAACCGGCGGTACGAGTCCCAGGCGAACCTGTCGTTCCCGTGGGCCTGGGCGCTCAGCCCGACCACGCTGCGGTCGTTGAGGCCGACGTTGAGGACGGTCTCCATCATGCCGGGCATGGAGAACTTCGCCCCGGAGCGGACCGAGACCAGCAGCGGGTCGTCCGAGTCGCCCAGGCGGCGGCCCATCGCCTCCTCCAGCGCCGCCAGGTGGGCGGCGATCTGGTCGGCCAACCCGGCCGGCTCCGCACCGGTGTCCAGGTACGCCTTGCACGCCTCGGTGGTGATCGTGAAGCCGGGCGGAACCGGCAGGCCGAGGTTCGTCATCTCGGCCAGGTTGGCGCCCTTGCCACCGAGCAGGTCCTTGAGGTCCTTGTTGCCCTCGGCGAAGTCGTAGACGTACTTGTTCTCAACCGTCCTGTGCGCTGTCACCAGAGCCTCCCACGCGCCCGGAATTGACACTTAACGAAGGTTCAGATTGCCGATACCCCGGAGCTGACCTCCGGTAATCCGGGGGGCCATGCAGATCGGTGGGCGAAGGCTAAGCGACGATCGCTCGGCCCGGGACCATTCGGTGACAATGGGCACAGGAATCCCGACCATTCACGTTCGCGAGGATTCCTGGGAACGTTTCCACGCGCACAATTACGCAATGCGCGACCTGACGTATCCTTGACCGCACTCAGCGTCACCGTCGCGCTTTTGCCATTACCGCCGCGAATACACCCCTCGGAGCCGCCGTCGTGTCCTCGCCGTCCCACACCGTGCCGGAGCCGCCGCGCCCAGCGACGGCCGGCCCCACCCCGCTGGCGCCCGATGGCGTCCTGGCGGCCGGGGAGCGTGCCGCAGCGGACCTGGCCGGCGCGGCGGAGCGCACGGCAACGGCGCAGCTCACCCCACCAGGGACAGCGCAGCTCACCGCACCAGCGACGGCACAGCTCGCCACGCCCGCGCCGGTGCGGCTGGGCGACGTGGTGCCCACCCCCGACCGGGTCACCCCGGACCCGACCGCCGACCACCTGCTGCGCCCCGACGCGGTGATCCGGGTCAGCGCCGACCCGGCCGCGCTCGCTGTCGGCGAGCAGCTCGCCGCGCTACTGCGCCCGGCCACCGGCTACCCGCTGCCGGTCACCGACAGCGTCACGCCGTCGCCGACCGGCGGCATCGCCCTCGACCTGACCGGCGACACCGACCTCGGGCCCGAGGGTTACCGGCTCGACATCGCCACCGACCGGGTACGCCTCCGCGCCGGCACCGCCGCCGGCCTGCACCATGGGGTGCAGACGCTGCGACAGCTCTTCCCGGCCGCGATCGAGAGCCCGCGCCCGGTCACCGCGCGCTGGGTGCTGCCCGGCGGATCGATCGTCGACCGGCCGCGCTACCCGTGGCGGGGCGCCATGCTCGACGTGGCCCGGCACTTCTTCGACGTGCCCGACGTGCTGCGGGTCATCGACCACCTGGCCCGATACAAGCTGAACCGCCTGCACCTGCACCTCACCGACGACCAGGGGTGGCGGATCGCAATCGACTCCTGGCCCCGGCTCGCCCCGATCGGTGGGGCCGGTGCGGTGGGCGGCGACCCCGGCGGGCACTACACCCAGGCCGACTACCGGCGGATCGTGGCGTACGCGGCGGCCCGGCACATCACCGTGGTGCCGGAGATCGACCTGCCCGGCCACACCAACGCGGCGCTCGTCGCGTACCCGGAACTGGCGCCGGACCGGGTCGCACCGCCGCCGTACACCGGCACCGAGGTCGGGTTCAGCTACGTCGACCCGGCGCGCGAACGGACGTACGACTTCGTCGCCGACGTGCTCGGTGAGATCGCCGCGCTCACCCCGGGCCGGTGGCTGCACATCGGCGGCGACGAGGCGTTCAAGGTGCCTGCCGAGGTGTACGCCCGCTTCGTCGCGCGGGTGCAGCGGATCGTCGCCGGGCTGGGCCGGACCGTCATCGGCTGGCACCAGATCGCCCCGGCCGCGCACACCGACGGTCGCGTCCTCCAGTGGTGGGGCACCAACGGCGACGACCCGGTCACCGCCGAGGCGGTACGCCGGGGCGCCACGGTGATCCTCTCCCCCGGCAACCACGCCTACCTCGACATGAAGTACGCCCCGGACACCCCGATCGGGCACGACTGGGCCGGCCTGATCGACGTGCGGCGGTCGTACGACTGGGATCCCGGCACCCACCTGACCGGGGTGCCGGCCGACGCGGTGCTCGGTGTCGAGGCCCCGCTCTGGACCGAGTCGGTGACCACCCTCGCCGAGATCGAGTTCATGCTGCTCCCCCGGCTGCCCGCCCTCGCCGAGCAGGGTTGGTCGCCACGATCCACACACGACTGGGACGGGTTCCGGCGGCGTCTGGCCGGGCACGGCACCCGGTGGGCGACGGCCGGCATCGCGTACCACAGTGGCCCCGATGTGCCCTGGCCGGCACCGGCAGGCCCGGTGCCCGCCCCACGGCAGCCCTCGGGCTTCGCCGACCAGGCCGGGCGCGAGCCGGCCGGCCGGACCGCTGAGCCACCGGCCGGAGGCTGACCGCCGCAGGCCAGGGCGCTGGCCGCCGCGGGTCGGAGGCTCACCGCCGCGGGTCGCTGGCTCACCGCCGCGGGTCGGGGGCTGGCCGCCGCGGGTCGGAGGCTCACCGCCGCGGGTCGCTGGCCGCCGCCGGGCGGTCGGTCGGTCGGTTCAGCGTCCGGCGCGCTCCCGCAGCACCGACGCGGTGTGCTCGTCGGCCGGATAGAACGACTCGATGGACAGCTCGGCGAGGGTGACGTCCAGAGGCGTGCCGAACGTCGCGATCGTGCTGAGGAAGACCAGTTCGCCACCGGCGTACCGCAGCCGCAGCGGTACGACGATCTCGCCCGGACCGGGCAGCTCGACCTCCGGCACCGGGCCCTCGCAGGGGTAGCCGCGCAACTCCCGCTCCAGCGCGACCAGCTCGGCGTCTCCGGTCACCTCGACCTGCCGGGCCAACCGACCCAACAGGTGGCCGCGCCACTCGCCGAGGTTCACGATGTGCGGCGCGAGCCCTTCCGGATGCAGGCTGGCCCGCAACACGTTCGCCGGTGGTGTCAGCAGCGCGGGCGCGACCAGGTCGGTGAGCAGCGCCAGGCTGCGGTTGGCGTCCACCAGGTGCCACCCCCGGTCGACCACCACCGCCGGGTAGGGCTCGTGCCCCTGCAACACCTGGCGTACGGCCGCCCGGGCCGCCGCCATCCGGGGTGCGACCAGGTCGGTCTCCGGGTACACCGGGGCGTAGCCCGCCGCCAGCAGCAGCCGGTTGCGTTCCCGCAGCGACAGATCGAGCTGCCCGGCGAGCCGCAACACCATCTCCCGGCTCGGTCGGGACCGGCCGGTCTCGACGAAGCTCAGGTGGCGGGTGGAGACCTCGGCGCGGTTGGCCAGGTCCAGTTGGCTCAGCCGCCGCGCCTGTCGCCACCGGCGCAACTGGACGCCGATCGCGGGCGCGACACCGGCGACGGTCACGGCGATCCCGGCCCGGCGTACGCCGACCGGCACCGAGGGGATGTGCTCATCGCTGCTCCCATTCTCCACGGCGGATCCGGCTCCACCCGCCACAATGGCCTGTCGCGTGCACGAAGTCGATTACCCCAGAGGTAACGGTGCACCCGCCGTCCCGGCTTTACCCGGCGGGTAATCGACACCCGTCAGCGCTGGTGCGAGGGTTCTCGGCGTCATCGACCGACGAAGGGATCACCCGATGAGCACGCACACCGACCTGGTCGACCGCTACCTCGCCGTGTGGAACGAGCCCGACGCCGAGCGCCGGGCCACGGCGGTCGCCGCGCTCTTCACCACGGACGCCAGCTACACCGACCCGCTGGCCGCGATCCGTGGCCACGAGGAGATCGTCGCCACCGTCACCGGCGTCCGCGACGCGTTCCCGGAGCACGAGTTCCGCCGGCACGGCGACGTGGACGGGCACCACGACGTGGTCCGGTTCGGGTGGGCGTTGGTGCCCGCCGAGGGTGGCGAGGCCGTCGTGATCGGCTTCGACGTCGCGGTCCACGACTCCGACGGACGGATCCGCGCGGTGCACGGCTTCCTGGACAAGGTGCCCGCCACGACCTGATCGCCCGCCGGACGGGCCGACCTGCCGCAGCCGGGGCCGACCTGCCGCTGCCGGGTCGGCCGCCGCCGCCGGGGCCGACCTGCCGCAGCCGAGGTCGGCCCTCAGCCGCCGGAGTCGGCCAGCTCGGCACCGGCCGGGACGCTGTCGTCGTCCCGGCTGGCCAACCAGCCGTCGGGCAGGAAGACCTTGCCCGGCGAGTTGGTCCGGCCACGTGGCTGGCCCAGCGTCTCCACCGGGAACGGCGCCGTCGGATCCAGCTTGCCGAGCAGGTCGTCCAACTGCGCCAAGCTGTCGATCATCGCCAGGGCGCGGCGCAGCTCGCTGCCCACCGGAAAGCCCTTGAGATACCAGGCGACGTGCTTGCGGAAGTCGGTGCAGCCGTCCCGTTCGCCGCGCGCCGGGTTGCGCGCCCCGGCGGTGAACTGCTCGACCAGCAGCTCGGCGTGCCGGCGCATGGTCGACGCCACCTCGCCCAGGCCGGGCAGCCGCCGCTGCGACGAGCCGTTGAACGCCGCCTCCAGGTCGGCGAAGAGCCACGGCCGCCCCAGGCAGCCGCGCCCGATCACCACCCCGTCGACACCTGTGTGCGCCACCATCCGCAGCGCGTCGTCGGCCTCCCAGATGTCACCGTTGCCGAGCACCGGCACGTCGAGGGCCTGCTTGAGGGTGGCGATGGCGTCCCAGTCGGCGGTGCCCGAATACCGCTGCGCGGCCGTACGCCCGTGCAGCGCGACCGTGGCGACACCGGCGTCCTGCGCGGCCAGCCCCGCCTCGACGTACGTCAGATGGTCGTCGTCGATGCCCTTGCGCATCTTGACGGTGACCGGCACCCCGGCGGGTGACGCGGCGTCCACGGCGGCCTTGACCAGGCGGGCGAAGAGCCGGCGCCGCCACGGCAGGGCCGCACCACCACCGCGCCGGGTGACCTTCGGCACCGGGCAGCCGAAGTTGAGGTCGATGTGATCGGCGAGGTTCTTCTCCACCACGATCCGCACGGCGGCGGCGGTGGTCTCCGGATCGGTGCCGTAGAGCTGCAGACTGCGCGGCGACTCGTCCGCGCCGAAGGCGATCATCCGCAGCGTCTTCGGGTTCCGCTCGACGAGCGCCACCGTGGTGATCATCTCGCAGACGTAGATGCCGCCGCCCTGCTCCCGACAGAGCTGCCGGAACCCGACATTGGTGATGCCCGCCATCGGCGCCAGCACCACCGGCGGCCACACCTGATGCCGCCCCAGCGTCAGTGGGCGCAGATCAGCAGCATCAGCAGTAGTCGTCGTCGGCACCGCCCAAGTGTAAGGAGGGGCCCCCTTATAACGCCTCGTGCATAGCAGGGGTCCCCTGTTAACGCGACGCATACCACATCGCACCGAAGATCAGGTCGTTGTCCACAGGCCGGGTGGCCATCCACAGGCGGGCGGGGCGGGCCGGACGCCGACCGCCCGCGGCACCGATGCTGCGCCGCATGCGTACCCATCCACCGGACTTCGCCGACCTCGCCGAACGGCAACAGCAGATCGTCACCCGGGCCCAACTACTGGCCGCCGGCTTCGATGACATGTACCTGTACCGGCAGGCCCGCCGGGGCCTGTGGCAGCGCGTGCTGCCCGCGACGTACGCCCTGGTCACCGGCACCCTGACCAGCGAGCAGCGACGGATCTCGGCCGCCCTGTACGCCGGCGACCACGCGCAGCTCACCGGACTCGCCGCGCTGACCTGGTACGGCTTCCGGCAGAGTCCGAGCAGTGACGTCGTACACCTGATCGTGCCGCATCACGCGCGCCGCAAGTCGGCGGGATTCGCGGTGCTCTCGCGGGCGCTGGCCCTGGACGCGCGAGCCCGGCACACGCCGCTCTACCCGGTCTGCTCGCCGGCCCGCGCGGTGGTCGACGCGGCGCGGGACCTGCGCCAGCTACGCCCGGTGCGCGCGGTCGTCGCCGAGGCCATCCAACGGGGGTACGCCGACCTCGCGGCGTTGGACGAGGAGATCCGTCGGGCTCGGCGCAGCCGGACGGCGCTGGTCAGGAAGGCGTTCTCCGAGGTGGTGCAGGGCACGCGCTCGGCGCCCGAGGCCGAGTTGCGGGAGTGTCTCGCGGCGGACCCGGTGCTGTCGGAGATCCACTGGAATCCCCGGCTGGTGGATCCGGGCGGCCGGTCCCTGCCGACGCCCGACGGTTATCTCCCGGACGCGGCGGTGGCACTGGAGGTCGACTCGCAGGAGTACCACCTCCGCCCGGCGGACTGGGCGCGCACGCTCGATCGGCACAACGAGCTGAGCCGGCACGGCATCCTGGTCCTGCACTTCACGCCGGCGCAGATCCGCCGCGAGCCGCACCGGGTGCGCCGGATGGTGACCGACGCGTACGAGTCCCGGCGCGGTCTCGGGGCTGTGACCGGGGTACGCGTCGAGCCGCTGGGGTGACGCTTGTTAAGAGGGGGCCCCTGCTCTACACGAGGCGTTAACAGGGGGCCCCTCCTTACACCCTCAGCAGCCGGGGAGGTGGTCGATCAGGTAGCGCTCGACCTGGTCCAGGGGGATGCGCTCCTGGGTCATGGTGTCCCGGTTGCGGATGGTCACGGCGTTGTCGTCGAGGGTGTCGAAGTCGACGGTGACGCAGAACGGGGTGCCGATCTCGTCCTGGCGGCGGTAGCGGCGGCCGATCGCCTGCGAGTCGTCGAACTCGACCACCCAGCGCTTGCGCAGGTCGGCGGCGAGCTGCTTGGCCTTGGGCGAGAGCGCCTCGTTGCGGGAGAGCGGGAGCACCGCCACCTTGACCGGGGCCAGCCGGGGGTCGAAGCGCATCACGGTGCGCTTGTCCACGCCGCCCTTGGTGTTCGGCGCCTCGTCCTCGTCGTACGCCTCCAGCAGGAACGCCAGCACCGCGCGGGTCAGGCCGGCGGCCGGCTCGATCACGTACGGGACCCAGCGCTCCTGCTTGGTCTGGTCGAAGTACGACAGGTCGACGCCGGAGTGCTTGCTGTGGGTGGAGAGGTCGAAGTCGGTGCGGTTGGCGACCCCCTCCAACTCGGCGAACTCGGTGCCGCCGAACTGGAACCGGTACTCGATGTCGACGGTGCGCTTCGAGTAGTGCGAGAGCTTCTCCTGCGGGTGCTCGTAGAGGCGCAGGTTGGTCTCGGACAGGCCCAGGTCGAGGTACCAGTTCCAGCGCTCGGAAAGCCAGTACTCGTGCCACTGCTCGTCGGTGCCGGGCTCGACGAAGAACTCCATCTCCATCTGCTCGAACTCGCGGGTACGGAAGATGAAGTTGCCGGGGGTGATCTCGTTGCGGAACGACTTGCCGGTCTGCGCGATGCCGAACGGCGGCTTCTTGCGGGCCACCGTCTCGACGTTCTTGTAGTTGACGAAGATGCCCTGGGCGGTCTCCGGGCGCAGGTAGTGCAGGCCCTCTTCGCTCTCCACCGGGCCGAGGTAGGTCTTCATCAGGCCGTTGAACATCTTCGGTTCGGTGAAGGTGCCCTTGTTGCCGCAGTTGGGGCAGTTCAGCTCGGCCAGCGAGGCCGGCGGCTTGCCGTGCTTGGCCTCGTACGCCTCTTCCAGGTGGTCGGCCCGGAACCGCTTGTGGCAGGACTGGCACTCGGTCAGCGGATCGACGAAGGCGTCCAGGTGGCCGGAGGCGGCCCACACGTCACGGGCCAGGATCACCGCCGAGTCCAGGCCGACCACGTCGTCGCGCTGCTGGACCATCGTCTTCCACCACTGCCGGCGGACGTTCTCCTTGAGTTCCACGCCCAGCGGACCGTAGTCCCACGCCGACCGGGTGCCTCCGTAGATCTCGCTGGAGGGAAAGACGAAGCCCCGGCGCTTGGCGAGGCTGACGACGGCGTCGATACGGTCGGCTGGCATGTTTTCCTCCTACGCCGACTGGCGGTCGGCGGGGACGTGGTGGGATGGCTGGCACTCGTTGCAGGACCACGGTACGACCCGTCGGTGTCCCGAACCCAGCACATTACCTGCGGCGGGTCAGTTGACTCCGCAGACCTCCATGCCGCCGGTCTGCTGGTCCTGCTGGAGCATCACCTGCTGGCGCTCGGAGTCGCCGCCGGCGTAGGTCACGTCCACCGGGACGGTGAGCGTGGTGGTGTCGACCTCGCCCACGTCGTACGAGGAGATCTGCGGCTCGGCGGCGGCCCGGCGTTCGAACTCCTGGCGTGACTCCCGGCGCTTGGCGTCCTCACAGAGCTGGTCGTACGCCCGGCCGAACTCGCCGTCGCTCAACGCCCGGAAGTAGTCGTCGGAGACCGTGCGGCCCTGCTCCTCGATCGCCTGAACCCCGCTGACCAGCAGGCCGACCACGGCGCTGCCGCCGCCACCGCAGCAGAGCAGCACGGCCAGCGCGCCGGCACCGAGGCCGAGCCAGAGCCGGGACCGGCCGCCCTCGGTCGGCGGGGCCGCGAACGGCGGGGCCACCCCAGGCCCGGGCGGCGGCGTCGGCACACCGGGCTCGGAAACACCTGGCGGCGACGTCGGCGCACCCGGCTCGGAAACACCTGGGGGCGACGTCGGCGCACCCAGCTCGGAGGCACCTGGGGGCGATGT
>NZ_POTX01000098.1 GCF_003236305.1 Micromonospora endophytica | reverse complement strand
AGATGTGTATAAGATACAGGCCGGCCACCGACCCCGTCGCGGAGATCCGCCGAAACCGGCTCGCCGTCCCCCAGCGGTACGACCAGCCGTACGTCGAGTTCGTCGATGCCCAGCGTGGGTACGCCCTCTTCTCCGCCTGTGACGGCCAACCGTCCGGCCCAAACTGCCCGGCGCTGCTCTGGTCGACCCGCGACGGTGGCCGGTCCTGGCAGCGCCTGCGCCATCCCCAGCCGGTGGCCGACAACCAGCAGTTGTACGCCGTACCGGGGATGCTGGCCCTGCTTGCCGAGCCGCACGGCTGGTGGACCTCCACCGACGGCGGGCGGACCTTCCGGCGCAGCCCGGGTCCGGCGGAGCCTGCGCGGTGGCAGGCCACCCGGGGGCGCTTCCAGCTCATCGAGGCCACCGGCAAGGTTGGCAGGTGGACCGGCACGAAACTGCGCCCGCTGCCCGCCCAACCGCCGCTGCCCGCGCTGAACACCGTGCTTCAGGCTGACGGGCGGACCATTTCGTCGGACGGCAGCGAGTACGGCGGGCCGGTGGTGGCGGCCGGGGCGGGGGAGGACGGCAAGCCGTACGCCGCGATCTCGCTGGACGAGGGGCGGAGTTGGCAGCAGACCCCGGTGCCGGCGCCCGACGGCGCGGTGGGCGTGCTCCGGGTGGTGTTCGTGGGCGGCGAGCCGTGGCTGGTCGGCGAGCGACCCGACCGGGTCGGCTTCCCGGCGCTGTGGCGGCAGGCTGGCCTCTCGTGGGAATTGGTACGGGCCGAGGGGCATCCGGCCACGGGACAGGTCGTTCCGCTCGGCGCGGGGATCGTGGCGGTGCTCAGCCCTCGCGGGGCGGGCGCGCTCGTCGACGGGCGGTACGTCGACCTGCCCTGGCCGTTGACCGGCGAGCATTTTCTTCGGCTGCTGCCCGACGACACCCTGTTCGCCGCTGGACCGGAGGGTGTGCTGCTCGGCACCGGCCACTTCGGTGATCGCACCTGGACGTCGATCATCATCGAGACGCAGTGATTCGTGAAGTGGTGGCTTCAGGGTCGTAGCCGTCGCCAAGACGCGGCCCTTCCCAAGCCGTCCGAGGCGATGGCACCCTCGCGACGCAGGCGATCCAGCGCCACCCGGATCGTGGGGTCGCTGATGCCGGGAAGTGCTCGGCGGATGTCGGCGACCCGGAAGGTGGCGGGGGAGTGCTGAAGCACGTAGTCGCGTACCCGATCTTGCTTCGATCCATCTCCTCGCTCGGAGGCTGCGCGTTCGGCGAAGGTCCGGTACGCGGCGGCCAGGATATCGACGAAGTAGCCCAGCCACGGCCAGGGATCTGCCTGCCCGTCGTGCCAGCCGTGGGTGGACTCCAGCAGGGTCCGGTAGTACGTGTCCGCAGTCGCGGCGATCTGCTGTTCGAGGCTGACGTACCTCGGCGCCGTGTAGCCCACATCCAGGAGGAGAGCGTTGGTGAGCGCGCGGGTCACTCTGCCGTTGCCATCCTCGAACGGGTGGATGACGAGCAGATCGAGTGCGAAGAGGCCGACGAGGAGCACCGGGTGATGACGCTGCGCCGCCACTTCCGCCCGGTAACGGTCGATCAGTTCGGCGACGAAGAACGGCGTGTCGGTGGCGCTCACGGGGCGGAATCGGATCGTCAGCTCGCCGTCGGCGGCGCTGTCCACGACCAGGTTGTCCTCGTGCTTGAACCGGCCCCCGTCGGCGGCCGTGTGCGCGAACAGCAACCTGTGCAGATGCACCAGGAGGCCGGAAGTGAGCGGTTGCCACTGGCGTTGGAACAGGTAGTCCTGTGCGTCCCGGTAGCCGGCGAGTTCCTGCTCACTGCGATTCCGTAGTTTGGTGACCCGACCGGCCAGAATGCGGTCGGCCCGTGCGCCGTCGGCGACCACGATGCCCTCGATGGCAGACGAGGCCGTGATGCTGGCTACGCGTGCGCGATCGGCCAGCTGCTTGAGTAGTCCCGGTAACTGGTCCCGATAGAGCGCTTCGGAGCCGCGTCCCGTGTCGACGGTGCGTAGCGCCGATGAGTGGTGTAGGTCACAGCGGTAAGGTTGAGTGGAATAGGCTCAAGTCTGGTTCTGTCGGTATCAGTGGACACACCGAAGCAGGGGAGCCCATGAACGCCGAACGCCTCACCACCAAGAGTCGCGAGACCATCACCGCTGCCGTCGCCCTGGCCAACCAGCGCGGGCACGCCACGGTGGAGCCGTGGCACCTGCTGCTGTCGCTGCTGGACACCGAGGGTTCGACCGCCGCCGGCCTGCTGCGTGCGGTCGGAGCTGATCCGGTCGAGCTGCGCCGGGCCACCGAGCGCGCCGTCGACGCGCTGCCCGCCGCGCGCGGCTCCAGCATCGCCGAGCCGACCCTGGCCCGCGAGTTCGTCAACGCCATCGGCGCCGCCGAACAGATCGCCCGTCCCCTGGGCGACGAGTACACCTCCACCGAGCACCTGCTGGCCGGGCTGGCCCGGGTCGGCGGGGCCGTCTCGGCTGCGCTGAAGGCCGCCGGCGCCACCGAGGAAACCCTGGTCGCCGCCTTCCCGAAGGTGCGTGGCGGGGACCGCCGGGTCACCACCGCCGACCCGGAGCAGACTTACCAGGCCCTGGCCAAGTACGGCGTGGACCTGACCGCGAGCGCCCGGGACGGCAAGATCGATCCGGTGATCGGCCGGGACTCGGAGATCCGCCGGGTGATCCAGGTGCTGTCCCGGCGTACCAAGAACAACCCGGTGCTGATCGGTGAGCCGGGCGTCGGCAAGACCGCCATCGTCGAGGGCCTGGCCCAGCGGATCGTCGCCGGTGACGTGCCCGAGTCGTTGCGCGACAAGAAGCTGGTCTCGCTCGACCTCGGCGCGATGGTCGCCGGCGCGCAGTACCGGGGCCAGTTCGAAGAGCGGCTGAAGTCCGTCCTGGAGGAGATCAAGAACTCCGACGGGCAGGTCATCACCTTCCTCGACGAGCTGCACACGGTGGTCGGCGCGGGCAAGGGCGAGGGCTCGATGGACGCCGGCAACATGCTCAAGCCGATGCTGGCCCGGGGCGAGCTGCGGATGGTCGGCGCCACCACGCTCGACGAGTACCGCGAGCACATCGAGAAGGACCCGGCGCTGGAGCGCCGCTTCCAGCCGGTGCTGGTGGGCGAGCCGACCATCGAGGACACCATCGGCATCCTGCGCGGGCTCAAGGAACGCTACGAGGTGCACCACGGCGTACGCATCACCGACGCCGCCCTGGTCGCCGCCGCCACCCTCTCCGACCGCTACATCACCGACCGGTTCCTGCCGGACAAGGCGATCGACCTGGTCGACGAGTCCGCGTCCCGGCTGCGCATGGAGATCGACTCCCGGCCGGTCGAGGTGGACGAGATCGAGCGGGCGGTGCGCCGGCTCGAGATCGAGGAGATGGCGCTGGCCAAGGAACCCGACGCCGCCTCCGCCGAGCGCCTGGAGCGGCTGCGCAAGGAGCTGGCCGACAAGCGCGAGCAGCTCACCGCACTCTCCGAGCGCTGGCAGCTGGAGAAGAGCCACATCACCAAGCTCTCCACCGCCAAGGAGGAGTTGGAGCGGCTCGGCGGCGAGGCCGAGCGGGCCGAACGCGACGGCGAGCTGGAGCGCGCCGCCGAGCTGCGCTACGGGCGCATCCCCGCGCTCAAGGCCGACCTGACCAAGGCCGAGGAGGAGCTGGCCCGGCTCCAGGCCGCCGGCGCGATGCTCAAGGAGGAGGTCGGCGCGGACGACATCGCCGCCGTCGTCGCCTCCTGGACCGGCATCCCCGCCGGCCGGCTGCTGGAGGGCGAGACCGCCAAGCTGCTGCGGATGGAGGAGTCGCTGGGCGAGCGCGTGGTCGGCCAGGCCGAGGCGGTCACCGCGGTCTCCGACGCGGTACGCCGGGCCCGGGCCGGCGTTGCCGACCCGGATCGCCCGACCGGCAGCTTCCTCTTCCTCGGCCCGACCGGGGTCGGCAAGACCGAGCTGGCCAAGGCGCTCGCCGAGTTCCTCTTCGACGACGAGCGGGCGATGGTCCGCATCGACATGAGCGAGTACGGCGAGAAGCACTCGGTGGCTCGACTGGTCGGTGCCCCGCCCGGCTACGTCGGGTACGAGGAGGGCGGTCAGCTCACCGAGGCGGTGCGCCGCCGGCCGTACTCGGTGATCCTGCTGGACGAGGTGGAGAAGGCCCACCCGGACGTCTTCGACATCCTGCTCCAGGTGCTCGACGACGGCCGGCTCACCGACGGTCAGGGCCGCACCGTGGATTTCCGCAACACCATCCTGATCCTCACCTCGAACCTCGGTTCGGCGGTGATCAGCGACCTGACGCTCGCCGAGGAGCAGCGCCGGGAAGGCGTCCTGGCGGTGGTCCGGTCGCACTTCAAGCCGGAGTTCCTCAACCGGCTCGACGACATCGTGGTCTTCGCCGCCCTCCGCGGCGACGACCTGCGGTCCATCGTGGACATCCAGCTGGCTCGGCTGCGCAAGCGACTGGCCGACCGGCGGTTGGCGCTGGCCATCACCGACGCGGCACGTACCTGGCTCGCCGAGCACGGTTACGACCCGATCTACGGTGCCCGGCCGCTGCGTCGACTGGTCCAGTCCGCGATTGGTGACCAGCTCGCCAAGGCCCTGCTCGCCGGCCAGATCCGCGACGGCGACACGGTGCGGGTCGACCTGTCCGAGGCCAAGGACGGGTTGTCGGTGAGCACTGCCTGACCGCTACCGCCTCCGCTCGTGCTGCGCGGGCCGGTGGTCCGGGCGAGGATGGGAGGCATGTTCGGGAAGGAAAAGAAGAAGGACTCCGGGTTGGCGGCGGCCATCGCGCGACTCACCCAGGCCGAGACCGTGGCGTTCGGCGGGGTGGGGCTCGCGGGGTCGCTGCTGCCGGAGACCGAGGCGTACCAGCAGGTCGCGGCGGCCACCGCCGAGCAGCAAGGCGAGGTACGCGACCAGCTCGACCGGCTGCTCTGCACCGGCACACCGGCAGGTCGGGTGTACGCCGCCGTCCTGATGGAGCAGCTCGACCCGGCGGCTGGCGGGGCGGCCTGGACCAGGCTGCGTGACGACCCGGCGGAGCTGCACACCATGACCGGGTGCCTGATGGGCACCACCACAGTTGGCGAGTACGCCGGGGAGCGGCTCGCCGAAGCATGATCCATTCGCCGGTCGACTCCGGACGATCGGTGCTGCCCATGCTTGTGGCTGAGTCGTACCGTCCGTGCCATGACCGCGACCGACGATTCCCCGGCCGCCACGCCACCGCCCCGACCTCCTCGTCCCGCCACCGTCACCGTCGCGTTCTGGCTACAGCTCGCCGCCGCAGCGGTCCTGCTCGGGCTGCTGGCCCTGGTGGTCGTCGAGGCCGTCCAGTGGGACGCGGCCATCGACCGGGCCGTGCGGCAGGTGCCTGACGCCGACCCGAACGAGGTGCGCGGCGAGCGCTGGAGCGGCATCGGCATGTCGACTGTCCTCGGCCTGTCGCTGCTGCTGCTCGCGCTGACGATGGCGCTGACGGCACCACGGGTACGCCAGGGCAGCAACGTGGCCCGGATCGTGGTCTTCGTGGCCGGCGGCGCCCACCTGCTGCTCTGTGCCCTGCCCTGTTGTTTCGGCGCGCTGCTGGTCCCGTTCGGGGTGGCGGGGACGGTGATCGAGGAGTCCTACCCCGACGACCTGTCGGTGGAGGACGACTTCTGGCAGGAGTCGGACTTCACGCAGGCGCTGTACGACGAGACGTACCCGTTCGACGGACTCTTCTTCCCGCTTGTCGGCTTCGGCGCGGTGACGCTGCTGCTGCTCGTCGCGGCCGCGGTGCTGCTGCTGGCGCTGCCACCGGCACACCGGTGGTTCGTGCCAAGAGCCGAGCCGACCGGACCTCGACCACCGGCCCCCGGCCACGGCATCCCGAACGCCCAGCTCACCGCCTACCCCATGCCTCCCGGTTACCCCGCACCTCCCGGCTACCCCGCACCTCCCGGCTATTCCATGCCTCCCGGCTATCCGGCTCCCGGCTATCCCGTCGCACCCGGCTACCCGTCGGCGCCGGAGACGCCGACGGGTGAAGCCGCTTCCGGCGGTGGCGCACCGGAGGGTGGTCACCAGGGCGGCGACAGTTCCAGCGGATCGGGCGGATAACGCCTGGTCGGCTGGCAGGCCGTACGGTGGGCACAGATCATGGTTACCGACTTCGCCGACAGACCTCAGGAGGTGACCGGTGGACGGGGTGACAGCCGCGGTGACGGTCCTGGCGGTCCTGGTCGGCCTGCTCGTCGTCCTGGCCCTGGCCCGATGGCGACGCCACCGTCCGGCACGGGCCGACGGTGGGCGCGACCGCCCCGGGCCGGCTGCCGGTGTGTCCCGGCGGCGACGCCGGGGCGGGTCACCGGGCGATCCCCGCGGCATCGAGATCGGTGACATCGTCGAGATCGGCGACGACGTGTATCCGGTCCGCGGCACGATCCGGTTGAGCGAGGGTGAGTGGCGCTGGGCGCAGCACCTCTTCGACGACCCGGGTGGCCGGCGGCTCTCGGTGGCCGAGAGCCCCGAGTTCGACCTGGTGCTCTGGCACCCCGAGCCAGACGTAGCCGGCACACCGGGCGCCCCGGTGGTGGAGTTCGCCGGCCGTCGATACCACTGGCACGAGTCCGGTCAGGCCCGCTTCACCACCACCGGCACCACCGGGCTCGATCCCAGCGGCACCATGCGCTACCACGACTATCGGGCACCGGGTGGTGCCCGGCTCACCTTCGAGGCGTACGGCGAGGCGGGCTGGACGGCGGCCCGGGGCGAGCGGCTGGACCTCGCCGACGTGGCAGTCCATCCCCAGCGGCGAGGATCCTGACCTGTCCTAAGTTCCTTCCCCGGCGGGTCAGGCGACGTTGGCCGGCCCGACAGCCGATGACGCGCCGTCCGGAAGACGCCGTGGCGTGCCGAGATGGCCCGGTGCCGATACGGTGAAGCGCGTTCCAGGGAAGGAGAGAGATGGCCGAACCTCAGAGCATGCCGGCCCGAACCCGGCCGAGCGTGGTCACGATATCCACGTACCTGCTGTTGCTTTTCGCAGTCTGTCAACTCATCGGCGTGATCATCACGCTGGCCACCATCGGTGCCGTCCGCGACGCGACGGAGGAGGCGTACCGGAACTCCACCGCCGCAGGCGTGGAGAACATCGCCGACTTCGTGGTGGTCTTCGGCGTCGGCACCGCCATCTTCACGCTGGTGGTGGCCCTCGCGCTGGTCGGCCTGGGCCTGATGAACCTGCGCGGTAAGAACGGTTCCCGGATCGCCACCTGGATCGTCGGCGGCATCATGACCTGCTGTGTCGGCTTCGGGGTGCTCGGCGGACTGGCCGGCGGACTCACCACACCCGGCGAGACCAGCGGCGACGCGCCGAGCAGTGCCGAGGTCCAGCGTCAGGTGAACGAGGCCCTGCCGGGCTGGGCCAACCCGGTCAGCACGACGCTCGCCGTGATCAGCCTGCTGGCGTTGCTTGGGGCGCTGATCCTGCTGGCGCTGCCGAAGGCCAACGAATTCTTCCGCAAGCCCGCCCAGCAGTGGGAACCGCCGATGCCCGGTGCCAGCTACCCGGGTCAGCCCGGCCAGCCGGGTTACCCGGCGGCACCGGGCTACCCGCCCGCGCCCGGCTACCCCGGCACTTCTCCGGCGCCCGGGTACCCGCCCACGCCCGGCCAGCCCGGCACGCCCGGCCCGTCCTTCGGAGACCAGTCCGGCGGGGCGAGCGGCCCGAACCCGCCGGCCGGTGGTCCGGAGCAGCCCGGCGGAGAGACGCCACCCACCAACCGACCCGGCTGACCGCCGGTGAGTTGACCGCGACTGCGACGGTCCCTCCGAGTAGGTTGCATCCGAAAACGCCTACCGGAGGGACTCGTCGTGTCGTACCCCGAACAGGCGCCGGCCCGCCGGCCGATCGTTGTGGTGTTGGCCGTCGCGGTGCTGGCGGTGATGGCGCTCGGCGCACTCGGGTACGCCCTGGCCGGCCTGACCACCGTCGGTGGCACGGTGAGCCGGTTCCGCGCGGCGGCCGCCGGCACCTCGGCCGACGCCGGTCAGGTCGACGCTGTGGTCACGCTGTTACGTGGCTCGGTCGTCCTGTCGGCGGTGTTGAGCCTGCTCGCGGGTTTCCTGCTCATCGGCCTGGCGCTCGGCTTGGCCGCCCGGCGGCCCGGCGCGCGGTTTGCCACCTGGGTGGTCGCCGGGCTCGGCCTGCTGCTCGGTTGCTGCGGCATCGGGGCCCTGGTCGTGCAACGCGCCGCGCCGTTGGACTTCGGTGACGACCGGGCCGCCGCCGAGCTGGTCGACCTGGTGGCCGAGGCCCACCCGGCGTGGTGGATCCCGCTCACCGTGACCCTTTCGGTGGCCCAGGTGCTCGGTTACCTTGTGGTAGCCGTGCTGCTGGCGATGCCGTCGGCCACCGCCTGGTTCCGCCGCAACCCGGCATCGTCGGCGCAGCAACCACCGGCACCGCCGACCGGCTACCCGCCGGCACCGCCTACCGGGTTCGGGCCGCCGGCACCGCCGTACCAGCCGTATCCGCCGCCTGGGGCAGCGCCGTCGCCCCCCGACCCGCCGAGGTGAACACCCCCGTGACAGCCGATCCCGAGTCGCCCGCCCCGTCGACAGGCGAGCGTTGGGCACTTATCACCGGGGCGACCGCGGGCATCGGGTCGGCGTTCGCCACCCGACTGGCCGCCGATGGCTGGCACCTGGTGCTCGTCGCCCGGGACGCGGACCGGCTCGCCGCGCAGGCGGCCGAGTTGACCGGCCGGCACGGCGTCGAGACCGAGACGATCGCCGCCGATCTGTCCACCGACGACGGTTGCGCCCGGACCGAACAGCGGCTGGCCGAAGGCCCGCCTGTCGACCTGCTTGTCAACAACGCCGGGATCAGCCTGAACACCCCCTTCCTCCGCTCGTCGCCGCAGGACGAGGTCCGGCTGCTGCGGCTGAACGTGCACGCGGTGCTCAGGTTGACCCTCGCCGCGCTGCGTACGATGACCGAGCGGCACCATGGGGCAGTGATAAATGTCTCTTCGGTTGCGAGTTTCGGGGCGATCATGCCCGGCTCGACCTACTCGGCCAGCAAGGCGTGGGTGACCAACTTCAGTGAGTCGGTCGGCCAGTCCGCGCGCCCGTTCGGCGTACGTGTGATGGCGCTCTGTCCCGGCTACACCCGCACCGAGTTTCATCAGCGGGCCGGCATCGACATGTCCAAAACTCCGGAATGGATGTGGCTCAGCGCGCCGGCCGTGGTCGACGAAGCCCTGCGTGACCTGCACAAAGGCAAGTTGGTGAGTGTCCCGTCCTGGAAATACAAGCTGGCCGTCGCGGGCCTGCGACACGCCCCGCGTCGGCTGCTGGACCGGGTGGCCCGGGACACTCGGGGCCGGATCGGCCGCGAGCATCGATGATCCGGCGTCGGGTCGCCGCGCCCTGACCGGAAGGGCTCGACCTCACTCGATCCGATGTGATGATCGACGTAGCGTAACCGGGCATCGCCACTCATCTGTCCCCCGGAAGGGTTGACCGAGGAGGCCCGTGCACGCGGCTCACAGACTTCCGCAGTACCCTCTATCGCCATGGGGGACCACGACGACCTGCGTAAATTCATCTCTGACCTGGCTGTGGTGCATGGCCGGGTCGTGCTCTCCTCTGGCCAGGAGGCCGACTGGTACGTCGATCTGCGTCGCGTCACGCTCCATAACCAGGCGGCACCGTTTGTGGGCCGAGTGATGCGGGAGTTGACCGCCGACTGGTCGTACGACGCGGTGGGTGGCCTGACCCTGGGCGCTGATCCCATCGCGCTGGCGATGCTGCACGCCACCGGGCGTCCGCTGGACGCGTTCGTGGTGCGGAAATCGGGGAAGGCGCACGGGCTGCAACGACGCATCGAAGGCCCGGATGTGGCCGGTCGTCGGGTGCTGGCGGTGGAGGACACCTCCACCACCGGTGGAAGTGTGTTGACGGCTGTCGAAGCGCTTCGCGAGGCCGGGGCCGACGTCGTGGGGGTGGCCGTTATCGTTGATCGTGGTGCCGGCGACGCGGTGCGAGCCGCCGGATTGCCCTATCGGGCGGCCTATACGTTGGCTGACCTCGGCCTTGTGGCGTAAAAGTCTGCCGATTCGGATCTGCTGATATGCAGGCGGATCGATGCTGCTGGTGGAAGGATGGAATACGTGGGAACTGCGTTGGCCGAAATGACTATGCCTCAGATCTCGCCGCTTGCCGGCGAGCCGATCGAACGTGCCGACGCCGAGCGGCTGGCGGGGGTCCTCAAGGCCCTCGCCGACCCCGCTCGGCTGCGGCTGCTCAGCCTGATCCAGTCGGCACCCGAGGGAGAGGCGTGCGTGTGTGACCTGACCGCGCCGCTTGGTCTCTCCCAGCCGACGGTCAGCCACCATCTGCGTATCCTCACCGAGGCCGGCTTGCTGGAGCGGGAGAAGCGCGGTGTGTGGGCCTACTACCGACTGGTCCCGAGTGCGATCGCCACGATCGCCGACCTGCTCACCCCGCCGCGCAAGCGGGCCACCAAGCGGGCTCGCTGACGCTGGCTCCCCTGGTGGCCGCCAGCCTCGGCGACCACCAGGGGAGAGGCGTCAGCGGACCTGGGAGGTCTCGTACCTCTCCTCGGTGAGGTCCCGGGCGGCCCGGCGGAGCCGGCGACGCTCGGCGATGACCATTGCCGTGACCACGGCGACGCCGAGCAGGAACAGCGCGCCGATGGACAGTACGTTGTCGCCGGGTGCGTGCAGGCCCCGCTCCTCGGACTGCCATGGCCACAGTGCCCGCAGGCTGCCCAGCAGGGCACCGGACATCACCGCGAGCGTCATCCTGCGGTGCGCCTCCAGCAGCCACTGGAGCAGCTTCACGAAGAGCGCCAAGCCGATCACCATGCCGGTCGCGAAGATCGCCAGGTAGCCGAAGTCCCGGTCGTTGAGCGCGGCGATGGTCGGCTCGTAGAGGCCGACGGTCAGCAGCAGGAACGACCCGGACACCCCGGGCATCACCAGGGCGCAGACCGCGACGGCCGCCGCCACCAGCACGATCAACGGATGTGGCGTGAGGGTGGCCTGTGGCAGGCCGGTCAGCGCGAACGCGGCCACCGCAGCGATGACCAGCGCGACGATCTCGACCCGCCGCCAGGGTGCGCCGACCATCGAGATCGGCACCAGCACCGAGGCGAGGACCAGACCGAGGAAGAGCCCCCGGGTCTGTTCCGGGTAATCGGTCAGCAGCGGTTCGAGCGTCTTCGCGGCGATCAGCAAACCGGGCAGCATGCCGATCAGCAGCGGGATCACGACCTCCCAGTGCACCTGCCGCCACTGCTGCCCGGCGCGGGTCCAGCCGCGTCCACGCGGGACGTCCGAGACCGCGTACCGCACGGTGTTCACCACGTGACCGGCGGACGCGATGACCCGCTCGTACACGCCGGTGACCAGCGCGATGGTTCCGCCACTCACGCCCGGCACCGCCTCGGCCACACCGATGGCCGCGCCGCGCAGCACGTGACCTACCCGTTCGCCCAATGCCATGAAGATTCCGCTCCGTAAGTCGCTCGACCTGACCGTGGCCGCTGCCACGGCGGCCCAGGCTACCGGCATGATCGGAACCGTCCACCTGGCACAGTCAGAGCCGGGGATCGACCGGCTCGGACTCGCAGGCGAGAATCGCGAAGACCAGCTCGTGCCGACGCCACAGCGGCGCGCCGTCGACCAGGGCGTCCAACGCGGCCAGGCCGAGCGCGTGCTCGCGTAGGGCCAACCCGCGCTTGCGCCCCAGCGAGCGGCTCCGCAGCGCGACCAACTGCTCCGGCTCGGTGTAGTCCGGGCCGTAGATGATCCGCAGATACTCCCGGCCCCGGCACTTGATCCCGGGCTGAAGCAGGGAACCCCGCTCGCTGCGAGCCGCCGGGCCGGCGTACGGCTTCACGACCATGCCCTCCCCGCCGGCCGCGGTCAACTCCAACCACCAGTTGGTCGCGGCGCGTACCGCGTCGTCGTCGGTCAGGTCGACCACCTGGCGGCGGGTGGCGATGAAGAACTCCGGGTCCGCCGCGCAGAGCCGGTCGGCCAGGGCCAGGTGCCAACCGTGGTCACGGTCGACATAGCGGGCCTTCCCGCCCGCCAGCACGGCGAACGGTGCCAGCGTCACCCCGTTCAGCCCGTCGGTCGGGCGCACGTACGCCCGGTACGCCTCGGTGTAGGCGGCCACGTCGTCGCGCCGTCGGGCGATCCGCTCCCGCAGCGCGCCGACGTCGAGCCCCCGGCCGACCGCCGCGTCCAGCGCCGTCAAGGCGGCCGGCAACGCGGCCCGGCCAGCGGCGCCGACACTCGCGTACTGCTCGCGGATCAGGCCACCGGCCTTGGCCGACCAGGGCAGCAGCTCGCAGTCGAGCAGCAGCCAGTCGGTGTCCAGCTCGGCCCAGAACCCGGCGGTGGTGACCGCGGCACGGACCCGGGCGAGCAGCTCCGCGTCGAGCGGAGCGCCGAAGAACGGGCGACCGGTGCGGGTGTGCACCACCCCGCCGCCCGGCCCGAACGGACCGCCGTCCGGCTCCCGGCAGACCAGCACCACCGCGCGGGAGCCCATGTGCTTCTCCTCGCAGACCACCCGCGCGACCCCGGCCGCCCGGTAGTCGGCGAACGCCTCCACCGGATGTTCCAGGTAACCGTCCAGGCTCGACGTCGAGCAGGGCGCCATGGTCGGCGGCAACCAGGTCAGCCAGCGCGGATCCACAGCGAAGCGGCTCATCACCTCCAGCGCCGCCGCGGCGTTCTCCGCCGGCACGGTGAGCGAGCCGTACGGGTGCTCCAGGTGCCGCCGACCGGTCACGTCGGTCAGCTCCAGCACCTCGTCGGGGCGGTCGGGCGCGGCGGTCAGCGGACGGACCGGGGCGTACCACTCGCGTTCCGCCGGCACCGCGACCAGCTCCCGTTCCGGGTAGCGCAGCGCGGTCAACCGGCCACCGAAGACGCAGCCGGTGTCGATGCAGATGGTGTTGTTCACCCACTCCGGCTCCGGGGTGGGGGTGTGGCCGTAGACGACCATTGCCGAACCCCGGTACTCCCGGGCCCACGGGTAGCGCACCGGCAGGCCGTACTCGTCGGTCTCGCCGGTGGTCTCGCCGTACAGCGCGAACGCCCGGACCCGGCCGGACGCCCGACCCTGGTACGCCTCCTTCAGCCCGGCGTGCGCGACCACCAGCCGGCCGCCGTCGAGCACGTAGTGGCTGACCAGCCCGTCGACGAACGTCGCCACCTCGTCGGCGAACCCGGACGGCTCGGCGGCCAACTGCTCCAGCGTCTCGGCCAGGCCATGGGCCACCTTGACGTTGCGTCCGCGCAGCTTGCGGAGCAGCTTCTGCTCGTGGTTGCCCGGCACACAGATGGCGTGCCCGGCCGCCACCATGCCCATCACCAGCCGCAGCACGCCCGGCGAGTCCGGGCCACGGTCCACCAGGTCACCGACGAAGACCGCGGTACGCCCCGCCGGATGTGTCGCGTCCACCGGCCGCCCCGCGTCGTCGCGGTGCAGCCGCCAACCCAACCGGGTGAGCAGGCTCTCCAGCTCGGCGCGGCAGCCGTGCACGTCACCGACGATGTCGAACGGCCCGATCAGCTCTCGCCGGTCGTTGAACAGCCGCTCGTACCGGAGCTCGGCGGCCTCGATCTGCTCGACCCCGCGCAGCACGTGCACCTTGCGGAAGCCCTCCCGGGCCAACTGGCCGTAGCTGCGCCGCAGGTCCCGGGACATCCGGGCCAGCACCTGCCGGCCGAAGGTGCGGTCGGCCCGCGCCTCGGTGCGCTCCCAGGCCAGCGCCTCCGGCACGTCAAGCACGATCGCCACCGGCAGCACGTCGTGTTCGCGGGCCACCCGGACCAGGGCGGCCCGCGCGTGTGGCTGGAGATTCGTCGCGTCGACAACTGTCAACCGGCCGGCACGCAGCCGCTTGCCCGCCACGTAGTGCAGCGCGTCGAAGGCGTCGGCGGAGGCGGACTGGTCGTTCTCGTCGTCGGCCACCATGGCCCGGAAGGCGTCCGAGGAGAGCACCTGGCTCGGCGCGAAGTGCCGGCGGGCGAATGTGGACTTGCCGGAGCCGGAAACCCCGACCAACGCCACCAGCGCCAGCTCAGGTACATCCAGAACGCTCATCCATTGCTCCTGCTGAGGTGTAAGGAAGGGCCCCCTGTTAACGCCTCGTGTATAGGAAGGGCCCCTTATTAACAAGTCAGATGCGGGTGAACACGGCCAGTTGCGTCGGGGCGCCGACCTCGGGGTCGTCGTCGCCGACCCCGCGCAGGGCAGCCGAGTAGCCGTACGTGGCGCAGATCCGGTCCACCCAGCCGGCGAACTCGGCACGGGTCCACTCGAACCGGTGGTCGGCGTGCCGGAACGCGCCCGGGGCCAGCCCCTCGTAGCGGACGTTGTGCTCGACGTTGGGCGTGGTCACCACGACAGTGACCGGCCGGGCGTGACCGAAGACGCTGTCCTCCAGCGCCGGCAGCCGCGGCGGATCCAGGTGCTCGACGACCTCCATCAGCACCGCCGCGTCGTACCCCCGCAGCCGCTCGTCCCGGTAGGTGAGCGCGGACTGGTGGAGCGTCACCCGGTGGCGCTGCCGCTCGGGCAGACGGTCCAGCCGCAGCCGCCGGGCGGCCAGGGCGAGCGCCTGGGTGGAGACATCAGTGCCGACGATCTCGGTGAACCGTCGGTCACCGATCAGCGTGGCGAGCAGCGCACCTCCACCACACCCCAGGTCCAGTACGCGCTGCGCGCCGGCGTCCACCAGGGCGGCGTGCACCGCCTCCCGGCGGCGGGCGGCTAGTGACGCCCGAGGCGCGGGGTCACGGGCCGGTGCGTCGTCGATTCCGTCGTCGGCGACCGGTTCGTCGGTGGGCCGCTGGGCGGCCAGCCGCTCCAGCGCCTGACCGGCCAAGGCTCGACGGTGGGCCAGATAACGCCGGACGATGAGCGCCCGCTCCGGGTGCTCGGCCAACCAGCCCGCTCCGGCCCGCAGCAGCTTGTCCACCTCGTCCGGGGCCACCCAGTAGTGCTTCGCGTCGTCCAACACCGGCAGCAGGACGTACAGGTGGTTGAGGGCTTCGGCGACCCGCGACGTGCCGGTGAGGGTGAGGTCGACGTACCGGCTGTCGCCCCACTGCGGGTGCTGCTCGTCGAGGGCAACGGCGGTGGCGGTGACCTCCCAGCCGAGCGGGGTGAACAACCGGGTGGCCACGGCGACGCCGCCCCGGCAGCGCAGCACCGGCACCCGCACCTCAAGCGGGATGGCGGTGGCGGCCAGCTCCGGCCGGTCCCGGGACTCACCCCGCAACGCAGAGCGGTACACCCGGGACAGCGCCGAGGCGAGCAGGCTGGACGCGGCGTACGGCCGGTCGTTGACGTACCGGCCGAGGGTGAAGCTCTCCGGGGTCGAAGCCGACTGCCGGCCGCGACCCCGGCCCCGCGCGGCGGTCAGCTTCAGCGGGTCGACGTCGAGCAGCAGGGCGGCCGTGCAGCGCTGCTCGCCGGCCTCCGGATAAAAGACGTACGCGGTGCCGACCGGCACCTCGAAGGCGTGCGCCCGATCGGGGTGCTTGACCAGCAGGTGACCGAGATCGGTCGCCGGCTGATGTGTCGTGGTCAGGGTGAGCAGCACCCGCTCATGGTGTCAGCCCTACGGATCTTGCGTCGTCCCGTTTTCGGCCACCGGCCGGATGGGCCTACTGGCAGGGTGGCCGGCCCGGCCGGCTGCGGAAGTCAGCGGTAGTCGTCCTCGTCGGCGGCGACCACCCGGGCCTGCTCCATCGCGTCCCAGTCGTCGACCTCCAGGCCGCGGTGCGGCTCGTCCTCGACCTCGGTGAGGTTCACCACCCTGGCCTGCTCGACCGCGTCAGCCGGCTCGGCCTCCAGGTCACGTTCCTCGGGGCTGAGGTGATCGCCGGGAGTGAACTCCTCCTCGGGCTGCGCCATGCGGTCCCTCCGGACTGTCGATGGACGGTACCCACCCACCGTACGGGCTGTGCCCGTACCTCGCTGGGAAGCGGCGGCCGCGAGCGCTGCGCCGGGGCCGGCCAGCCGGTGAGCGTACGCCCGTCCCGGCGGCCGAGTCGGTCGAATCGCCCTACTGTGGGCCGCCTCCGGTGCCAGGATGGGGCCGTGGGCTTCCTCATCCGGCTGGCGACGACCGCCGTCGCGCTGTGGATAACCACGCTTGTCGTGCCCGGGGTCACGGTCACCGGGCGCAACGGCTACCACAGCGCGTTCACGCTCGTCATCGTCGCATTGATCTTCGGCGTGGTGAACGCGGTGCTCAAGCCGGTCATCAAGGTGGTGGGCTGTGTCTTCTACCTGCTGACGCTGGGGCTGTTCGCGCTGGTGGTCAACGCACTGTTGTTCCTGTTGACCGACTGGATCGCCCGCCTGTTCGACCTGCCGTTCCGCGTCGACGGTTTCTGGGCGGCCTTCTGGGGCGCCATCGTGATGGCGGTGGTCACCTGGCTGATCAGCGTGGCCGTACCGGATTCCGCGGACCGGCGGTGAAGCAGCCCGGTTGTGCCCGGCGGGTCCAACTACGGGATACTGCCCGCGAAGGACAGCGCGGTCCGGCGCACCCGTGGAGACCGGGACGGCCGCACGGCCGACCGCCCATGGAGACCAGGCGTCCGTACGGCCGGCCGTCCGAAGAGACCAGGCGGCCGTACGGCCGGCGCAAGCAGAATCCCGGCGGCCGTACGGCCGGCGCAAGGAGAAACAGCGGCCGCAGGGCCGACAGCGGCAAGTAAGGAGCGTTCGACATGCCCATCGCTTCCCCCGAGGCTTACGCCGAGATGCTGGACCGCGCCAAGGCCGGCCGGTACGCGTACCCGGCGATCAACGTGACGTCCTCGCAGACGCTGAACGCGGCGCTCAAGGGCTTCGCCGACGCGGAGAGTGACGGCATCATCCAGGTCTCCACCGGTGGAGCGGAGTACCTCTCCGGCCCGTCGGTGAAGGACATGGTGACCGGCGCGGTGGCGTTCGCCGCGTACGCCCACGAGGTGGCCAAGAAGTACCCGGTCAACATCGCCCTGCACACCGACCACTGCCCGAAGGACAAGCTGGACAAGTTCGTCCGGCCGCTGCTGGCCATCTCCCAGGAGCGGGTGAAGAGCGGCCAGGAGCCGCTGTTCCAGTCGCACATGTGGGACGGCTCGGCCGTGCCGGTGGCGGAGAACCTGGAGATCGCCGAGCAGCTGCTCGCCGAGGCCGCCAAGGGCAAGATCGTCCTGGAGATCGAGGTCGGTGTCGTCGGCGGCGAGGAGGACGGCGTCGAGAACGCCATCAACGACAAGCTCTACACCACTGTCGAGGACGGCCTGGCCATGGTCGACGCGCTCGGCCTGGGCGAGAAGGGCCGCTACATGGCGGCGCTGACCTTCGGCAACGTGCACGGTGTCTACAAGCCGGGCAACGTGAAGCTGCGCCCCGAGGTGCTGAACCAGATCCAGGAGGCGGTCGGCGCCAAGTACGGCAAGGAGAAGCCGCTCAGCCTGGTCTTCCACGGTGGCTCCGGCTCGCTGCTCTCGGAGATCCGTGAGGCGCTCGACTACGGCGTGGTGAAGATGAACATCGACACCGACACCCAGTACACCTTCTCCCGTCCGGTGGCGGACCACATGTTCCGCAACTACGACGGCGTACTCAAGGTCGACGGCGAGGTCGGCAACAAGAAGCTGTACGACCCGCGGGTGTGGGGCAAGGCGGCGGAGGCCGGGATGGCCGCGCGCGTCGCGGAGGCCTGCGAGCACCTGCGCTCGACCGGCACCACGATGACCAAGTGACACACCGACGCTGACCACGCCGAGGCGGCCGGCTCCCCACCGTGGGAGCCGGCCGCCTCGGCGTTTCACCACACCGTCCCGCTCGCGCGGTGCTGGTGATGTGGGGCGGCGCGGCGTTGGTGTGGGGCGGTGCTGTGCTGGTGTGGGGCGGCGCGGTGTTGGTGTGCGGCGGTGCGGTGTTGGTGTGGGGCGGTGCGGTGTTGGTGTGGGGCGGTGCGGTGGTGCGTGGTGCTAATAGGGGGCCCTTCCTATACACGAGGCGTTAGCAGGGGGCCCCTCCTTGCGCTGTGAGCAGGTGGACGGCTTCGTGGGCGTCGTCGGTCAGGTGGATGGTGTCTGACAGGTCGCCGAACGGCGAAGTGGACAGCAGCGGGCGCAACAGCGACTCCACGGGTAGTTCGGTGGTCCAGTACGCGCGGTCCAGGAAGACGTACGCACCGCTGGCTCCGTCGGTGCCGTAGTAGGTCTTGGTGGCCGCCTGGAACACCTCCTGCACGGTGCCCGCGCGGCCCGGGGCGAAGACGATCCCGCCGCGCGCCAGTCGCAGGATGGTGTCCTCCCGGATGGCGTTGGAGAAGTACTTGGCGATCCGGCCGGCGAACAGGTTCGCCGGTTCGTGGCCGTAGAGCCAGGTGGGGATGGCCAGCCCGCCGCAGGTTGCCCAGTCCAGGTCACCTGTGGTGAGGGCGGCCGAGTCCGCCCGGTAGTCGGTGACCGGTTCGGTGCCGTCGCCCGGCGGGGTGATCGACCGGCCGAACACCTTCCTGACCTGAAGCGCGACGGCGGTGTAACGGTCATGGTCGGTGAAGTCCGGCGCGGTGGCGAGCAGGTCGATGGCGGCGGTGAGTTCCTCGGCCGGCCGGGTCGACAGGTACGCGCCCAGGTTGGCGGCTTCCATCACACCCGGCCCACCACCGGTGACCACCAGGCGGTGGGCCCTGGCCAGTTCCCGGCCGAGCACCGCGGCCATCCGGTACGGCGCACTGCCCCGAGGCACCGCGTGCCCGCCCATCACACCGACCACGGACTGCGGCCCATGGGTGGTCAGCCAGGTGCGGGTGGCGTCGGCGAGCGCGTTGTCCACGCCGTGGTCGTGCAGTCGCTGGCCGAGCGCCTCCCGGACATCGGGCAGCGCACCGCCATGGGCCCGGAAGTGCGCGTACACCCGGGTGTCGTACATCGCCTCGAAGCCGCCCTCGGTGAAGCCGGCGGCCAACTCCTCCGGGGTGTAGAGGTGTGGCGGTTGGGTCGGGTACGCCAGCCCGGAGAAGGGCGGCACCACGTTGGCGCCCCGGCGGACCAGGTCGGCGCCGACCTGGCGGGAGGCGAAGCGGCAGCCGACGAAGAGGGTTCCGGCCACCTCGACGCCGGTGAGGTCGGGGACGGGGTCCAGATCCAGGTGAAGCCCCTGGATGGTCAGCCCGACCAGGCTTCCAGTGGCCAGCCGCCTGTCGAACTCGGCCCGGGTCTGGATCTCGTTGGTCCAGGTGTGCGGCTCGATGACGTCCGCGGGAGGTGGAGTCGGCATCGGTTCATCCTGCCGGGGCAGCTCAACGCGGCCGGATCCGACCCGGAGGACGCGGAACGTGCGCGGGTAGTGACGGAGCTCTCGGCGGTGCTGCGGGCCGGCTTGCCGGACCCCCTCGCGGAGCCCACGGCGAAGCGGGTTGAATGAGGCGATGCAGAACCTCTTGCCTGAGCCGCCCGCCACGCTCCTGCCCGCCCACGACGAGGCCGACGCCGCCCTGGCCGCAGCCGAGCAGGACGGCACGGCCGAGGCGGTCGCCTCGGTGGCGGCCCGGTTCCCGGTGTACAGCGCGGCCTGGGCGGCGTTGGCCGCCGCGGCCTTCGCCGAGGGTCAGGTCGTGACGGCGTACGCCTACGCCCGGACCGGCTACCACCGGGGTCTGGACCAGCTGCGCCGCAGCGGTTGGAAGGGCCACGGCCCGGTGCCGTGGTCGCACGAGCCGAACCGGGGTTTCCTGCGCTGCCTGTACGTGCTCTCCCGGGCCGCCGGCGAGATCGGCGAGGCGGACGAGGCAGCCCGCTGCGCCCAGTTCCTCCGCGACTGCGACCCCGCCGCCGCCGACGCGCTAGCCAGCAACTAACCCCCTCCCCTCCTCTCCCC
>NZ_POTX01000097.1 GCF_003236305.1 Micromonospora endophytica | reverse complement strand
CCCCCCAACCCTACGGCTGCGGGGTGGGGTGTGACGGGCATGTAACCGTTTATTGCCAGTGGTCAGTGGGTCTGACATATTCCACGATGGACGCTGCCAGTGACGGTCGCCAATCCGGTGCCGTGCTGCGGTGACGCCTCATGCCGGAGGGACCCTGGTGAAGCGTAGACGTCGCCATCTGCTCGTTGGCCTGGCGGTCGGTGCCGTGCTGGCATCGACCGGTTTCGTGGGAATCCACTTCGCCGGTGCCGAGGTGCCGGCTCCCGCCGCCGTCGGTGACGGCGAGATGCCGGGGGCGCTCGGCGCCCACCTGGAGCGGCTGCGTCAGGCCGTACCCGGTGACATGGGCATGTCGCCCGACGGGCCCGGCGGTGCCGCCGGACAGGAGTTCCTGGAGCGGGCCTACCCGGCCGACGCGATCACCATCGCCCAGGTGGACCGCTCCAAGGCGGCGTTCAGCGCCGCCGACAAGCGGTTCAAGGGCAGCCGGCAGTGGACCAACGTCGGTCCGAGCGAGGCGCTCTATCCCTTCACCGAATATCGCAACGCGTTCAACTACGTGCCGAACGAGTACGTGGCCGGCGGCCGGGTCACCTCGATCGACATCAGCCCGGACTGCACCAAGCTGCTCTGCCGGGCGTACGTGACGCCGGCCGGCGGTGGCGTCTGGGGCACCCTGAACATTCTCGCCGCCGAGCCGAAGTGGTTCTACCTCGGTGGCCCGCTGGGCATCAACGCGGCCGGCGCGGTGACCATCGACCGCAACGACCGCACCGGCCTGACTCTCTACGTCGGCACCGGCGAGGCCAACACCTGTGCCTCCGGCTGCGTCGCCGGCGTCGGCCTCTACAAGTCGAGCAACGGCGGCCTGACCTGGTCCGGTCCGCTCGGCAAGGACGTGCTCGCCGGCAAGGGCATCGGCGAGATCACCATCAAGCCGGGTGACCCCAAGACGCTCTACGTGGCCACCACCACCGCGTTGCGCGGCATGTCCAGCGCCTGCTGCGGTGGCGTCACCCGGCCGGTGCCGGACGCCGCGAAGTGGGGCCTGTACAAGTCCACGAACGGCGGGAAGAGCTGGACGTTCCTGCACAACGGCACGGCCGACGCCAGCGAGTGCACCGGCACCCTGGCCGAGTACAACAACACCACCGCCTGCTCGCCGCGCGGGGTGCGCTACGTCAAGCTGGACCCGCGCAACGCGAACATCGTCTACGCCTCCTCGTACGCCCGGGGGGTGTGGCGGTCCCCGGACGCCGGCACCACGTGGACGCAGATCAAGCCGTCGCTCAACGCGGCGCTGCCGACCACCCGCGCGGCCATCGACGTGACCGCCCTGTCCGGCGGCAAGACCCGGATGTACGTCTACGAGGGCAACACCGGCACGCCGTACTCCCGGCTGTTCCGCAGCGACGACGTGGCCGCCGGCAGCCCGACCTTCACCGACCTGACCAGCTCCAACCCGGCCGACCCGGGCTTCGCCACCTACAACCAGTGCACCGGCCAGTGCTGGTACGACGTGTTCGTGCACACCCCGCCGGGGCACCCGGACATCGTCTACACCGGCGGCAGCTACTCCTACGGCGAGAACATCGCCAACAAGCGGGCCGTGGTGCTCTCCACCGACGCCGGGGTCAGCGGCACCGACATGACCTTCGACGGCACCGACGAGCTGCACCCCAACGGGCTGCACCCGGACCAGCACGCGATCGTCACCAACCCGCGCAACCCGTACCAGTTCTTCGAGGCCAACGACGGTGGCGTGATGCGTTCCAGCGGCGTGCTCGTCGACCGCTCGGCGTGGTGCGACAACCCGGCCCGCAACCTGACCACGGTGGCCCAGAAGGACCGCTGCCGGCAGATGCTGTCGAAGATCCCCAGCAAGCTGGAGAGCGTCAACCACGGCATGAACACCCTCCAGTTCACCAGCCTGTCGGTCAGCCCGCACGACGTGAACCTGCTCCAGGGCGGCACCCAGGACAACGGCACCTGGGAGAACAAGGGCGAGCGGCGGCGCTGGGTCAACACCATGATCGGTGACGGTGGTGCCTCCGGCTGGGACGTGGGCCGCCCCGATTTCCGCTTCCACACCTTCTACGACGTCACGCCGGAGGTCAGCTTCGCCGGCGGCGACATCGGCAGCTGGATCTGGACCGCCGACCCGATCGCCTTCCAGCCGAACAATCTCTTCTACGCCCCGGTGATCAGCGACCCGAAGGTCAGCGGCACCATGTTCGCCGGCACCGGACTGTCGGTCTACCGCACCAAGACCTTCGGTCTGGGCGACCGGACGCTGGCCGAGGCGGACCGGATCTGCAACTCCTGGGACGGCACCTACGAGGAGCAGTGCGGTGACTGGGAGGCGTTGGGCACCACCAACCTGACCGCCGCCGGCTGGGGCGACCGGGCCGGTGGCGCGGTCTCGGTGGTGCAGCGGGTCGACTCCGACACCTCCACCGTGTGGGCGGCCACCAGCACCGGCCGGATCTTCGTCACCCGCAACGCGGACGCCGAACCGGCCGCCGCGGTGACCTGGACCCGGATCGACACCGCCGCCACGCCGAACCGCTTCGTCACCAGCATCCACATCGACCCGGCCGACCCGTCCCGGGCATGGGTCTCCTACAGCGGCTACGGCTCCAACACCCCGACCACACCCGGCCACGCCTTCGAGGTGAAGGTCACCGGGGACGCGGCGAGTTGGACCGACAGGTCGTACGACTTCGGCGACCAGCCGATCACCGACCTGGTCCGCGACGACGTCACCGGCGACCTGTACGCCGCCACCGACTTCGGGGTGCTGCTGCTGCCGAAGGGGAAGACCTCCTGGACCAAGGCGGCCGGCAACATGCCGAACGTGGAGGTGGCCGGGCTGACCATCGTGCCGGGCGAGCGGGTGCTCTACGCCGCCTCGCACGGCCTCGGCGCCTGGAAGCTCAGCCTGAGGTAGGGAAGCAGATCATCGGCGCAATCCTGGCGAGGGGCCGCGCGCGCGGCCCCTCGCCGCTGCCCGAGCGGGCCGCCCGGCTGTGGCGTACGCTCGGTGCGGCCTTCGTCCTCCTGGTCTTCGTCCCGCCACTGTTGCTGCTGGTCGCCGGCTCGCTCACCGAGCCGGGGCTGCCGCCCTCACCGACCCCGCAACTGGTGCCCGACCCGCTCAGCACCACCGGCTATCAGCGGGCCGTGGAGCTGGGCGGGCTGCTGCGTGCCTCGCTCAACTCGGTGCTGGTAGCGGTGCTGGCGGTGCCGTTGAGCGTGCTGGTGGCCGCGTTGGCCGGCTTCGCGTTGGCCCGGCTCGCCCCGCGTACCACCACCGTGGTGGTGGCCGCCTCCCTGGTGGCGCTGATGGTGCCGGCCACCGCGCTGCTGGTGCCCCGGTTCGCGATCTTCCGCTTTCTCGGGTTGACCGACACCCTCGTACCGCTCATCGCCCCGGCGCTGCTGGGCACCTCACCGCTCTACGTGCTCGTGTACTACCTGGCCTTCCGGGCCGTGCCGGCCGACCTGTACGACGCCTGCCTGGTCGCCGACCTGTCGCCGCTGCGCACCTGGTGGCGGGTGGCGCTACCGCTGGTCCGTCCGGTCACCGCCGGGATCACCGCGCTCACCTTCGTGCTCACCTGGTCGAACTTCCTCGATCCGCTGATCTACGTCTACGACCGCGACCTGTTCACCCTGCCGCTGGCGTTGCGGTCGCTGTCCCTGCTGGACCCCACCAACTTTCCCGTCTTCCTGGCCGGCGCGGTGCTCGCCACCGTGCCCGCGCTGGTGGTGTTCGCCCTGGCCCAACGGCGCTTCCTGCGCCCCGACGACTGACGCCCCGACGACTGATTTGAGAAGCCCCGTGAAGCCTTCGAGGAGCCCGGTGAAACCCAAGTCCCTGCTCGCCCTCGCGCTCTGCGCCACGCTGGCCCTCACCGGCTGTGGCTCCGGCGCGTCGGGTCCGGATCCGGTCAAGCTGCTGGTCTTCGGCGCGCCGGAGGAGCTGGGCGCCTACCGGACCCTGATCGAGGCGTACCAGGACGCCCGGCCGGGCGAGCGGGTCCAGTTGATCGAGGCCAGCGACCGCAAGGATCTGCTGGCCCGGTTGGCCACCTCGGTCGCCGGGGGAGCACCGCCGGACGTGTTCCTGATGAACTACCGCTTCTATGGCCAGTTCGCGGCCAAGGGCGTGGTCGAACCACTCGACCAGCGGATCGCCGGCTCGACGCTCGACCCGGCCGACTACCACCCGGTGGCCATGGACGCCTTCAAGTGGGAGGGCGCGCAGCTCTGCCTGCCGCAGAACGTCTCCAGCCTGGCCGTCTACTACAACCGCACGCTCTTCACCAGGTACGGGGTGCCGGAGCCGAAGGCCGGCTGGACCTGGAACGACCTGGTCGGCACCGCCACCGCGATGACCCGCGACGCGCGCGGCCTGGTGATCAAGGGAACCGAGGCGGAGGGGGCGGCCCGGCTGCCCGCCGTGCACGGTCTCGGGGTGGAACCCTCGATCATCCGGCTCGCCCCGCTGGTCTGGTCCAACGGTGGCGAGATCGTCGACGACCCGGTGAAGCCGACCCGGCTGGCGTTGGACAGCCCGGCGGCCCGGGAGGCGCTGAAGAACCTGATCGACCTGCGGCAGGCGTACGGGGTGGTGCCCAGCGACGCGGAGGTGGAGGCGGAGGACGACGAGTCCCGTTTCCTCAACGGGCGGCTGGCCATGCTGATGACGTCCCGCCGGGCCACCACCAACTTCCGCACCATCACCGGCTTCGAGTGGGACGTCGCGCCGATGCCCGTCTACCGCCAGCCGGTCGGGGTGCTGCACTCCGACGCGTACTGCATGACCACCGGGTCGAAGAACAAGGACGCCGCGTGGCGGTTCATGGAGTACGCGATGTCCGCCGACGGCCAGCGGATCATCGCCGCGACCGGGCGGACCGTGCCGTCGCACATCGAGGTGTCCCGCTCACCGGCGTTCCTGGACCCCGACCAGCCGCCCCGCAACTCGCAGGTCTTCCTCGACGCCATCCCCACCGTGCGGGCGCTGCCCACCGTCTCCACCTGGCCGGAGATCGAGGACCTGAGCTACGGCATCCTGGAGAACGCCATACACCGCGGTGACCGGCTGGACGACGTGATCCGCGAGCTGGACGTCAAGAGCCGACCGATGTTCGCCCGCGGGGAGCACGGGTGAGTGGGCTGACCCTGGCCGGGGTCAGTGCCGCGTACCGGGACGCCACCGTGCTGCACGAGGTGGACCTCGCGGCGCGACCGGGGGAACTGCTGGTGGTGCTCGGCCCCTCGGGGGCCGGCAAGTCGACGGTGCTGCGGGTGGTGGCCGGGCTGGAACCGGCCACCACCGGCCGCGTCCACATCGCCGGCCGCGACGTCACCGACCTGCGGCCCGGCCTGCGCAACGTCTCGATGGTCTTCCAGTCGTACGCGCTCTTCCCGCACCTGAGCGTCGCCGAGAACATCGCCTTCGGGCTGGAGGTCCGCGACGTGCCGCGCCGGACCGCCCGGGAGCGGGCCCGGGCAGCGGCCGAGACGGTGGGCTGCGCCGGGCTGCTGGGCCGCCGACCCGGGCAGCTCTCCGGCGGTGAACGGCAGCGGGTGGCGCTGGCCAGGGCGCTGGTCCGCGAGCCGGACGTGTTCCTGCTCGACGAACCGCTGTCCAACCTGGACCTGACCCTGCGCGTCGAGATGCGGGCCGAGCTGCGGGCCCTGCACGACCGGCTCGGCGCCACCATGGTGCACGTCACCCACGACCAGACCGAGGCGCTGGTGCTCGCCGACCGGATCGCGGTGCTGCGCGACGGCCGGGTCGAGCAGGTGGGCACCCCGGAGCAGATCTGGCGTACCCCGGCCAGCACCTTCGTGGCCCGGTTCGTCGGGTCACCGGCGATGAACCTGCTGCCCGCCGACGCGGCGGTGTGCCGCACCGGTGACGCCCCGCCGCTGCCGGAACAACCGCTGGAGGTCGGGTTCCGGCCGGAGGCGGTCACCCTCGACGCCGCCGAGGGCACACCGGCCACCGTCGACCGGGTCGAGGTGATCGGCGAGGACGCGTACGCGTACCTCACCCTCGCCGCCGGGCACCGGGTGGTCGCCCGGGTGCCGGCCGCCCGCCGCCCGGCCCGCGACGAGTCGGTACGCGTCGGCGTGCGGTGGGCCGACGCCCACCTGTTCCACGCCGACTCCGGCCGCCGGTACGTGCCGTGACGGCCAGCCGGCCGGCCCCGCGCATCCGCCCGGACACCCGTGCCCGTCGGCAGCACCTGTTGATGCTGGCGCCGTACCTGGTCGGGCTGGTCGGCCTGATGTTGCTGCCGGCCCTGGTCACCCTGGCGTTGGCGTTCACCGAGTACGACCTGCTGCGCCCGCCGACCTGGGTGGGGCTGGACAATCTCACCGCCCTGGTCGACGACCCGATCTTCCGGGTGGCGTTGCTCAACTCGCTGGTGTTCGCCGTGGTGGCCGTACCGTTGCGGGTGCTGGTGGCGCTCGGCCTGGCGCTGCTGCTGCACCGCCGGGCCCCTGGCGTCGGCACCGCCCGCACCGCGACGTTGCTGCCCACCGCGGTGCCGGAGATCGCCTACGGTCTGCTCTGGCTCTGGCTGTTCAACCCGCTGTACGGGCCGATCAACCAGTTGCTGCGCCTCGGCGGTGAGCACGGCCTGACCGTGCTGGGTCGTACTCCGCCGCCGTGGCTGACCGATCCGACGAGCGCCCGCGCCGGCATCATCCTGATGAGCCTGTTCACCATGGGGGAGACCTTCGTGGTGCTGCTGGCCGCCCGCCGGGCGCTGCCCCGCGACGTGTACGAGATGGCCGCCCTCGAGGACGCCACCGGCTGGGACGTGTTCCGCCGGATCACGTTGCCGCTGATGGCCCCGGTGCTGGCCCTGCTGGCGGTCCGCGACGCCATCGCCAGCCTGCACTTCACCTTCGTGCCGGCGTTCGTGGTCACCGACGGCGGCCCGCCCCCGTACGCCACCACCTACCTGTCGCTCTTCGTCTACCAGACCGGCTTCGAATACCTGCGGTACGGCTACGCGGCGGCGGCGACCCTGGTGATGATGCTGCTGACCGTCGCGGCGCTGCTCGTGCAGTGGCGTCTCATCCGCCGCTACCGCCGCTTCTACCAGGTGTGACGGCGTCGCGGACAGCCGTGCCGGTGTCGGGGGCGGGTGCGGCGGTGTCGCGGGAAGCCGGGGCGGTGTCGCGGGCCCAGCCCAGCAGGGCGGTGAAGGCCAGCGCGGCGGTGACCGCTCCGCCGACGAGCCGGACCCAGTGCCCGGCGACGAACTCCCGCGCCACCTGACGCAGGTATTCGGGCGGGTGCGTGCCGGTCGGGTCGACAAACATGATCTCGTTGCGGGGCCAGAAGAAGACGACCGAGAAGAGGAACTCGCAGGCGACGAAGACCGCAGCCGCGGCCACGATCCAGAGGCGCAGCCGGCGGTGTCGCCAGGTGAGCACCGTGGCGACCGCGCTGAGCAGCACCACCGAGGCGCCCAGCGGCGGGAAGTAGTCGCTCGGGCCGCTGACGACCAGGAAGTCGCGGGCCCGGTCCAGCGACGCCGGGGCGTCGTGGAAGATGTTCGGGTAGAGCATGACCGTCTCGGCGGCCACGCCCCCGAACGACATCATCGCCGCCCAGGTCAGTGCGACCAGCGCGATCCAGGTGAGTGTGCTGCGGCGCGGCATCGCCGTCCTCCTGCCGTCGGGGCGCCCGGTGCGGGCGCGTGCGATCTGCGGTGGTCCCGACGCTAGAACCGGCCACGCCGATCGGCTGCCGTCCGGCGGCGTGCCCCGGGGTCGCCTTCCGACGTACGGCGGCGACCCCGGGACCCGCCCGCAGGCGACCCCGACAGGTGTCTCAGTGCACGCCCAGCCGGGCGAGCGGCTCGACCAGCTCCCGCTCCTCGTACGACAGGTGGGACAGCAGGGTGTCGCTGAGCAGGTCGACCGCGGCCCGCAACTCGGCCATCCCGTCCGGGGTGGCGACGAACGCGACGAGCGCCCGGTCGACGCCCTCCAGCACGTCGTGGATGGCGTGGTGTTCCTGCTCCAGGCGGTCGATGACAGGTGCGAGCCGGGGGTCGGCCCGACGCAGATGCGGGAAGAGCGACCTGTCCTCGAGGGTGTGGTGGGTGGTCACCACCCGGCAGTACGACTCGCAGTAGGTGCCGAGCGTCCACTTGTTCTGCCGCATGGTCATCGTGTTGATGTGCGACCGGGCCGTGCCCACGTCGATCAGCCCGGCGGCGACCTGCTCGATCAGGTCGTGGATCTGGGCCAGTTCGGCGCGCAGCCCGTCGTGCACGTCGATCAGGTGCTGCCCACCGGCCTGCTCGTGCGGCGTGTAGCTGCGCTGCGGATCCCGGGCGGGGCCGGTGGGCCGGTCCGATTCGTCCCACACCCGCACCTGGCTGCGGCGTACCCCGTCGTCGGGTGTCGGCACCACCGCGAACGGTGTCGCCCCGACCCCGGCCCGCCGCGTCGAGGTCGCCCGGCCGCTGCCGGTCGGGCCGGTGGCGCTGGCGGCGGACCGGGCCGGGCCGGTCGGGGCGTCTGCCGGGCCGGTCGGGCCGGCTGGCCCGGCGGTGGTCCGGGCGTCCGCGCCGGCACCGCTCGGTCCGCTGGTGGTGCCACCCGGGCCGGTGGCGTTGGCGGGGGGTGACGAGCGTTCGCTGGCGACCAGCTCCCGGGTGGCCGGGGCCACCTCGGCGGCGAACCGCCGCAGGTCGTCGGGGTCGTCGCTGGCGAGGATGAAGGTGCTGATCCCCTCGGTGAGGGCGAGGTCGGCGAGTTCCTCGGCCCACTGCTCGGCCGGTCCGTCGAGCGGGCCGCGTCCGGCCGGGGTGAACCGCCCGTTGATGTTGAGCAGTCGACGTACGTCGGCCGGTGAGCGGCCTGCCTCGGTGGCGGCGTCGTCGATGACGGCGTTGCCCTTCGCCAGGTCGCCGGGCTTGAGGTAGGCCAGCGAGGGCAGCCAGCCGTCGGCGCGGCGTCCGGTCAGCGCGAGCATGCGTGGCTTGTACGCGCCGAGCCAGATGCCCAGGTCGTGGGCGGGCGCGGGGCCGCGCTTGGCACCGACGGCCCGGTGGAACTCCCCGTCGACCCGCACCCCGCCCCGGGCGTCGGCGTCCCAGATCTGGCGGATGATCTCGATGGCCTCCTCCAGGGCGCGCACTCCCTCACCGGGGGAGAGGCGTCGCCCGCCCATCGCCTCGATGGCGTCCCAGAACGCCCCGGCGCCCAGGCCCAGCTCGGTCCGACCACCGCTGAGCAGGTCGAGGCTGGCCACACTGCGGGCCAGCACGGCCGGCGGGCGCAGCGGCAGGTTCGTCACGTTGGCGGCCAGGCGGACCCGTTCGGTGCGCGCGGCGACGAAACTCAGCAGCGTCCAGGTGTCCAGGAAGGCGGGCTGGTAGGGATGGTCCTGGAAGGTGACCAGGTCGAGCCCGACCTGCTCGGAGAGCATGGCGAAGGTGACCGGCCGCAGCGGGTCGGCGTTGCCGGGCGTGAGGAACGACCCGAAGGTCAGTGTGTGCCCGTAGTCGCTCATCAGAGGGGTGCCTTCCCGTGAGGTGTCGCTCGACACCGCGAATGTTATGTCGAACAGAACATCTTCGCCCAATAAAATCTGTGATCTGCGCTATTCTGGGAGCATGAGCGGCAGTGACCCGATCAGCGAGGACCTCGGGTGGATGCTCGGCGTGCTCTTCCGCGCCTACGTCCGCGCGGCCGACCACGCCGTGGGCGACCTGCCCGGCGGGCCGCGCGGATATCAGGTGCTCACCGCGGCCGACCGGGAGCCACCCCGCAACCAGGGTGCGATCGCCGAGGAGTTGGGCATCGACCGCACCGTCCTGACGTACCTGATCGACGACCTGGAGCGGGACGGCCTGCTGGTCCGCCGGCCCGACCCGGCCGACCGGCGCAGCCGCCTGGTCACCCTCACCGACGCCGGCCGCGCCGCGACCCAGCGCCGCCGGGAGACACTGCGGACCGTCGAGTCCCGCCTGCTCCAGCCGCTCACCCCGCAGCAGGCGGCGACAGTGCGCGACCTGTTGCGCCGGGTGGCCTGCGCGGCGCAGCAGGCCGACCCACTCACCGACCTGTGTCAGGCGGTCGAGGAGACGGCGGAGCAACCACCGCCCCGGCGGCGACGGGCGACCCGCTCCGGTCCCGTCCGTCGGCCGGCCTAGCCGTACGGTCGACGGATGCGGATCACGAAGTACACGCATGCCTGCGTCCGGCTCGAACACGACGGTCGCGTCCTGGTCATCGATCCCGGCACCTGGAGTGAACCGCGCGCCCTGGCCGGCGCGGACGCGGTGCTGGTCAGCCACGAGCACACCGACCACGTCGACGTGCTGCGGCTGGCCGGACTGGGCGTGCCGGTCTTCGTGCCGGAGGAGGCCGTGCTGCCGGACCTGGCGCCGCTGCCGGTGGCCCGGGTCCGCGCGGGTGAACGCTTCACCGCCGCCGGCTTCGACGTGACCGCTGTCGGCGGCCGGCACGCCACCATCCACGGCGGCCAACCCGACTGCGCCAACCTCGGCTACCTGGTCGCCGACGAGATCTACCACCCCGGCGACTCGCTGACCCCACCCGGCCGACCGGTGCGGACCCTGCTGGTGCCGGCGCAGGCGTCCTGGCTCAAGCTGACCGAGGCGATCGACTTCGCGGTCGCGGCGGGTGCGGCCCAGGTCTTCCCGATCCACGACGCCCAGCTCAACGAGCGCGGCCTGGCCAGCGTCAACGGCTGGTTCAGCGAGACCGTCCCCGGCTACCGCCACCTCGCCCCCGGCCAGACCGCATGAAAGGAGGGGCCCCCTGCTAACGCCTCAGGTAGTAGAGGGGCCCCCTGTTAACGCCGGGTGTCGGCCGGGCCGGAAATCTGGAAGCGCGGCTCGGCCGAGGTGAGCAGCACCGTACGCGACGTCGCGGCCCAGGACCGTTCCAGTTCGGTCGCGAGCGTGTCCAGCAGGCACGGCACGTCCTGTGCGGCCGAGTCGTGCATCGCCTCGACCACCACCAGAACCGTACGGGTGTCGTCGCGTACCGCCGACCAGCCGCTCTGCCGGTTGGTCCAGCGCCGGGCGTGTGCCCGCCCCTGCCCGTCGGCGAAGATCACCTCGCCGGGATCGGGGCACTCCTCGACCCCGCCGAGGGTCAGGTAACGCTCGTCGCCCCGGGCGTGGCGTACCTCGATGCCGTCGCCGACGCGATCGACGTCGAGGATCCCGACCGGGATCGCGTACGCGGCCGAGACGGCGTTGCCGAGATCGACCAGCGGGTGCACCGCCGGCAGGTCGCCTGTGGTGCGCAGCCGCCGCAGCAGGGACTCCGCCGCACACCGGTATCGCGTCGGGGCCAGCCCCATCCGTGTGAACGCCCTCCGCCACGCCTGGATCTCCGGCAGGGCCGCCTCGCTGCCCGAGGCGAGGCGCTGCCGCGCCCGCCCGAGCAGGTCGGCCAGCAGCGGTTCGGCGCGCGGCACGCCGGCCACGCCGTCGGCGTACAGCACACCGGCGACGAGCTGGGGGTGCGCGACCCGGATCTGAGGGCAGTGCTGGAAATACACGATCATGCTCCTTACGGCTGGCTCAGGGTCAACAGCAGGGCAAGCGCCACGAACGAGCCGGCGAAACACCGGCGCAGCCAGTCGGCGACCCGGGGACGGTCGAGCACGCGTCGGCGTATGGCGGCGGCACCGAGGCCGTACCCGATGAAGACCACGAGCGTGACCAGGGTGAACACCGCGCCCAGACCGAGCATCCGACTCAGCGCGCCGGGGGTGTCCGGGTGGACGAACTGCGGCAGGAACGCCACGAAGAAAATCGTCAGCTTCGGGTTGAGCAGGTTCATCAGCAGCGTCGAGACGATGATCTGGCGCGCCGGGCGCGCGGACGCCGCGCCGTCCACGGCAAAGGCACCGCGCTGACGGAGCGTCGAGACGGCCAGCCAGAGCAGGTAGCCCGCGCCCAGATAGGTGACCAGGTCGAAGACGAGTGTGCTGGAGTGCAGCAGGGCGGCGAGCCCGGTCACGGCGGCCAGCAGGTGCGGCACGGTGGCCAACGCGCCGCTCAGCGCGGCGACCAGAGCGGCCCGGCGTCCGCCGGTCAGCCCGGCCGAGAGCGTGAACAGCACCCCGGCACCCGGAGTGACGACCACGACCAGCGTGGTGATCAGGAAGGCGATGGTCACCCACTCACCCTGCCCCCACAATGGTCCTATGAGCAGTACCAAACCTCACCCTCCCCGCAGGTCCAAAGAAGAAAGGAGGGCCCCCTGCTAACGCCTGAGGTGGTAAAGGGGCCCCCTCCTAACGCCGGGTCCGACTTCCTGCACCTCGACATCGGCCAGGCACCGCGGGGTGGACGAGCCGCCTGGCTCGCCGAGCGGCTGCGTCGAGCGATCGCCGACCGGATCGTGCCGGTCGGCTCCCGGCTCCCCGCCACCCGAGTGCTCGCCGCCGACCTCGGCGTCTCCCGGGGCGTGGTGGTGGAGGCGTACCAGCGGCTGATGGAGGAGGGGCAGGTGGCCGGCCGGGGGCGCGGCGGCACCGTGGTGGTCGCCGCCCCGATTCCGCCCCCCGTGTCGAACGTCGAGCGGGAGTGCCTCGCCCCGGCAACGGAGCCGGCCAACAGCACGAGTGCGATGACCGGCACGCCACGGCCGGCCGTACCGTTCTCGTCAGCGCCGGGCCCGGACATCTTCGACACCCTGCGCGCCGCCCCGGCGCGGATCGACCTGACGCCCGGCGTACCCGATCTGGCGGCCTTTCCCCGGGCGGCCTGGCTGCGCGCCGAGCGGACCGTGCTGGGCCGACTGGCCGCGTCAGACCTGGGCTACGGCGATCCCTGCGGTACGCCCACGCTACGCCGGGCCGTCGCCGGCTGGCTGGCGCGCAATCGGGGAATCCGTGTCGACCCGGCAGAGGTGATCGTCACGACAGGGGTGTCGCAGGCGCTCGGCCTGCTCGCCCAGGTCCTGCGCGACGAGGGCGTCAGCAGGATCGGTGTGGAGGATCCCGGGTCGCTCGGGGTCCGGCAGCTCTTGGACAGCCAGCGGCTGACCACCGTGCCGATCCCGGTGGACGCCGCCGGGTTGCAGGTGAACGAGCTGGTCGCGAGCGGAGTGCCGGCGGTGACGCTCACCCCCGCACACCAGTTTCCGACAGGTGTGGTGCTCGACGGCGAACGCCGCCGCCGGTTCGCCGACTGGGCCCGCGCCGGTGGGCTGGTCATCGAGAACGACTACGACGCCGAGCACCGCTACGACCGACCGCCGGTGCCGGCGTTGCGGGCCAGCCTGCCGGATCGGGTCTGTTACGCCGGCAGCGTCTCGAAGCTGCTCGCTCCGGCGCTACGGATCGGCTGGCTGTTGGTACCCCACCGATACCGGGACGCCGTGGTGGCGGCCAAACGCGACGCCGACCTGGGCAACGCCGTCCTGCCTCAACTGGTTCTCGCTGAGCTGATCACCTCCGGCGCACTGGAGCGGCACCTGCGCCTGCTGCGCCGTCGGCACGTACGCCGCCGGAACGCGATGATCGCGGCCCTGGCCCGCCATCTGCCGGAGGCCACCGTGCACGGCGCGGCGGCCGGGCTGCACCTGACGGTCACCCTGGCCGACGACGTGATCGACACAGAGCTGGCGACAGCGGCCCTGGCGCGCGGGGTGAAGGTGCAGCCGCTGTCCTGGCACTGCCGCCGGCCGTATCCGCCCGGCCTGGTCCTCGGTTACGCGGCCAGCTCCGTCTCGACGATCGAGGAGGGCATCGCGCTCGTCGCCGCCGGCCTGAGGGCCGCGCGCCGCGGCGCGGTCCGACTACCGTCAGGGCCGTGACAGAGCCGCTTCCGTACGCCGCCGGCCGGGACGCCGACGTGTACCTGCTCGACGGTGACCGGGTGTTGCGCCGCTACCGCGACGGCACCGACGTCACCGTCGAGGCCGGCTTCATGGCGCACCTGCACGCGGCCGGCTTTCCGGTGCCCCGGGTGCACCACGCCGTCGGCGCGGACCTGGTGCTGCGGCGGGTGCCCGGCCCGACGATGCTTGCGGCGTTGGTCGCCGGGACGATCGAGGTCGGGCCGGCGGCCGTGATCCTGGCCGACCTGCACCGCCGGCTGCACTCGCTCGCGCCGCTGCCGGGCGCGGCCGACAGTGCGCGGATCCTGCACCTGGACGTGCATCCGGACAACGTCATCCTCGACCCGGATGGCCCGGTGCTGATCGACTGGCGCAACGTCCGGCACGGCCCGCCCGGGCTGGACGTCGCGATGACCGCGTTGATCCTGGCCCAGGTCGCCGTCGATGCGGCGCAGCCGCTTGCCGCCGCCGCCGAGGAGATGCTGTGGTGCTACCTGCGCGAGCTGCGTGACCACGTGCCGCCCCTTGTCGACCAGGCACTGGCCGTCCGGCTTGCCAACCCCACGCAGACCGCCGCGGAACTCGCCCGGTTGCCCGCGGCCGCCCGCCTCGCTGCCGAGTGCGCCGCCTCGGGGCGCCAGTTGCGGTCGACCGGCGGCGAGGGCCGGGCGGCCACGCCACCGCGGGCGGCCACGCCACCGCCACCGCCACCGGCAGCGACGAACCCGGCACCCCGGCACCGACCAGGCGGGGACTGATCCGGATACGCCGGCCCGGCAGGGTTGACGGCGGGGCGGACCGGTGCGAACATTCGCGATGTTTACGTAAACATTTCTGATCATCTCCGTAGTCCCGCCCCCACGGGCCTCGATGTTTGCGTAAACATCAACGATCGGGAGAGCCATGGCAGTTCCGCAGGTCCATCCCCGCGTCACGGCGCCGGCACGCCGACGGCGTCGCTCGTACGCGGGCTGGGCGTTCGTCGCCCCGTTCCTGGGCGTCTTCGCCCTGGTCTTCCTCGCGCCGATCGGGTACTCGATCTACCTCAGCCTGTACCGGCAGCGCCTGATCGGCGGGACCTCCTTCGTCGGCGTCGAGAACTACCAGCGGGCGCTCGAGGATCCGCAGTTCTGGTCGGCGCTGGGCCGGGTGTCGCTGTTCCTGGCCGTCCAGGTGCCGGTCATGCTCTTCATCGCCCTGCTGGTGGCGCTCGCCATCGACAGTGGTCGGCTGTACGGGATGAAGTTCTTCCGGGTCGGCATCTTCCTGCCGTACGCGGTGCCGGCCGTGGTCGCCACGCTGATGTGGGGCTTCCTGTACGGGTCGCAGTTCGGCCTGGTCGGCGGGATCAACGAGCGCCTCGGGCTGTCGTTGCCCAGCCCGCTCAGCCCTGACCTGGTGCTCGCTGCCATCGGCAACATCGTGACCTGGGAGTTCGTCGGGTACAACATGGTGATCTTCTATTCGGCGTTGCGGGTGGTGCCGGCCTCACGGTACGAGGCGGCCGAGATCGACGGTGCCGGCCAACTGCGCATCATCCGGGCGATCAAGATTCCCGCCATCCGGGGCGCCCTGGTGATCGCCACCATCTTCTCGATCATCGGCAGTTTCCAGCTCTTCAACGAGCCGGTGATCCTCCAGGACCTCGCGCCGAACGCGATCACCACCTACTTCACCCCCAACCTGTACGCGTACTCGCTGTCCTTCGCCGGCCAGCAGTTCAACTACTCGGCCACCGTGGCGGTCCTGATGGGCCTGATCACGATGGTGGTCGCCTACCTCGTCCAGTTGCGCGGCATGGGGAGAGAGGACTGATGTCCGTGGCGGTGCGACCGGTCGAGGCCCCGACGAACACCACACCCGTGCGGCGTCGATCCGTACGGCGTCCGAGGCGTAGCCCGACCCTCACCCTGTTGACCGGGATCGTCCTGGCCTACAGCCTCTTCCCGCTGGCCTGGCTGGTGATCAACGCGACGAAGTCCCGGGACGGGCTGTTCGCCTCCTTCGGTCTGGCCTTCGCCGACGACTTCGCGCTCTGGGACAACATCGTCGAGACCTTCACGTACGCCGACGGGATCTTCCTGCGCTGGCTGGTCAACACGGTGCTGTACGTCCTGGTCGGCGCGGTGGGCGCCACCTTCCTCGCCACCCTGGCCGGCTACGGGCTGGCCAAGTTCGACTTCCCCGGCAAGCGGGCGGTCTTCGCGGTGGTCATCGGCGCGGTGGCCGTGCCCGGCACCGCCCTCGCGGTGCCCACCTTCCTCATGTTCAGCCAGATGGGCCTGACCAACACGCCCTGGTCCGTGATCATCCCGTCGCTGATCACGCCGTTCGGGCTCTACCTGATGTGGACCTTCGCCGCCGAGGCGATCCCGGACGAGTTGCTGGAGGCCGCCCGGGTGGACGGCGCGGGGGAGTTCCGCACCTTCTTCCGGGTCTGCCTGCCGCTGCTCGCACCGGGGATCGTGACGGTCCTGCTGTTCACCATGGTCGCCACCTGGAACAACTTCTTCCTGCCGCTGATCATGCTGCGCGACGCGCAGTGGTATCCGCTCACCCTCGGCCTCTACACCTGGAACAAACAGGCCAGCACCGCCGGTGGCGAGGCGGTGTTCCACCTCGTGATCACCGGATCGTTGCTGACCATCCTGCCGCTGCTGGCGGCCTTCCTGCTGCTGCAGCGCTACTGGCAGTCCGGTCTGGCTGCGGGCAGCGTCAAGCAGTGACACCCCCTACCACCACCTCGAAGGGATATCGATGAGAAACACCCTTGCCAGGATCGCGTCGGTGGCCGCCGCGACCACCCTGGCCGTCACCCTGACCGGCTGCGGCTCCGATGACGCCGACACCGGTACCGCCGCCGGTGATCCGGTCTCCGCGGCCGACATCCAGGCGGCCCTGGACAAGGGCGGGGAGCTGACGGTCTGGGCGTGGGAGCCGACGCTGAAGGATGTCGTCGCCAGCTTCCAGCGTGAGCACCAGAACGTGAAGGTGAACCTGATCAACGCCGGCAGCGGCAACGACCAGTACACCGCCCTGCAGAACGCGATAGCCGCCGGCAGCGGGGTGCCGGACGTGGCCCAGGTCGAGTACTACGCCCTGCCGCAGTTCGCCCTCGCCAAGTCTGTCACGGACCTGTCGGCGTACGGGGCGAAGAGCCTGGACGGCACCTTCACTCCCGGCCCGTGGACGGCGGTGAACATCGATGGCGGGGTGTACGGCCTGCCGATGGACTCCGGCCCGATGGCGCTGTTCTACAACAAGGAGGTCTTCGACAAGCACGGCATCGAGGTGCCGGCCACCTGGACGGAGTACGTCGAGGCGGCCCGCAAGCTGCACGCCGCGGACCCGAAGGTCTACCTGACCGCCGACTCCGGTGACGCCGGCTTCACCACCAGCATGATCTGGCAGGCGGGTGGCAAGCCGTACCGGGTGGACGGCACCACCGTCACGATCGACTTCGCCGACCCGGGCAGCACCCGGTTCGCCGGCGCGTGGCAGCAGCTGATCACCGAGAAGCTCGTCGCGCCGGTCGCGCCGTGGAGCGACGAGTGGTTCCAGGGCCTCGGCAACGGCACCATCGCCAGCCTGGCCACCGGCGCCTGGATGCCGGCGAACCTGATGTCGGGCGCGCCGGCCGGCGCCGGCAAGTGGCGGGTCGCCCCGCTGCCGCAGTGGCAGGCCGGCGAGAACGCCAGCGCCGAGAACGGCGGCAGCTCCCTGGCCGTGCCGGAGAAGGCCACCAACAAGGCCCTGGCGTACGGCTTCATGCAGTACGCCAACGCCGGTGCCGGGGTGGGCATCCGGGTCGCCAAGGGCGCCTTCCCGGCCACCGCCGCCGAGTTGAACTCGGCGGAGTTCCTGGGTGCCGAGTTCGCGTACTTCGGTGGGCAGAAGGCCAACGAGGTCTTCGCCGCGTCCGCGGCCAACGTGGTCAGCGGCTGGTCGTACCTGCCGTTCCAGGTCTACGCCAACAGCATCTTCAACGACACCGTCGGCCAGGCGTACGTCAGCTCGACCTCGCTCGCCGACGGCCTGAAGGCCTGGCGTGAGGCATCCGCGAAGTACGGCACCGACCAGGGTTTCACCGTCCGGTAGTGACAGCGGGTGGCCCGGCCCCCGGGCCGGGCCACCCGCACCACGTCCGGACCCACTCGGCAAGGAGAACCAGATGCCCCTCGGCGAGACCGAGACCCCCCGCTGGCTGCGCTGGCCGGCCGGCGACCGCCCCCGGTTCGCGTTCGGCGCGGACTACAACCCGGAACAGTGGCCCCGGCACGTCTGGCACGACGACGTGCGGGCCATGCGGGCGGCCGGGGTCAACATCGTCTCGCTCGCCATCTTCTCCTGGGCCCGCATCGAGCCGGCCGCGGGCGAGTACGACTTCGACTGGCTCGACGAGATCATGGATCTGCTGCACGAGCACGACGTCGCGGTCGACCTGGCCACCGCCACCGCCTCGCCGCCACCCTGGTTGACCAGCGCGCATCCGGAGATCCTGCCGGTCGACAGGCACGGCGCCACCGTCTGGCCGGGGGCCCGGCAGCACTGGCGACCCACCTCGCCGATCTTCCGCGAGCACGCGTTGCGGCTGGTCCGGGCCATGGCCCACCGGTACGCCCACCATCCGGCGCTCGCCGCCTGGCACATCAACAACGAGTTGGGCTGCCACAACGTCTACGACTACTCCGACGACGCGGCCCGCGCCTTCCGGGTCTGGTTGCGTGCCCGCTACGGCAGTGTCGATGCGCTCAACCGGGCCTGGGGCACCGACTTCTGGTCGCAGCGCTACAGCGACTTCGCCCAGGTGCTACCGCCCCGGCAGGCCGCCTCCCACCCCAATCCCACCCAGCAACTGGACTTCAAGCGGTTCTCCTCCGACGCCCTGCGGGAGCACCTGCGCGCGGAACGGGAGATCCTCCGGGCGGCCACCCCGCAGGTGCCCATCACCACGAACTTCATGGTGATGGGGGAGACCTCCGGGATGAACTACGCCGACTGGGCCGCCGAGGTGGACTTCGTCGCCAACGACCACTACCGGCACCCGGGACCGCAGTCGCTCGACGAACTCTCCTTCTCGGCGAACCTGGTCGGCAACCTGGCCGGCGGCCGGCCCTGGTTCCTGATGGAACACTCGACCAGCGCGGTCAACTGGCAACCGGTCAACCTTGCCAAGCGTCCGGGGGAACTGGCCCGTGACTCGCTGACCCACGTGGCGCACGGCGCCGACGCGGTCTGCTTCTTCCAGTGGCGGCAGAGCGCGGCGGGCGCGGAGAAGTACCACTCGGCGATGGTCCCGCACGCCGGGGAGGAGAGCGCCGTCTTCCGGGCGGTCACCGCGTTGGGACGTACCCTGGCCGACCTGGCGCCGGTGGCGGGCGCGGCCCGGCGGCCGGCCCGGGCCGCGATCCTGTTCGACTGGGAGTCGTGGTGGGTCAGCGAACTGGACTCCCACCCCAGCTCCCGACTGCGCTACCGGCAGGAGGCGCTGGACTGGTACTCCGCCTTCCTGGCCCTGGGCATCCGGGCCGACGTGCGGCCGGCCCACGCCGCGTTCACCGGGTACGACCTGGTGATCGCCCCGATTCTGCACGTGGTGCCGGCGGCGCTCGCCGACCGCCTGCGGCGCTACGTCGAGGCCGGCGGTCATCTGGTGACCACCTACTTCTCCGGTGTCGTGGACGAGGACGACCACGTCTGGCTCGGTGGTTACCCGGGTGCCCTGCGGGACCTGCTCGGCATCCACGTCGAGGAGTTCGGGCCGCTGCTCGACGACGAGCAGGTGGTGCTGGACAGCGGTGCGATCGGCACGCTCTGGACGGATCGGATCGAGGTCACCGGCCCGGACGTCACGGTGCTCGCCGCGTACCGTGACGGCGCGCAGGCCGGGCGGCCGGCGATCACCCGGCGGCGGGTGGCCGACGGCTCGGCCAGCTATGTCTCGACCCGGCTCGGCGCGGACGGCCTGGTGCCGGTGCTCGCCCAGCTCAGCGAGGCAGCCGGGCTGGCGTCCGAACTGCCCGAGCCGCTCCGCGGAAAGGTCGAGCTGGCGGTACGGGACGGCTACCACTTCCTGATCAACCGGACCGACGAGCCGGTCGACCTGACCGGCCTGCCCGGCACGCCGCTAAACGACGCAGGCGACCTGCTACCCCCCCGAGCCGTCACCATACGCACCCCCAC
>NZ_POTX01000096.1 GCF_003236305.1 Micromonospora endophytica | reverse complement strand
GGCCATCGTGCTGCTCGCCGCGTACGCGGTGCCGGTGGTCGGGGTCGCGGTGTTCACCATCGCCCAGGTCGCCGGCAACGGCATCGGTGGGTTGGCGTCGGACCGGGTCGGTCTCGCCCCGGTGGGTCGGCTGCCGCTCAGCGGGCCCCGGGTGGCCGGCGCACTGCTCGGGGTGGCCGCGGTGACCCTGGCCCAGATCGGCCGGCCCGTCGGTGACCTGGCCGTCGGGTTGCTCCTGCTGGTGGTGGCCGCCGGGGTCGGGGTCGCGGTGCAGACCGCACTCAACGGCCGGGTCTCCGCCGCCGGTTCGGCCGCCGCCGGGGTCGCGGTCAACTTCGTCGTCAGTACGCCCGCGGTGCTGCTCGTCGCGGCGCTGGCCGGCGCCTTCACCGGCCCGGCGATCCGCTGGCCTGGCGAATGGCACCTGTACCTCGGTGGGCTGCTCGGTGTCGGCGTCGTGGCCAGCCTGGTGCTGGGGGTACGCGCGGCCGGTGTGCTGCGTACCGGTCTCGCTCTCGTCGGTGGGCAGCTCACCGGCGCCCTGCTGCTGGACGTGCTGCTGCCGGGCGGGCCCGGCGCCCGGCTGCCGGTGCTGGCCGGCGCGCTGCTCACCGTGCTGGCGGTGCTGGTGGCCGGCCGCCGGCCGGGAGTGGTCCCGCCTGCCGGTGCTGTCCGTGTGGCATCGGAGCAGGCTCCGGCCCGGGATGAGAGACTGGGGCCATGAGCGAGCGGCAGGAGGCAGTGCGGCCCGACGGCGGTCCGGTGGACGGCACGGGTGTGATCCGGCTGCGTCCGCGCCGCATCCGGTTGGTCTGCTGGACGTCGGCGGTCGTGGTGGTGGTCCTGTTCGCCGCGATAGCCACCACCCTCACCGGTCCCACCGGCAACGGCTACGGCACCTTCCAGCGCGGTGACCAGTTCGCCATGATCGGGCTCGGCGTGCTCTTCGCCCTCGGTGCTCTGCTCTTCACCCGTCCCCGGGTCGAGGCGGACGCCCGGGGCGTGCGGGTGCGCAACATCATCGGCTCCTACGAGCTGCCCTGGGAGGTCGTCCGGGGGGTCCGGTTCGACCGGGGCGCCCCGTGGGCCGCCCTGGAGCTGTACGACGACGACCTGCTGCCGATGGTCGCGCTCCAGGCAGCCGACAAGCAGCTCGCCGTCGACGGGGTCCGGGCGCTGCGCCGGCTGCACCAGGAACACCTCGCCACCCTCGCCGAGCGCGCCTCGCGCCGCTGATCCACACCCCCGGCACCGAGCGGCCGCCGCCGGGTGGCTGCCTGTCGGGCAGGACCGGGCCGGGCCCGGTTTGGGCGGCGGTTACCGAGGGTGTAGTGTTGTCGAGTCGACCAGGCTGTCCGCATGCGCAGACGGCCATGAAAGTGGAGCGCCTGCTCCCACCCGAGTCGCCCCTGTGGTGTCCGGGTCCGGTCCCCGGTTCCGGGCACGTCCCGGTGCCGGATGCGCGATCCTGTGATCGTGCCGACCGGTCGAGCAGGCCCTGGCATCCGCCGGGGCCTTCTGCTTTCCGGGCCGGCTCCCGCCGGGAGCCACCGGGTCGGCCACGCATGAAGAACCGACTCGAGGAGGCCCCATCAGCGTCGAACCACGCGTGAACGAGCAGATCCGGGCACGTGAGGTCCGACTGGTCGGCCCCGAGGGTGAGCAGGTGGGCATCGTCCCGCTGGAGCGCGCCCTTCAGCTGGCCGCGGACGTCGATCTGGACCTGGTCGAGGTTGCGCCGATGGCGCGCCCGCCGGTGTGCAAGCTCATGGACTTCGGCAAGTTCAAGTACGAGAGCGCACTGAAGGCGCGCGAAGCGCGGCGTAACCAGCAGCAGACCGTCATCAAGGAGATGAAACTCCGGCCGAAGATCGATCCGCACGACTACGAGACCAAGAAGGGTCACGTGGTGCGGTTCCTCAAGGCCGGGGACAAGGTCAAGGTGACGATCATGTTCCGCGGTCGCGAGCAGAGCCGACCGGAGCTGGGTTACCGGCTCCTGCGCCGGCTCGAGTCGGAGATCACGGAACTGGGATACGTCGAGTCCGCTCCGAAGCAGGACGGCCGAAACATGATCATGGTTCTCGCTCCGCATCGGGCCGTGAAAGCCTCCGCGGTCGCCGCCACGGCGTCCCGAGGTGGACCCCGGGAGCGGACCGCGGAGGAGCCCGCCGCCGCGGCGGCCGCCGAGTCCGGGGCGGCCAGTGAGAGCGCAGCAGCCGGCGAGTCCGGCACGACCGCTGACACCAGCGGCCAGTAACAGGGGAGAAGACGTTCCACATGCCGAAGATGAAGAGCCACACGGGCACGGGCAAGCGGGTCCGGGTCACCGGCAAGGGCAAGATCGTGAAGCAGCAGGCCGGTATGCGCCACAACCTGGAGAAGAAGACCTCCACCCGTACCCGTCGGCTGACGGGCCTGGTCGAGGTCGCCAAGTCCGACGTCAAGCGCATCAAGAAGCTGCTCGGCCGCTGACGCGCGCCACCTGAGTCCAAGAAGGAGTTGAGATGGCACGCGTCAAGCGGGCTGTGAACGCCCAGAAGAAGCGCCGTACCCTGCTGGAGACCGCCAGCGGCTACCGCGGTCAGCGCTCCCGGCTGTACCGCAAGGCCAAGGAGCAGGTGCTGCACTCGATGCAGTACGCCTACCGGGACCGTCGTGACCGCAAGGGTGACTTCCGGCAGCTGTGGATCCAGCGGATCAACGCGGGTGCCCGCGCCAACGGCATGACCTACAACCGGCTGATCCAGGGCCTGCGCCTGGCCGGCATCGAGGTCGACCGCAAGATCCTGGCCGACCTGGCCGTCAACGACGCCGCCGCGTTCGCGGCGATCGTCGAGCTGGCCCGGGCCGCGGTGCAGGCCGAGGGCACCGGCGGCGCGGCGGCCCAGGCCGCCTGATCCCCACCGGACGCGGCGAGGCGTCCCTCGTACGACGAGGGTCGCCTCGCGGCGTGTCCGGGGACGACACCATGCCTTTCACGCCGCGTACCCCCCGGGTGGTCGCCGCCCGCCGGCTCCAGCGCCGGCGCGAACGCGACGCCACCGGCCGGTTCCTGGTCGAGGGACCGCAGGCGGTCCGCGAGGCGCTGACCCGCCCGCGTACCGTGGTCGAGCTCTTCGGCACCCCCGACGCCCTCGACCGGTACGCCGACCTGGCAGCGACCGCCGCCGCTGCCGACGTGCCCGTCTCCGAGGTGACCGACGAGGCGCTCGCCGCGCTCGCCGAGACCGTCGCCCCGCAGGGGTTGGTCGCCGTCTGCGACCACCTCGACGTGCCGCTGGCCGCCGCGTTGGGGCGCGCCCCACGACTGGTCGCCGTGCTCGCCGGGATCCGTGACCCGGGCAACGCCGGCACGGTGCTGCGTACCGCCGACGCGGCCGGCGCCGCCGCGGTGATCTTCGCCGGGGACACGGTCGACCCGTACAACGGCAAGTGTGTGCGGTCGTCGGCCGGCAGCCTGTTCCACGTCGACGTGGTCCGCGAGCGCGACCCCGCAGCCGTGCTCACCGCCGCGCGCGCGGCGGGCCTGACCGTGCTCGCCGCCACCGGCTACGGCGCGGCGGACCTCGACGAACTGGCCGACACCGGCCGGCTCGCCACGCCCACCGCCTGGCTGTTCGGCTCCGAGGCGCACGGGCTTCCCGACGAGTTGGTCGAGGCCGCCGACGCCGGGGTCCGGGTGCCGCTGCACGGGCGGGCCGAGAGCCTCAACCTGGCTGCGGCCGCAGCCGTCTGCCTGTACGCTTCAGCCAGAGCGCAGCGCTGACCCGAGGTCGGCGCAGAGCACGAGGAGAAAAGCCCCCATGGTGAACGCAGCATGGCGTTCGTTTAGCCAGCCCGCCGGTGTCGGCGGGCGGCGGGCCTGACCTGCTCTCCGCGTAACTCCCACCGGCGGGCTGCGGCACAGCCGCGCGTCCGTAGACTCGCCTAGCCGCCCGTGAGGGCCGGCGCCGCCGTGAGGGAGTGCCCGTACGCCATGAGCTACCGCAACGATCCGTACGACCCGAAGCAGGTCGCCCTGCTCGACCCGGCCGCCCTGGCCGAGGCCGTGACCGAGGCCGAGAAGGCGTTCGTCGCCGCCGGTGACCCCGACGCGTTGAGCGCGGTACGTCCGGCGCACCTCGGCGACCGCGCCCCGGTCTCGCTGGCCCGCCGGGAGATCGGCGCGCTGCCACCGGCGGCCAAGGCCGACGCCGGCAAGCGGGTCAACGAGGCCCGCCGTGCCATCGAGCAGGCGTACGCCGCCCGCGCCGAGGTGCTGGAGCGCGAGCAGGCCGAGCGGGTGCTGATCGAGGAGCGCGTCGACGTGACGCTGCCGCACGACCGGCGGCCGCGCGGCTCCCGGCACCCGATCACGGTGCTGATGGAGCAGATCAGTGACCTGTTCATCGGGATGGGTTACGAGGTGGCCGAGGGGCCCGAGGTCGAGCTGGAGTGGACCAACTTCGACGCGTTGAACATCCCGCCGGACCACCCCGCGCGCGGGCTGATGGACACCTTCCACATCGCACCCTCCGACTCGGGGCTGGTGCTGCGTACCCACACCTCGCCGGTGCAGGCGCGGACCATGCTGACCCGCAAGCCGCCGATCTACGTGATCGTGCCGGGGCGGGTCTACCGCACCGACGAGCTGGACGCCACCCACGCGCCGGTCTTCCACCAGGTCGAGGGCCTGGTGGTGGACAAGGGCATCACCATGGCGCATCTGCGGGGCACGCTCGACCACTTCGCGCGGGCGATGTTCGGCGAGGGGGCGCGGACCCGCTTCCGGCCGCACTACTTCCCGTTCACCGAGCCGTCGGCCGAGTTCGACGTCTGGTTCCCGGAGCATCGGGACGGCCCACGCTGGGTGGAGTGGGGTGGCTGCGGCATGGTGAACCCGCGGGTGCTGCGGGCCTGCGGCATCGATCCGGAGGTCTACTCCGGCTTCGCCTTCGGCATGGGCATCGACCGGACGGTGATGTTCCGGCACGGGGTCAGCGACATGCGGGACATGGCCGAGGGCGACGTGCGGTTCACCCGCGCGTTCGGGGTCGGGCTGTAGGCGACGGGTACGAGTCACGGAGACGGTGGATACAAGTCATGCGAGTTTCTGTCAGTTGGCTGCGGGAGTACGTCGACCTGCCCGACCTGTCCGTCGACGAGCTGGAGCGGGCCCTGGTCGGCATCGGCATCGAGGTCGAGTCCATCGTGGACCTGGCCGGCACGGTCACCGGGCAACTGGTGGTCGGTGAGGTCCTGGAGATCGAGGAGCTGACCGGCTTCAAGAAGCCGATCCGGTTCTGCCGGGTGAACGTGGGCGCCGCAAACGGCACCGGCGAGCCGCAGGAGATCGTCTGCGGGGCGCGCAACTTCGCCCCCGGTGACCGGGTCGTGGTGATCCTGCCCGGCGGGGTGCTGCCCGGCGGCTTCGCCATCGGCGCGCGCAAGACGTACGGGCGCAACTCCCACGGCATGATCTGCTCGGTCAAGGAACTGGGCCTGGGTGACGACCACTCCGGCATCCTGGTGCTGCCCGAGCACGTGGTGGCCGAGCCCGGCGACGACGCGCGTCCGGTGGTCGGGCTCACCGACATCATCGTCGAGGTGGAGATCACCCCGGACCGGGGCTACCAGATGTCGCTGCGCGGACTGGCCCGCGAACTGGCGCACGCCCTGCGCATCGACTACTCCGACCGGGGCCGGATGCCGGCCACGCCCGGCACCGCCGAACCGGCGTACCCGGTCGAGGTGCGCGACCCGGTCGGCTGTGATCGGTTCGCCGCCCGGATGGTGCGCGGCGTCGACCCGGCGGCGCAGACCCCCGACTGGATGCGGCAGCGGCTCACCGTCGCCGGCATCCGCAGCATCTCGCTGCCTGTCGACATCACCAACTACGTGATGCTCGAACTCGGCCAGCCGATGCACGCCTTCGACGCCGACCGGATCGCCGGCCCGCTGGTGGTGCGGCGGGCGGTGGCGGGGGAGAAGCTGACCACGCTCGACGGGGTGACCCGCGCGCTGGTGCCCGAGGACATGGTCATCTGCGACGCCGGGCTGCCGAACCCGCTCGGCGCCGAGGGCGACGGCGTGCCGATCTCGCTCGCCGCGGTGATGGGCGGCGAGACCAGCGAGGTCCTGCCGGGCACCGTCAACGTGCTCTTCGAGGCCGCGCACTGGGACCCGGCGATGGTCGGGCGCACCGCCCGCCGGCACAAGCTGTTCAGTGAGGCGGCGAAGCGGTGGGAGCGGGGCGTGGACCCGGCCCTGCCGCTGCTCGCCCTCGATCGGGCGGTCGGGCTGCTCACCACGTACGCGGGCGGCGTCGCCGGTGACGAGGTGCTGGACATCGACCACGTCGTGCCGCGTACCCCGGTCACGCTGCCGGCCGACCTGCCCAGCCGGCGGATCGGGGTGGAGTATTCGCCGGCCCGGGTGGTCGCCCTGCTGGAGCAGGTCGGCTGCACCGTGACCCGGGGCACCGACCGGCTGGCCGAGGATCCGGGCGAGGTGGCCGTCGCCGCCGGTGGCGGCGAGACGCTCAGCGTCACCCCGCCGACCTGGCGGCCCGACCTGACCGACCCGGCCGACCTGGTCGAGGAGGTGGTCCGCCTCGACGGGTACGACAAGGTGCCGTCGCTGCTGCCGACCGCGCCCCCCGGCCGGGGACTGACCTGGCAGCAGCGGCGCAACCGGGCGGTGTCCCGGTCGCTGGCCGAGCGGGGCTACGTCGAGGTGCTGGCGCACCCGTTCGTCGCCACCGACCTGGCCGACCAACTCGGCCTGCCCGCCGACGATCCGCGCCGGCAGGCGGTGCGGCTGGCCAACCCGCTGTCGGAGGAGGAGCCGCTGCTGCGCACCACGCTGCTCGGTCCGCTGCTCGGCATCGTCAAGCGCAACCTCGGTCGCGGCCACCGGGACCTGGCCCTCTACGAGATCGGCGCGGTCTTCCAGCCCCGTCCGGACGCCGGCCGTCCGCCGGCCATGGGCGTCGACAGGCGACCCACCGACGCCGAGTTCGCCGCCGCCGACGCGGTCGTCCCGCACCAGCCCCGGCACGTCGCCGTCGTGCTGACCGGCGACGCCGAGCCGGCCGGTTGGTGGGGTGCCGGCCGCCCGGCCGGATGGGCGGACGCCGTCGAGGCGGGCCGGGAGGTGCTCGCCGTCGCCGGGGTGCCGCAGGAGCGGATCGAGGTGCGGGCTACCGAGCACGCCCCCTGGCATCCCGGTCGCTGCGCCGAACTGCTCGTCGACGGGGCGGTGGTCGGCCACGCCGGCGAACTGCACCCGCAGGTGGTCGCGGCGCTGGAACTGCCCCGGCGGACCAGCGCCATGGAACTGGACCTGGACGCCCTGCCGGCCCCGTCGGTGACGCCCGCGCCCACGGTCTCCGGCTTCCCGCCGGCCCTGATCGACGTGGCGCTGGTGGTGGACGACGCGGTTCCCGCCGCCTCGGTCCAGCAGGCCCTCACCGAGGGCGCCGGTGACCTGCTCGAATCGGTGCGCCTGTTCGACGTGTACGCCTCGGAGCAGTTGGGTGCCGGACGCAAGTCGCTGGCGTACAAACTCGCCTTCCGCGCCCCCGACCGCACCCTGACCGTCGAGGAGGCCGTCGCCGCCCGCGACGCCGCCGTGTCCCGCGCCGCCGCCCGCTTCAACGCCACCCTCCGCGGCGGCTGAGGTGTAAGGAGGGGCCCCCTATTAACGTCTCGTGTATAGGAAGGGCCCCTTCTTAACACTCGTCGGGCTCGAGCTGTCCGAGGCTCCGCAGCCGCGGCAGATCTCGGACGGTCATCCGGCGGTAGTCGGTGTCGACAAGCCCGTCAGTTCGTAGCTCCCGAAGGATCTTCTGCACCGACGTCTCCGAGGCGCCACAGATGGATGCCAGTTCGGACTGGGTGAGTCGTACGTCGATGACGACCCCGTGGGGTGCCTGGCGGCCGTGTGTGCGGGACAGCTCCGCGATGACCCGAGCAACTCTGATCTTGACCGGATATGAGGAGAAGTCGATCCGCCGCCGGTTCGACCAGCGAAGCCGATCGGAGACCATCGCGGCGAGTTCGAGTGCGGCGTCCGGATTGCCGGTGAGGAAGGTGCGGAACCGTTCGGACGTGATCACGCTGTAGCGGGTGGGTCCGCACGCGGTGATGGTGGCCGATCGCGGCCGGTCGTTGAGGGCGGACATCTCGCCCACCAGATCACCGCCAACCCGCAGGGACAGCAGCGCGGTGCGACCGTCCGGCAGGGCAGCGGTCACCTTCGTCAGGCCCTCCTCGATCAACACCAGATGCGACTGTCGCTGTCCCTCGTGAATCAGGATCTGACCGGCCGGCACCTGACGGCGGACGCCGAGTGCCAACACGGCGCTCCGTACGGTCGGGTGGAGCCGTTGCAAAAAAGTGCCGTAGGGCCATTCCGAGTTCCGAGGTGTTTCGTGCCGCATCCGGGCTCCCGTTCCGCTCAGCCAACGACAGCGCTCGCAGCGTAGCCGCCCGACTGCGATACGCCACGAGCGGCGTAGCAAGGGCCAAGCGATCAGGTACGCAATCACGAGAGCCAGCGTCAGACGCAGATCCAGGCCCAGCGTCAGCAGCACGTCGATCGGCACATTCCACATGCGAGCAGTGCATCGGGAACAGCCGTGCCCAATGCCCGCGCGGTACGGGATGACGGGTTCTGGGCAGCCAACCCGGATGCCGTACTTCTACGGGGTCTCGGCTCCCGTTCGCCAGTTGGATGTTCGCTGGTGCCCGGCCATTGAGGACCGGGGTGAGGAGGGTGACGACATGCAGCATCCGGAGCGACGGTTGCTGGTCTGCGTGGACATGGAGCGCTACAGCCGGCGTGGCAACATCCAGCAGTACCAGGCACAGCAGGACTTCCACCGACTGTTGCGCGAGGCGGCCGATGAGGTCGGCATGGACCGCGTCGGCTGGACGACACAGCAGGCAGGCGACGGTGAACTGGCTGTCCTGCCCCGGGACGTCCCGGAAGCGAGGGTGATCGGCCGCTTCCTGCCGGAGCTGAACCGGCGACTGCGCCAGTACAACGCCAGTCGCCTCCCAGAGGCCCGCATCCGGCTGCGCGTGGCGGTGCACCAGGGCATGGTGCACCTCGACGGGGCCAACGGCTTCCCCGGACAGGCGGTCGTGATGGTCAGCCGACTCTGCGATGCGGCACCGGTACGTCGCGCGCTGGCGGCCTTCCCCGACACCGGGGTAGCGCTGGTGGTCTCCGCCGACATCTACCGGGACGTGGTGACCGAGTATCCGGAGGAGATCCGGCCGGATCGCTTCCGGAAGATCGAGGTGGTGCACGCGGACAAGGGGTTCCGGGAGCCGGCGTGGCTCTGCGTCCTGGACGAGGACGCCACCTTCTGGCGGGATGACTCCAGGTCGGAACCGGATGACTCCAGGTCGGAACCGGATGACTCGCCGCCGCAGGCGCCGACGGAGCCTGCCGGGCGCCGCCGTATAGACCCGGGCGGCGGCCCGACGGCCAACGGCGGCATTCGCACCGGGGATATCCGCGTAGACGGTCAGAACGCCATCGGACCGGGCGCGATGGCGATCGGTTCCATCGGTCGTGACGCCGTTCTTCGCCCGGACCCGGACCGATGAACACCACATATCCGGAGCCGGGACGGGCCGCCGGTGACTCCTCGACCGGCGCGGCGGCGGGCGAACCCCGGTTTGTGCGGCCCGGCAGCGGGGAGCATCCCGCCGCCGTCGATGGCACACCGGAGCCCGTTGACGAGCAACGTCAGGCGCCGTACCGCGATGGTGAGGCGACGCCGGAAGAAGAGGATGGCCCGGGCCCGCCTCGGTCGTCGACGGATGACGCGGACGAGGTGGACGACCGCGAGGACCCGCTGGACTCCGACGAGGTGCTGCGCCGGCTCGCCGGCTTGTTCGGCGGTGCCGGGATCGATGCCGGAGACATGTTCGTACGTGGGCAGAACGCCACCGGGCACGGTGCCCTGGCGATCGGCACGGTCAACGTCAGCGCGGCCAGCGAGTCGGTGGAGGGCCGGCGGGTCTGGTCGGAAACGCTGAGCGAGGCGACCGTGCTGGACCTGGTGCAGGGCTATGCGCCCGCCGGCAGCGACCAGCAGCTCGACCACAACCTGAAACAGCGCCATCTGGTGTGCCTGTCCGGCCCGGCGGGCAGCGGCCGGTTCACCGCAGCTGTGGTCGCCTCGGCACGCCGGCACGGTATCGGCGGGGTGAACGTTGTCGGCGTCGAGCAACTCACCGACCTGCTGCGTACCGAACTGGGTCAACGACGCGGATGCGGCTACGTGCTGCGACTCAGCGACGAGGATGTCGGCTCGCTGGACGGCTACACCCTGATGGGGCTGGCTGCGAGGGTGAGCGCCAACGGGATGACGCTGCTGCTGGTCGGCGATTTCTCCCGGCGGGTTCAGGATCTCGCCGGTCATATCGTCGAGCATCGACCGGCTCCGGCCGGGGAGGTGTTCCGGGCCCGCCTACGGCGTGAGTTGGCCGGACGCTGTGTAGGTTTCTGCGCCGATGGCTGTACCGCCGAATGTGTGGAGCAGTACGTCGACGGAGAGTGCGTCCGCCATCCCCTGCTCTCGGCATACCTGGCCGGGGAACCCCGGCCCCGCGAGGTGGTCTCTGTGGTGCAGGCCATCGCGCCTTCGGCGCTACGAGCCAGATCGCTTACCGATCGGCTCACTCAACTGTTGCCTCAGCAGTTGAGTGAGCGCGCCGCTCAGATTCTGGACCCGCCTGCTGACGTTGGTGCCCCGATGGGCTGGTCCGTCGCACAGGTCCGGGCGTTCCGACTGTCCTGTGTGGTGCTCGCCGGGCTCTCGACGGCCGAGATCCGACTCGCCGCCAACCGCCTCGTCCCAGGCTACGAAGGGGCGCAGCCGGAGCCGGTGCGGTTACGCGGCACCGCTCTCGACGACCTGCTCGGGCCGACGCTGCGCGCCGCCGTGATGCTTCCGACGGAGCGGTGGGCTACGGGTAACGTCCAGATCCAGTTTGCGCCGGGCACCGAGCAGCTGCGCTCCGCCGTGCTCGATGTGGCATGGACCGACTGGTGGCCACCGCGCGTGCTGCTCGGCTGGCTCGCGGATCTGATCCGCGCGGACCTGCCTGAGGTACGGCAGGCGGCGGCCGCCGCCGTCGGGTGGTCGGCCAGCCGTAACGTGCAGGCCGCTCTGGACACGGTGTGCGACCTGGCTCGGGAGCGGCGGGCGAGCGTCCGGCAGGCGGCCGCGATCGTGCTCGTCGCGATGGCGATGCAACCACGCCTCAGACAGCGGGTTCGCATCGAGCTGGACCGATGGGCTGCCGGCTCAGCGGCCCACCTGCGGGACACCGTCGCTCGTGCCCACGAACTCGGGCTGGCCCGGGTGTGGCCGGAAGCGGCCCTGGTGCAACTCCGTCTGGTCGCGTCCGGGCGGATGCAACGGTGGCACAACTCGGTGGTCCGGGGTTTGGTCGAGATCTATCAGGGTGGGCACCAGGCCGTCCTGCTGGCTTCCCTGGCGGAATGGACCGGGCTCTCTGATCGGACCGAGCACACCGATCTGACCGGGGCCGGCGAGCGGGAGGTGCGGCTGCACGCCGCACGGGCGCTGCGGATCCTCGCCGAGCGCTGGGCTCGGCCACCTCGAGAACACTGGCCTGAACTGCTGGACCTGGCCCGTCACGGTGTCGTGTCGCCGGATGATCTGGCGACGCTCTGGGCTACCGCGCTGAGCCTGCCCGAGACGGCGTACCGCAGTTGGCGGACGCTTGGCTTCTGGCTCAGCCGGGCGGACGGCCAGCCAGAGGTCGCGATCCATGTGCTGGCGCTGTTGCGGCTCGTGCTGACTGGACGCCCCCCACTTCGCCGCCGGCTCGATCACCAGTTGCGGCACGTCTGGCGTCCGGCCATGCCCGGGTGCCTGCTGCTCGATGACGTCGAGAACCTGATTGTTGAGGACGCCTGATGACCATCCACCCCTCCGGGACCTCTGACCAGCGGCACGGCGTGCCGCACCAGCCGCGACGCCAGTGGTGGCACTCGTTTTTCGGGACTGCTCCCGGTCCCACCCCACCGGCTCCGGCGGCACCTGCAAAGATCACCTTCCGGCAGGACGTGCCGTACCCGCTCCTGGTGCCGGCGAAGGGCGATGCGTTCGACTTCAACCTGCACGTCGTCTACCACTGGACGGCGACGAACATGAGCTTTGAGGAACTACGGCTGAGGGCTGACGCGATGCTGCCGTGGGCGGGCGGGATCGTCCGGGAACGGGCGATCGACCTGGCCCGCGAGCACGATCCGCACCGTGCCCACGACCTTGAACGGGCGCTGAACAACCTGTTGATGCACCAGCGTTGGCCGCAGGATCCGCACCTGCCGCAGTTCTCGGTGCGGCTGCGGGTCAGCCCGGACGAACGGGTACGGGAGCGGCTACGGCCGTACTGGGAACAGCGGATCAAGCTTGAGTGCGACCACGAACTGGAGAAGATCCGCACTCGCCAGGCGGACGATCTGACCCGGCGATGGGCGGGCGTGCTGCAGAGCCTCCAGGACGATCCGGTCACGGCACACGCCGCCCGATTGACGGGTGAGCAGTTCGCTGCGGTGTTCCATCACTACGTCGAGGAACGCCGCGAACTCGTCCCGAACCTGGTGAGTCTGCTGCGAGAGGCGGTCAAGGGGCACAACGACCTCGGGCTGGGCCCGTCCGAATACACCCAGGCATGGGATGTCGCGCTGCGGACGTACGAGCGGCAACAGGGGCTCACCGGACGAGCGGAGTGACAGGCGCCGTCGGCTCCTCCCCGGCCCGGGGGAGGAGCCGACGGCGCCCAGAAATCCACTATCACAAATGCCATTCTCATGCAGTCGGCTGCATGAACTTGCAGTAGCTCGCTGAGTGCTGTTAGCCTTACTGCATAGTCATGCGGAGGTAGGTATGGGAATTCAGGTCGCGGTCGCGGGGGCGAGTGGCTACGCCGGCGGCGAACTGCTGCGCCTGCTCGCCGGACATCCCGAGTTCGACCTGGTCACCGCCACCGCGCACAGTAAGGCGGGGCAGCGGCTCGATGCGGTCCACCCCCAGCTCACCGGGCTGGACATGACCTTCGTCGAGACCGTACCGGATGTGTTGGCCGACGCCGACCTGGTCTTCCTCGCTCTGCCACACGGCGAGTCGGCGGCACTGGCGGCGCAGTTGCCGGCCGGGGTCCGGATCGTCGACCTCGGTGCGGATCATCGGCTCACCGACAGCGACGCCTGGACCCGCTACTACGGTGGCCCGCACGCCGGTGCCTGGACCTACGGCCTGCCCGAGCTGCCCGGCCAGCGGGAGCGGATCGCGGCCTCGACCCGGGTCGCCAACACCGGCTGCTACGCCGCGACGATCACTCTCGCCCTGGCACCGCTGATCGCCGCCGGGGTGGCCCAGCCCGCCGACGTGGTGGTGGTAGCCGCCTCCGGCACCTCGGGCGCTGGCCGGGCCGCCAAGGCGCACCTGCTGGGCAGTGAGGTGATGGGCGACCTGTCGCCCTACAAGGTCGGTGCCCACCAGCACGTACCGGAGATCAAGCAGGCGACCGGGGCCACCGGGCTGTCGTTCACCCCGGTGCTGGCGCCGATGCCGCGCGGCATCCTGGCCACGGTGACCGCGCTACCCGCCGGAAACGCCGCCGACAGCACCGCCGGAAACGTCGCCGACAGCACTGCCGGGAACGCTGCCGACGCCGACCCGCGGGCGGTGCTGGCGCGGGCGTACGCGGACGCGCCCTTCGTGCACCTGCTGCCCGAGGGGCGCTGGCCGCACACCGCCGCCACCCTCGGCGGCAACTCCTGCCACCTGCAAGCCACGGTCGATGTCGACTCCGGCCGGCTGATCGTGGTCGCCGCCCTCGACAACCTGGGCAAGGGCGCCGCGGGGCAGGCGGTGCAGAACGCCAACCTGATGTTCGGCCTGCCCGAGACCACGGGCCTGTCGAGCTGGGGAGTCGCCCCATGAGCGTGACCACACCGAGGGGCTTCCGGGCGGCCGGAGTGGCCGCCGGGCTGAAGAGCGGCGACGCGCGCGACGTGGCGCTCGTCGTCAACGACGGTCCGGACGCCGCAGCCGCCGGGGTCTTCACCACCAACCGGGTCAAGGCCGCGCCGGTGCTCTGGAGCGAGCAGGTCGTCCGTGGCGGCGTGGTCCGGGCGGTGGTGCTCAACTCCGGTGGGGCGAACGCCTGCACCGGCCCGGCCGGTTTCCAGGACACCCACGCCACCGCCGAACACACCGCCGCCACGTTGACGGCATCGGGTCTGGAGATCGGCGCGGGGGAGGTGGCGATCTGCTCCACCGGTCTGATCGGTGAACGCCTGCCGATGGCGAAGCTGCTGTCGGGCGTGGACGCCGCCGGGCAGGCCCTCAGCCCCGAGGGCGGTGACGCCGCCGCCGAGGCGATCATGACGACGGACACCCGGCCGAAGACCACTGTGGTGACCGGCGACGGCTGGACCGTCGGCGGCATGGCCAAGGGCGCCGGCATGCTGGCCCCCGGCATGGCCACCATGCTCTGCGTACTCACCACCGACGCGGTGGCCGGTCGGGAGACACTCGACGTCGCGCTGCGGGCCGCCACCCGGGTCACCTTCGACCGGGTCGACTCCGACGGCTGCATGTCCACGAACGACACGGTGCTGCTGCTGGCCAGTGGCACCGCTGGCGTCGAGCCGAGCGCGGCGGAGCTGACCGCAGCGGTCACCGCCGCCTGCCACGACCTGGCCCAGCAGTTGCTCGCCGACGCCGAGGGGGCCACCAAGGAGGTCGCCATCGAGGTGGTGGGTGCCGCCGACGAGGACGACGCGGTCGAGGTGGGCCGGTCGGTGGCCCGCAACAACCTGGTGAAGACCGCGCTGTTCGGCAACGACCCGAACTGGGGGCGGATCCTCGCCGCCGTCGGCACCACCGCCGCCGCATTCGACCCGGCCGCCGTCGACGTGGCCGTCAACGGGATCTGGGTCTGCCGGTCCGGTGCCGCCGCCGAGGACCGTTCCAAGGTCGACCTCACCGGCCGCGGTGTGACCATCCGGATCGACCTGCATGCCGGCGTCGCCGCGGCGACGATCTGGACCAACGACCTGTCCCACGCGTACGTGCACGAGAACTCGGCGTACTCCACATGACGTTGAACAGCGATCTCACCCGCGCCCAGGCCAAGGCCGCCACGCTCATCGAGGCGCTGCCGTGGCTGGCCCGCCTCGCCGGCACCACAGTCGTGGTCAAGTACGGCGGCAACGCCATGGTCGACCCCGAGCTTCAGCGGGCCTTCGCCGCCGACATGGTGTTCCTGCGCTACGCCGGCCTCAAGCCGGTGGTGGTGCACGGCGGCGGTCCGCAGATCTCGGCGATGCTCGGTCGGCTCGGCATCGACAGCGAGTTCCGGGGCGGCCTGCGGGTCACCACACCGGAGGCGATGGATGTGGTCCGGATGGTGCTCGTCGGCCAGGTCGGCCGGGAACTCGTCGGCCTGATCAACGCGCACGGCCCGTTCGCGGTCGGCCTCTCCGGCGAGGATGCCGGGCTCTTCACGGCGGTGCGGCGGCCCGCGTACGTCGATGGGCAGCCGGTCGACGTCGGGCAGGTCGGCGACGTCGAGTCGGTGGACGTCTCGGCGGTGACCGACCTGATCGCGGCCGGCCGGATCCCGGTGATCTCCACGGTGGCGCCGGACGCGGACGGGGTGCTGCACAACCTCAACGCCGACACCGCCGCCGCCGCGCTCGCCGTCGCCCTGCAGGCCCGCAAGCTCGTCGTCCTCACCGACGTGCCGGGTCTCTACGCCAACTGGCCGGACACGTCGAGCCTGGTCAGCGAGATCACCATCGACGAGCTGGCGAAGCTGCTGCCGTCGCTGGAGTCGGGCATGGTGCCCAAGATGGAGGCCTGCCTGCGCGCGGTCAGCGGGGGAGTGCCCGCCGCGCACGTCGTCGACGGCCGCGTGGCCCACTCCACGCTGCTGGAAGTGTTCACCTCGGAAGGCTTCGGAACCATGGTGATCCCGTCGCGGAACGGAGAGCTGGCATGAGCGCGCTGACCCAGCGGTGGCGGCAGTCGATGATGGACAACTACGGCACGCCGCCACTCGCGCTGGTCTCCGGCTCCGGCGCCGTCGTGGTGGACGAGGCCGGTCGGGAGTACGTCGACCTGCTCGGCGGCATCGCCGTCAACGCGCTCGGCCACGCCCACCCGGCCGTGGTGGCTGCCGTGTCCAAGCAGGTCGCCACCCTCGGGCACGTGTCCAACCTGTTCATCGCCGAACCGCCGGTGGCCCTGGCCGAGCTGCTGCTGGCGCTGGCCGGGCGGCCGGGCCGGGTCTTCTTCGCCAACTCGGGTGCGGAGGCCAACGAGGCCGCGTTCAAGCTGTCCCGGCGTACCGGGCGCAGCCACGTGGTCGCCACCGTCGGCGGTTTCCACGGACGGACCATGGGCGCCCTCGCGCTCACCGGCCAGCCGACGAAGGCCGACCCGTTCCGGCCGTTGCCCGGCGAGGTCGACCACATCCCGTACGGCGACGTGGCCGCGCTGGAGGAGGCGGTCACCGACGCCACCGCAATGGTGATCCTGGAGCCGATCCAGGGCGAGAACGGCGTGGTCGTCCCGCCGCCCGGTTACCTGGCCGCCGCCCGCCGGATCACCGCCCGGCACGGTGCCCTGCTGGTGCTCGACGAGGTGCAGACCGGCATCGGCCGCACCGGGCACTGGTTCGCCCACCAGGCCGAGGGCGTCGAGCCGGACGTGGTGACCCTGGCCAAGGGGCTCGGCGGTGGGCTGCCCATCGGTGCCACCCTCACCTTCGGTCCGGCCGCCGACCTGCTGGCCCCCGGGTCGCACGGCAGCACCTTCGGCGGCAACCCGATCAGCTGTGCCGCCGCCCTGGCGGTGATCTCCACCATCGCGCACGAGGGGCTGCTCGACCACGTCAAGCGGATCGGTGAGCGGCTGCGCCGGGGCATCGAGGCGCTCGGCCATCCGCTTGTCGACGGCGTCCGGGGCGCCGGGCTGCTGCTCGGCGTGACGCTCACCGCGCCGGTGTCGGCGGCCGCTGCCGAGGCGCTGCGTACGGCCGGATTCCTGGTCAACCCGGTCCAGCCGGACGTGCTGCGGCTGGCGCCGCCGCTGATCCTCACCGCCGCCCAGGCCGATGCCTTCCTCGCCGCCCTGCCCGCCGCGCTCTCGGCCGCGAGTCCCGGTACGGATGCGGCAGCCGCGTCGCCCGCCACCACCCCGACTGACAGCACGGAGGCTTCCGCATGACCCGGCACTTCCTGCGTGACGACGATCTCTCGCCGCAGGAGCAGGCGACCGTGCTCGACCTGGCGGCCCGGATGAAGAGTGACCGGTTCGGTCACCGTCCGCTGGCCGGGCCCCGGTCGGTGGCGGTGCTCTTCGACAAGCAGAGCCTGCGGACCCGGATCTCGTTCGACGTCGGCATCGCCGAACTCGGCGGCCACCCCCTCGTGGTGGACACCCAGGTCACCCACTTCGGTCGGGGCGAGGCGCTGGGCGACGCCGGCCGGGTGCTGTCCCGCTACGTGGCCGCGATCGTGTTGCGTACCCACGGCGACGACCGGATCGCGGAGGTGGCCGCCGGGGCCACCGTGCCGGTGATCAACGCGTTGACCGACGGCTTCCACCCCTGCCAACTGCTGGCCGACCTGCTCACCGTGCGGGAGCGGTGCGGCGGCACGGCCGGCCGGAGCCTGGCGTACGTCGGTGACGCGGCGAACAACATGTCCCACTCGTACCTGCTGGCCGGCGCGACCGCCGGGATGCACGTCCGGGTCGCCGGCCCGGCCGGCTTCCAGCCCGCCGCCGACGTGGTGGCCCGGGCCGAGAAGATCGCGGCCGGCACCGGCGGGTCGGTGCGGGTGCTCACCGACCCGGTCGCCGCGGTACGCGACGCCGACGTGATCGCCACCGACACCTGGACCTCGATGGGGCAGGAGGCCGACGGGCTGGACCGGATCACCCCCTTCCTGCCCTACCAGGTGAACGAGGCGCTGCTCGGGCACGCCGCACCGGAGGCGATCGTGCTGCACTGCCTGCCCGCGCACCGGGGCGAGGAGATCACCGACGACATGCTCGACGGTCCGCGCAGCGCCGTTTTCGACCAGGCGGAGAATCGGTTGCACGCCCAGAAGGCGCTGCTGACGTTCCTGCTCGCGCAGACACCGTGAGCGGGCGCACCGCAGTCGCGAACGAGGAGGTTCGGTGACCGCACCGCTGACCCGTGCCGCCCGGCACGCCCGCATCGTCGAGCTGATCCGGGATCGGGAGATCCGCTCGCAGACCGAGTTGGCCGAGTTGCTCGGTGACGAGGGGGTGCAGGTCACCCAGGCCACCCTCTCCCGGGACCTGAAGGAACTCGGCGCGGTCACCGCCCGGGGCGGCGACGGGCGGGCCGTCTACGTCATCCCGGAGGACGGCCACCGTCCGCTGCGCGAGGCCGAGGCGGCACCGGCCCGCCTCGTGCGTCTGCTGCGCGAGTTGCTCAACGAGGTCGACTCCAGCGGCAACATCGCGGTGCTGCGTACGCCGCCGGGCGCGGCCCATTACCTGGCCAGCGCGTTGGACCGGGCGGGCCTGACGGAGGTCGTCGGCACCATCGCCGGCGACGACACCATCCTCGTCGTGGCCCGTGAGCCCGACGGCGGGGCGGCACTCGGCGAACGACTCGCCCGCTGGGCCCGCCGGGACGACAACACCGAAGGGGACAACACACCTTGACCGAGCAGTTGCAGTGCCTGCCGGCCGCCCGGTTGCCGGAGGTACGGTCTTGACCACCAGAATCGACGGGGTGGATGACAAGAGTCTGACCGAGAACAGCGCCCCCGCGAACCGGACCAGCCTGTGGGGTGGCCGGTTCGCCGGTGGCCCGTCGGAGGCGCTCGCCCGGCTGTCGGTGAGCGTCCAGTTCGACTGGCGACTGGCCCCGTACGACATCGCTGGTTCCCGGGCGCACGCCCGGGTGCTGGCCGGCGCCGGCCTGCTCGACCCGGACGAACTGGGCCGCATCCTCGCCGCCCTGGACGACCTGGAGGCCGCCTGCGCCTCGGGCGCGTTCCGCCCGACCGTCGACGACGAGGACGTGCACACCGCGCTGGAACGCGGCCTGCTGGAGCGGCTCGGCAGCCTCGGCGGCAAGCTGCGCGCCGGCCGGTCCCGCAACGACCAGGTCGCCACCGACCTGCGGCTCTATCTGCGTGATCACGCCCGGGGGGTGGCGTCGCGGCTGGTGGAGCTGGCCGAGGCGCTGGTGGAGCAGGCCGAGCGGCACGTGGACACCGCCGCGCCCGGCATGACGCACCTGCAGCACGCCCAGCCGGTCACCTTCGGCCACTGGCTGCTCGCCCACGTGCAGCCGTTGCTGCGGGACCTGGAGCGGCTGCGGGACTGGGACCATCGGGCCGCCGTCAGTCCGCTCGGCGCGGGCGCGCTGGCCGGGTCGGGGCTGCCGCTGGACCCGGTGGCGGTCTCCAAGGAGCTGGGTTTCCGCACCTCGTTCGCCAACTCGATGGACGCGGTCGCCGACCGGGACTTCGTCGCCGAGTTCCTCTTCATCACCGCGCTGGTCGGGGTGCACCTGTCCCGGCTCGGCGAGGAGGTGGTGCTCTGGACGTCGCAGGAGTTCGGCTGGGTGGAGCTGGACGACGCCTTCGCCACCGGGTCGTCGATCATGCCGCAGAAGAAGAACGCGGACATCGCCGAGCTGGCCCGGGGCAAGTCCGGCCGGCTGGTCGGCGGGCTGGTCGCGGTGCTGACCATGCTCAAGGGCCTGCCCATGACGTACGACCGGGACATGCAGGAGGACAAGGAGCCGGCCTTCGACGCGGTCGACACCCTGGAACTGCTGCTGCCGGCTCTGGCCGGGATGATCTCCACCATGACGGTACGCGTCGACCGGCTGGTCGCCGCCGCGCCGGTGGGCTTCTCGCTGGCCACCGAGGTGGCCGACTGGCTGGTCCGCAAGGGTGTGCCGTTCCGGGACGCGCACGAGATCACCGGCAAGCTGGTGGCGCTCTGCGCGGCCCGGGACTGCGCCCTGGACGAGGTCTCCGACGACGATCTCGTCACCGTCAGCGAACACCTCGACCCGTCCGTCCGCGACGTCCTCTCGGTCCGCTCGGCCCTCGCGGCCCGAACCACCCCCGGCGGTTCGGGCCGCGAGGGC
>NZ_POTX01000095.1 GCF_003236305.1 Micromonospora endophytica | reverse complement strand
GCCCGAAACCACACCCCCACCCCCACCACCCGGAGCGACACAGCATCACATAGATCGATGAAGGTCGATTGTGCTGCTCGCCCGAACTAGGAGACGCCATGCGTCGCAAAACACTGATCATCGCAGTGATCGCGGGCCTGTTACTCTCGCTCGCGGCCGTCCACCCCGCCTCGGCCGCCCCGGCGTTCCGGGCCCTGCTCTTCACCAAGACCACCGGCTACCGGCACGACTCGATCCCCGCCGGGGTCTCGATGTTCCAGCAGCAGGCCGCGGCGAACAACTTCGAGCTGGTGCACAGCGAGGACTCGAACGTCTTCACCCAGGCCAACCTCGCCACCTTCGACGTGCTCATCATGTTCCAGACCTCCGGCATGGTGTGGACCTCGGCCGCCCAACGCCAGGCGGTGGAGGGCTTCCTTGCCAGCGGCAAGGGCATCGTCGCCATCCACAACGCCACCGACATGGGCATCGAGGGCGAGTACCCGTGGTGGGACCAGACCGTCAACGCGGGGGCGCACATGCCGGAGCACTCCCCCGGCGTGCTGCCCGGCACCGCCATCGTCGCCGACAAGAAGCACCCCTCGACGGCGAGCCTGCCGGACCGCTGGAACCGTAGTGAGGAGTGGTACAACTTCGACAAGAACCCGCGCGGCGACGTGCACGTCCTGGTCACCGCCGACGAGCGGACGTACAACCCCGGCTCCCGGGCCATGGGGCCGGACCACCCGATCTCCTGGTGCCGCACCACCGGAGGCGGTCGGGTCTGGACCACCGCGATGGGTCACGCCGCCGAGTCGTACAGCGAGACGCACTTCCGCAACCACGTGCTCGGCGGGGTGAAATGGGCCGCCGGCAACGAACCGGGTGACTGCGGCGGCACCGTCTGGGGCAACTTCGAGAAGCGCACCCTGGACAGCAACACCGTCGACCCGATGGCGCTGGCGGTGGCACCCGACGGACGGGTCCTCTACGTCCAGCGCGGTGGCCAGGTGAAGATCTTCAAGCCGAGCACGAACAGCACCGTCACCGCCGGCACGCTGAGCGTCTACACCGGCGGCGAGGACGGCCTGACCGGCCTGGCGCTGGACCCGAACTTCACCGGCAACGGCTACGTGTACCTCTACCACTCGCCGGCCAGCAGTTCCACCGACGTCAACCGGGTCTCCCGGTACACGCTCACCGGTGACACGTTGAACATGTCCAGCGGGGTCACCATCATCGACATCCCGGCGTACCGGGACCGGACGTACCCCGAGCCCGGCCACACCGGCGGCTACCTCGACTTCGGTCCGGACGGCAACCTCTACATCGGCACCGGTGACGACGTCGCGCCGAACCTCGACCCCAACTGGCAGGGCTACGCCCCGCTGGACTGGCGGTCGGGCAAGCACATGCTCGACGCGGCCCGTACCGCCGGCAACACCAACGACCTGCGCGGCAAGCTGCTGCGCATCCGGCCCTCCGCCGGCGGCGGCTACACCATCCCGACGGGCAACCTCTACCCGCAGGGGACGGCGCAGACCCGAGCGGAGATCTACGCGATGGGCTTCCGCAACCCGTTCCGCTTCTCCATCGACCCGGCCAACGGCTGGATCTACCTGGCCGACTACGGACCGGACCGGAACCCGCCCACCACCAACCGTGGCCCCGAGGGCCTCGTCGAACTCAACGTGATCAAGGCACCGGGTAACTACGGCTGGCCGTTCTGCCACGGCGACAACCAGCCGTACGCGCCGTACAACCCGGACACCGGCGTGGTCGGTGCCAAGTTCAACTGCTCCGCGCCGGTGAACAACTCCCCCAACAACACCGGCCTGACCAGCCTCCGGCCGGTCGTCGCGCCCAACATGTGGTACGGCTACGGCGCCTCGCAGACCTTCCCCGAACTCGGTTCCGGCGGCTCCGGACCGATGGGCGGGCCGGTGTACCGCTACGACCCGGCGAACCCGTCGGCGACGAAGTTCCCGCCGTACTACGACGGCGTCCACTTCTTCTACGAGTGGTCGCGCAGCTACCTCAAGGAGGTGCACTTCGACTCGGCCACGGCGGTCACCCGCACCAACTCGTTCCTGAGCACCAGCAGGTTCAACAAGCCGATGGACCTGGAGTTCGGGCCTGACGGCTCGCTCTACCTGCTGGAGTGGGGCACCAACTTCGGTGGCGGCAACAGTGACTCCGGCCTCTACCGGATCGACTACGTGCAGGGCGGCCGGTCACCGATCGCCAAGGCCACCGGCACGCCCACCAGCGGCAACGCCCCGCTGACGGTGCAGTTCTCCAGCGCCGGATCGATGGACCCCGACCCGGGCAACACGATCAGCTACCAGTGGACCTTCGGCGACGGCACCACCTCGACGGCGGCCAACCCGTCGAAGGTCTACACCGCCAACGGCAACTACACGGCACAGCTCAAGGTCACCGACAACACCGGCAAGACCGGCTTCGCCAACGTCCAGATCACCGTCGGCAACACCGCGCCGGTGGTCACCATCACCACCCCCGCCAACGGCGGCATGCTGACCTTCGGCGACCGGGTGTCGTACCAGATCAGCGTCTCCGACCCGGGCGGTGCGGCTGTCGACTGCAGCAAGGTCTTCCTCAACCCGGCCCTCGGGCACGACGACCACGCCCACGAGACCACCGACTACGCCGGCTGTTCCGGGACCATCCCCACCGATCTGCTCGGCGGGCATCCGGACGGCGCCAACCTGTTCTACGTGCTGAACGCCAGATACACCGACAACGGCGGCGCGGGTGGCGCGGCACCGCTCACCGGTCACGCCCAGGTGATCCTCCAGCCCAAGCACAAGCAGGCCGAGTACTTCAGCAGCCAGTCCGGAATCCGGGTGATCGACCAGGCCGGCGCGCAGAGCGGCAAGCGGGTCGGCGACATCTCCAACAACGACTGGGTGGCGTTCACCCCGATGAGCCTCTCCGGCATCACCAACGTGAGCTACCGGCTCTCCTCGCCCTCGGGTGGCGGCACCATCGAGCTGCGCGCCGGTTCGCCGACCGGCACGCTGCTGGCCACCACCCCGGTGCCGAGCACCGGGGGCTGGGACAACTACCAGTCCACGACGCCGGTCAACGTCACCGCCCTCGCCGGAACACAAACCCTCTACATGGTGTTCAAGGGCAGCGCGAACAACTGGTTCGACCTCGACTCGTTCACGTTCGGCGGCGCCGGGGTCGGTGTCGGCGGCCCCTCCAACCCGCCGGGTGACGGGATCGCCGGCAGGACCTGGACGCTCACCGCACAGCACAGCAACAAACTGATGGACGTCAGCGGTGTCTCCACCGCCGACGGTGCCCAGATCCACCAGTGGGCGGCCACCGGTGGCAACAACCAGAAGTGGCAGGCCGTTGACGCCGGTGGCGGCGCGGTCTACCTCAAGGCGGTGCACAGCGGCAAGTGCGCGGAGGTCATCGGCGGCTCCACCGCCGCGGGTGCCTTCCTCCAACAGGCCACCTGCAACAACAGCAACCCGCAGAAGTTCACCGTCACGGCGACCGGCACCACAGGCGTCTACACGGTGAAGAGCGTGCCGAGCGGGCTCTGCCTGGACGTCAACAGCGGCGCCACCACCGACGGCGCGCGGCTGTTGCAGTGGACCTGCCACAGCGGCACCAACCAGCAGTGGCGGTTCAGCGCGGCCTGACGGCCGCGTGAGGTGGGGATCGGCTCCGACAACACGAGCCGATCCCCACCCTCGACGTCTCAGCCGGTCGTCGGCGGCGCGAGCAGCCCGGCCGACGCCAGGGCGGCCCAGAGCTCGTCGGGCACGGCGGCCGCCGACCGCCGCAGGGCCTCGGCCATCTGGGTACCGTTGCGCACCCCGACCACCGTCGAGATCACGGCCGGGTGCCGACGGACGTAGGCGAGCGCCGCCTGCGGCAGGGTGACGCCGTACGTCTCGCAGACTTCCGCGATCCGCCGGGCTCGTTCGATCAGCTCCGGCGGCGCCTGCTGGTAGTTGTAGGAGGCGTCGGCCGGGGGCCGGTCCCGCGACAGCAGACCCGAGTTGTAGACACCGGCGATCACCACACCCACGCCACGCCCCTCGGCGGCGGGCAGCAGATCGTCCGCCGCGCCCTGTTCGAGCAGGGTGTACCGGCCGGCGCACATCACCACGTCGATGTCGGTCTCCTGGACGAACCGGGCAAGCATCGCCGACTGGTTCATGCCCGCCCCGATGGCACCCACCACACCCTGGTCACGCAGCTCGATCAGGGCCGGCACGGCCTGGGAGACCGCCTGTTCCCAGTGGTGGTCGGGATCGTGCAGGTAGGCGATGTCGAGCCGGTCCAGACCGGTGCGGTCGAGGCTGGCCTCCACCGACCGCAGCACACCGTCCCGGCTGAAGTCCCACACCCGGCGGTGGGTCGCGGGAACATCGAAGCCCTCAGCGTCACGCCGATGCGCGTCCTCAGGCGACGGCACCAGAAGGCGGCCGACCTTTGTCGACACCACGTACTCCTCGCGCGGGCGGTGTCGCAGCGCGGCGCCGAGCCGCCGCTCGGACAACCCGAGCCCGTAGTGCGGCGCGGTGTCGAAGTACCGCACGCCGCCCTGCCACGCGGTGTCGACAGCCGCGGTGAACTCGTCGTCAGTGGTCACCCGGTGCAGATTGCCGCCCTGGGACGCACCGAACCCGAGCTCGGTGAGGCGCACCGTCGGACGGCGCGCTAGTTCACGCCGCTGGGAAACTCCTCGCATCGGCCCTCCGTCTCGACAGTGGTGGCGTCAGCGTACGCCGAAAGGGCTTTTCGGCTCGTTCCGGGAGGGCGGTGGCACGGGTGAGTCAGCTCGTATGACGTCTGATGGACGTCAATACTTCGCCGTACACTGACCCGCGGACGTCGCAGCTTGGCGAGCCGATCGGAGGAGAGATGACGCCACCGCAGGAAACGGCCCGGGATGCCCTGGCCACCCCGGCCTGGGTGCGACGGCCGACCAACCTTGCCCGAGCCGTGACCGCCGAACTGGTGGAGCGCATCGTGCGCGGGGCGCACCCAGCGGGAACGGCGTTGCCCCCGGAACCGATCCTCTGTGAGACCTTCTCGGTGAGCCGGACCGTCGTCCGGGAGGCGGTGAAGATTCTCCAGGAGAAAGGGCTGGTACAGGTCCGTCAGGGCGCCGGGACCATGATCACCCCGCAGTCGCAGTGGGACATGCTCGACGAGCTGGTCCTCGCGGCCACCATCGCCGAGGACAACGACCTCACCATCCTCGACGACCTCGTGGTGACTCGGCGGCTGCTGGAATCCGACATGGCGAACGTCGCCGCCCGCGTCGCCGACCAGCTGACCATCGACCGGCTGCGGGCGCAGGTCGACCGGATGGATGAACTCGTCGATGACCACGTGACCTACCACGATCACGACCGGGCCTTCCACGACACGGTCATGCATGCCTCCGGAAACCGCATCGCCCGGGGTGTGGTGCGCGCGCTGGAGAGTCAGGTGGTGAACACGGCGCGATACATGGGTCGGACCGAACGGTCCCTGTGCGTGGCGTCCAACCGTGGGCACCGCCGCATCTACGAGCGAATCGCCGCGCACGACCCGGAAGGCGCCGCCGAGGCGATGTTCACCCACATCACCGAGGCCTGGCTGGTCCGGCGCGGCGACCCGGGCGAACCGATCCGCCTGCAACGGTGACAAGCCCATTGCGCAGCCGAACAGCCGCCACTGCCGGCCACGGTTGTGGCGGCTGTGGTCAGGTCACGGCACCCGCCCGCTGACCGAGAGCCCAGGGCGGGCTATTTCGGCACAAAGTTCGGCTACGCTGCGTAGTTACACTGACCAATTTCCGATACCCCTCAGCAGGAAATCCTTCGGCCGCAGTGCAGCGTGCAACTTGCATAAACCAAGGTCGTCCTAATCGGACCGATTTAGGGTTATTTTTTCAGCAGCGCCCATAGCTCCGCCGTGGCATATCCAGCGGACAGAACGTGCGGTTACGGCCGCCCTTCGGCGAGCCGAGGCCGAATTCGAGAGGGGCACGCTCAGTCGTTACCCCGGCTCGCATCGGCCGTTGTGCAATGGGACGCAGGAACACTCACGTTCGTGTCGGTACACCGGTGACCGACAAGAACTGGATGGGACCGGACGAGGTCCCCGAGGAAGAGCGTCCCGACAACCGGACGTCGCAGCCAGCGGCGCCCAGGGCGGCCGGAAGAGGATTGGCGGCAGCGGCCATCGCGGCTGGGCTTGCAGCGGAACTGTTGCAGGCGACGGGGCGCGATGGCCTTGCCGTCGCCGCCAAGGCCATCGCCCACCTGCTGCACCTGATCGCCGTGTTTACCAGGCAGGACGGTCAGGTGTAGCGCTACCGGTACGGGGTCGGCAGCACGCCGGCCCCGTACCATTCCTAGTCAAGAACGAGGTCACCGTCTAGTTTGTAACGCATGCGAGACATCGACTGATGCCGAACGAGCCCCGGTCGATCGTGGACGGATCGGCCGGGGCTCGTCGATTGCGCTCGGATCAGGCGAGGTCGAACCGGTCGAGCTCCATGACCTTCGTCCAGGCCGCGACGAAGTCGGCCACGAACTTCTCACGCGCGTCGTCGCTGGCGTAGACCTCGGCGAGGGCCCGCAGCTGGGAGTTGGAGCCGAAGATGAGGTCGACCGCGGTGGCGGTCCACTTCACCTCGTCGGTGGCCAGATCCCGGATCTCGTACACGTGCTCCTCGGACTCCGACGCCTTCCACCGAGTGCCCGGGGAGAGCAGGTTGGTGAAGAAGTCGTTGCTGAGCACGCCGGGCCGGTCGGTGAGGACACCGTGCGCGGTGCCGCCGACGTTGTTGCCGAGGGCGCGCAGGCCGCCGACCAGGACGGTCATCTCGGGCGCGGTCAGGTTGAGCATGTAGGCCCGGTCGATGAGCAGCACCTCGGGCTGGGTCTTCTCTCCCGGCCGCAGGTAGTTGCGGAATCCGTCGGCGCGCGGCTCCATGACCCGGAACGACTCGACGTCGGTCTGCTCCTGGGTGGCGTCGGTGCGGCCCGGGCGGAACGGCACGGTCACCTCGACACCGGCGTCGCGCGCCGCCTTCTCCACGGCTGCCGAACCGGCCAGCACGATCAGGTCGGCGAGCGAGATCTTCGCCCCACCGGCGGAGTTGAACTCCCGCTGAACACCCTCCAGGGTCTCCAGCACGGTGGCGAGCTGCTCCGGCTGGTTGACCTCCCAACTGCGCTGCGGCTCGAGCCGGATCCGGGCGCCGTTGGCACCACCGCGCTTGTCGGTGGAGCGGAAGCTGGCGGCCGAGGCCCAGGCGGTGGAGATCAGCTGAGCGGTGCTCAGCCCGGACTCCAGGACCTTCGCCTTGAGCGCGGCGACGTCGGCGTCACCGACCAGCTCGTGGTCGACGGCCGGCACCGGGTCCTGCCACAGCTGTGCCTGCGGCACCCACGGCCCGAGGAAGCGGCTGACCGGGCCCATGTCGCGGTGCAGCAGCTTGTACCACGCCTTGGCGAACGCGAGCGCGAACTCGTCCGGGTTCGCCAGGAAGCGGCGCGAGATCTTCTCGTACGCCGGGTCGACGCGCAACGACAGGTCGGTCGTGAGCATCGTCGGCTTGTGCTTCTTCGACGGGTCGTGGGCGTCCGGGATGATCGCCTCGGCGTCCTTGGCCACCCACTGCTTGGCGCCACCGGGGCTGGTGGTCAGCTCCCACTCGTAGCCGAAGAGGATCTCGAAGAAGCGGTTGCTCCACTGCGTCGGCCGGTCGGTCCAGGTGACCTCGAGGCCGCTGGTGATGGTGTCCCCGCCCTTGCCGCTGCCGTACGTGCTCAGCCAGCCCAGGCCCTGTGCCTCCAGCGGCGCGCCCTCGGGCTCGGCGCCCACGTGGTCGTCGGCGACGCCGGCGCCGTGGGTCTTGCCGAAGGTGTGGCCACCGGCGATGAGGGCGACGGTCTCCTCGTCGTTCATCGCCATCCGGCGGAAGGTCTCGCGGATGAAGTACGCCGCGGCGAGCGGGTCCGCGTTACCGCGTGGGCCCTCCGGGTTGACGTAGATGAGACCCATCTCGGTCGCCCCGACACCCGCCGTCATCTCCTTGTCGGAGGCGTACCGCTCGTCACCGAGCCAGGCGTCCTCCGGACCCCAGAAGATCTCCTCGGGCTCCCAGACGTCCTCCCGGCCGAAGCCGAAGCCGAAGGTCTTGAAGCCCATCGACTCCAGGGCCACGTTGCCGGCGAGCACCAGCAGGTCGGCCCAGGAGATCTGCTGGCCGTACTTCTGCTTGACCGGCCAGAGCAGCCGGCGGGCCTTGTCCAGGTTGGCGTTGTCCGGCCAGCTGTTCAGCGGGGCGAAGCGCTGGCCGCCGTCACCGGCGCCGCCCCGGCCGTCCTCGATGCGGTAGGTGCCCGCGGCGTGCCAGCTCATCCGGATCATCAGCCCGCCGTAGTGGCCGAAGTCGGCAGGCCACCAGTCCTGCGAGGTGGTGAGCACCTGGGTGATGTCCCGCTTGAGAGCCTCGACGTCGAGCTTGGCGAACTCCTTGGCGTAGCTGAAGCTCTCTCCCAGCGGGTTGCCCTTGGGCGACTGGGCGTGCAGCACCGACAGGTCGAGCTGGTTGGGCCACCAGTCCCGGTTGGTACGGGGACGACCGCCCGTCTTCGGCGTCGGCGAGTCGATCGCCGGGTTCTCGCTCTCGCTGCCGTGCGCGGTCACCGAATCGTGCGCGACCGGGCAGCCGGCCGCCGCCTTCTCGTCCACGCCCTGCGGGCTGACGGGGCCGTTCTCCTGGGTGTGGCTCATCTACTTCCTTCCGAACTCGTGGATCTCTGGGACGTGCGTGCGGTCGCGCAGTCGGGGCAGGTGCCCCAGTAGACGACCTCCGCCTCATCGACGGTGAAGCCGTGGGCGTCGGAGGCGGTGAGACAGGGGGCGCTGCCGACGGCGCAGTCGACATCGGCGATCGCACCGCAGGAGCGGCACACGACGTGATGGTGGTTGTCTCCCACCCGCGCCTCGTAGCGGGCGGTCGCCCGGGCAGGCTGGATGCGGCGCACCAGACCGGCGTCGGTGAGCGCCCGCAGCACGTCGTAGACCGCCTGGTGGGAGATGGTGGGAAGATCAGCCCGAACCAACGCGATCACGGTGTCCGTGTCGACGTGGGGGTGGTCCCGCAGCGCGGCGAGCACCGCGAGGCGGGGCCGGGTCACGCGCAACGAGACCGACCGCAGCTGAGCCTCGAAGTCGGACGTCACGTGGCGACCCTAGCCCACTCTTTTGGAATTGTTCAAGTTTTCACCCCGCCTCAATACGGCACATTCCACCCCAGAACGGCCGCTCGCACCCGGAAGCCTACGACGATCGCCTGCGGTCGAGGCACAGGGCGGCCTAACGGCGGCGCGGCACCTCCGCCGACGCTTCGTTGATCCGCTCCGTCACGTGGCAGGCGACCTCACGCAGCGCGGTGACCTGCCCCTCGGTCAGCCCGTCGATGACGTAGCGCCGCACCGCGGCGACGTGCCCCGGCGCCGCGGCGACCACCGTGTCCCACCCGTCGTCGGTCAACACGGCCCGGGTGTAGCGAGGGCTTTCCGGATCGGGCTCCCGGCGCAGCAGACCCCGCCGCTCCAGGCGCTTGACGACGTTCGACAGCCGAGACAGCGAGCTGCCGATATGGCCGGCCAGGTCGCTGAGCCGCTGGGCCCGCCCGGGCGTCATGGAGAGGCTGCTGAGCACGGAGTAGTCGAAGAGCGTCAGGTCGCTGTCGCGCGACAACTGCGCATCCAGCGCGCCGGGCAGCGTGAACATGAGACTGGCCAGGGCGAGCCAGGCCTCGGTCTCCCGGTCGTTCAGCCACTGCGGCTCCTCCGGCACGGGTCCAGCCTACGCGCCGACTTCACGGATGAAGTGAGGCATCTCGCATCGACTTCAAGCTTGAAGCAGTAGGGCGTACGGTGACTTCAAGCTTGAACCTCTTACCGCTGGGAGTACCTGATGACCCTGTTCCGCCTGGACGCCAGCATCCGTACGCACGGCTCCGCGAGCCGCGAGATCGCGGACATCGTCGAGCAGGAGTGGCTCGCCGCGCATCCCGGCGACACGATCGAGCGTCGCCACGTCGGCGTGGACACCTTCTCCGCGACCGCCTGGGCGGCGGCCGTGACCGCCGGGAGCACCGCGCCGGCGGAACGCACCGCCGAACAGGGCGAGGCCCTCGCCCTCGCCGCCACGCTCGTGGACGAACTGCTCGCCGCCGACGCGATCCTGTTCGCCGTGCCGCTCTACAACTTCGGCGTCTCGCAGCACGTCAAGACGTACGTCGATCTCGTCTGCGCCGACCCACGAGTGACCGGCAACCCGTTCCTCGCGGACAAGCCGGCGGTGCTGGCCACGGTCCGTGGCGGCGCGTACGGCAGCGGCACCCCGCGTGAGGGCTGGGACCACTCGACGCCCTACCTGCGTCGCATCCTCGCCGACGCCTGGGGGGCCGACCTCACCGTCATCGAACGTGAGTTCACCCTCGTCGGCGTCAACCCCGCCCTGGACCCCTTCACCGACCAGGCCGCCCAGATGCACGCGGAGGCCCGAGAGGCCGCCCGTGCCGCCGGCCGCGCCCTCGGCGCCACCCGAGTCCCGGCCTGAGCCACCTGCGTGGAGGTCGGGTGGCACGGTGCGCGCCCCTGGAGACCTCCGCTGACCAGCACCTTCCGCACCCACCGAGAAGTGACACCGGGAGGTGCGGAAGGTGCGCGGACAGCAGGGCGCGACGACCTAGGATGGATCGCATGGCCAACCACGTCTGCGCCACCGACGGCGGCATCGGGGTGGGCGGTGGCACCCTCGCCACCGACCCGGCGGGCCGGGCCGACTGAGTGGACGGCACGACAGCGGTGATCCGCCGCGCCAAGGCCGACGACGCCGACACCGTCACGCGGGTGTTCCTGGCTTCCCGGGCGGCCGCGATGCCCTATCTGCCGCGCCTTTACGACGAGGAGCAGACCAGAGCCTGGGTCACCCACGTGGTGCTGCCCGGCTGTGTGACCTGGGTGGCCGAGCACCCCCACACCGGTGAGATCCTCGGCTTCGCCGCACTCGACGGTGAGGTGCTGGAGCATCTGTACCTGCGGCCCGACGCCCGGGGGCAGGGCATCGGTCACGCGCTGCTCGATCAGGTGCGGCGGACCGGACCGCAGGTGCTCAACCTGCGCGTGTTCACCCGCAACACCTCCGCCCGGAGGTTCTACGAGCGGCGCGGCTTCCGTCCGGTCGACGAGAGCGACGGCAGCCGCAACGAGGAGAACGAGCCGGACATGACGTACGTGTGGCGAGAAGTGTCCTGATCGGACGATTGATCGTAGCGGCCACATCGGATCGGCGATCGTTGTTACCGTCGCTCACCGTCGTTCCACTCGAAAGAGGCCGTATGCGTTTCACGCGAACTCGCCGGGCAAGGGTCTCGGCTGTCGTCGCCGCCGCTCTCGGTGCCGGCATGATCGGCGGCGTCGCCGCCAACGCCGTCAGCGGGTCCACTCCCGTACCGGCGGGCAGTTACCTGTTCACCGCGAAGATCCAGAACGAGCTGGCATCCTGCACCGGCGCGCTTGTCGATCCTTCCTGGGTGATCACGACGACCGGCTGTTTCCCGGAGGCGACGCAGGCCAACAGCGGTCGGGCACCGGATCGTCCCACCACCGTCACGGTCGGGCGGACCGACCTGACCGGGTCCGGCGGGCACGTCCTCGCCGTCACCGCGCTCGTACCCCATGCCACCCGGGACGTGGTGCTCGCGCAGCTCGCGCAGCCGGTGACCACCGTCGCGCCGGTGGCGCTCGGCTCGGTGGCCCTCGGCGGTGAGCAGCTGGTGGCCGCCGGATTCGGGCGAACCGCCACCGAATGGGTGCCGACCAGGCTGCACGCCGGCACCTTCACCGTGCAGAACGTCACCGCCGGCAGTGTCGCCATCGACGGCGCCGCCACCGGTGCCACCCTCTGCCGCGGTGATGCCGGCGGTCCCCTGCTGCGGGAGGTCGCCGGCACGCCCACACTTGTCGCCCTGCACGGTTCGTCCTGGCAGGGCGGCTGCCTGGCCGAGACCGAGACCCGCCGCACGGCCATCGAGGTCCGCGTCGACGACCTCGGCGACTGGATCCACGCCAGCACTGCCGACGACTACGTCGCGCTTCCGGCCAGCGGAACCCTGCTCGACACCCGCACCGACACCGGTGGCGCGAAGGGCCTGAAGGCGGGCGGGAGCACCACCACGTTCCGGGTGCTCGGGACCGCCGGCGTGCCGGCGTACGGGGTGAGTGCGGTGCTCGTCGACGTCGCCGCGATCAGCCCGACCGCCACCACCCACCTCACCGCCTTCCCGGGCGGCACACCCCAGCCGGCCACCTCCACGGTCAACGCCCACAAGGGAGACATCATCTCGGCCACGCAGGTGGTCAGGGTCGGCGCGGACGGCACACTCTCGGTCTACACCAACAGCGGCGACACCCACATCATGGTCGACGTGCACGGCTACTTCCGGGCCGGCTCCGTGGAGGCGTCGCCGGCTGGTGGCGGCTTCGTGGCGGTGCCGCACCGGCGGGTGGCGGACACCCGCGACGGCACCGGCACCACGAAGGGCACCGTGCCCTCCGGTGGCACCCGGACCATCGCCCTGACCGGCGGCACCATCCCGGTCGGCGCGACCGGCGCCCTGCTGGACATCGCCGTCGTCGGCGCGACAGGCCCCGGTTACCTGCGCGCCTACCCGACCGGCGGCCCGGTCGAGACCCGCAGCCTGCTGGACTACGTCAGCGGCATCACCTCGCAAGGCGTCGCGGTGAAGCTGTCGGCGAACGGTCAGGTGACGATCGAGAACCGGGGACCGGCGGTCCACCTGGTGATCAGCGTGCAGGGCTACGTCACCGCGACGGCCCGCACGGGTGCCGGGCTACGGCTGACGCCGCCCACCCGGGTGCTGAACACGACTGCCGACCAAGGGGTGGCCGTGCCCGCCAACGGGACGGTCGCGGTGCAGCTCAGCGGGGCCAACGGCATTCCGTCCGCCGGGCTGGCCGGTGCCATCGTGAACCTGGCCGTGGTGAAGCCGACAGGCACCGGGTTCCTGGCCGTCAAACCGGACTCGGGGGCGGCGTTCGTCAGCGGCGATCCCTCGGTGCTCAACTTCACCGCCGGGCAGCACGCGCGTGCCTCGATGGTGGTGGTGCAGGGCGGGAAGTTCGACCCCGTACGAAGGGTCGGTCAGGACGGCCGGATCCTGATCAAGAACGTCAGCGGTGGCACCATCCACCTGCTTGTCGACCTGCACGGCTGGTTCGGTCCGGCGCGGATCGGCTGAGATCGTCGATGGTGGAGCGCCACAGCACTCCACCATCGACGCCCGGCTCGGTTCTACGCCTTGCGGGCTAGCATCCCGACGAAGGTGTGATAGGTGTCCGTCTGCTCCACGGCCGGCGTGCCCGGCTCGGGACGCCACTCGGCCAGCGGCACCAATCCCGGCTCCAGCACCGTCAGACCGTCGGCGAAGTCGAGGATCTCCTCGTCCCTGCGCCAGCGGCCGGTGCCGAGCGACTCGTTGAAGATCCGCTCGACCTCACGCGCCTTCCGGGACGCCTCCGGGGCCTGTTCGCCCGGGTCGCGGAAGTGCGAGATCGCGACGTAACTGCCGGACGGCAGGGCGTCGATCAGCTCCGCCGCCACCGCCTTCGGGTTCTCGTCGTCACCGAGGTGGTGCAGGATCGCGAAGAGCAGCAGCCCGACCGGACGGTCGAAGTCGAGGAACCGGCGCACGTCCGGGTGGTGCAGGATCTCCTGCGGCGACCGGATGTCGGCCTGGATCACCGTCGCGGTGCCCTCCTCGGCGAGCAGCGCCCGCCCGTGGGTCAGCACGATCGGGTCGTTGTCCACGTAGACCACCCGGGCCTTCGGGTTGTGCTCGATGGCGACCTCGTGCACGTTGCCCTGGGTGGGCAGCCCGGATCCGATGTCGAGGAACTGGTCGAGGCCCACCTCGGCGACGAGGTACCGGACCACCCGACGCAGGAAGGCCCGGTTCGCCTGGCCGGCCGCCGGACCGTCCGGTGTGATCCGCAGGGCGTGCGCGGCGACCTGGCGGTCGACCTCGAAGTTGTCCTTGCCGCCGAGGAAGAAGTCGTAGACCCGGGCCACACTGGGAATGCTGGTGTCGATACCGGGTGGTGCCGCCTCGTCGCGAGTCACAGGCGTCTCCATTCAATTCGGATCAGCGCCCACAAAGGATCGCGGGCAGTTCCGGCTTTGCGCAGGAGTGTAGCGATCAAACGGCCGCTGATTGGTACCGCTCCCAAGGCAGCCACCGCCATCTGCCGGGATCGCGTCGACGGGGGTGACGCCGTGCGGCGTCACCCCCGTCGCGGGTGCGGTTACCTGGCGGTGCAGGTAAGGGTGGGAGTGGAGTTGGTCCCGTTCCAGGATCCGTTGAATCCGAAGCTGGCGCTCCCGTTGGCGCCCAGGTTTCCGTTGTAACCGGCATTCGAGGCGGTGACCGACGATCCACTTGAGGTGATCGTCGCGTTCCAGGAACTGGTGATGCTCTGGCCGTTGGGCCAGGTCCAGTTCACCGTCCAGCCGGAGATCGCGGCGTTACCGGCCCGCACGGTGACCTCGGCACCGAAGCCACCGGACCACTCGCTGGTCTTGCGGTAGGTGGCGGTGCAGGCACCATTGCCCGCCGGCGGCGGGGTGCTGGTCGGCGGGGTGGTCGGTGACGTGGTCGGCGGGCTGGTGGTCGGCGGGGTGCCGCCACCACCGAAGATCACATCGCTGCAGAGGTAGTACGGCTGGTCGAGGTGGGACGCCTGCCAGATCGTGTAGACCACGTGCCGCCCGGTGCGGTTGCCCGCGTTCACCTGGGCCTCGTAGAGCCCGGTGGTCGGATAGCTGCCGGTACGCAGCACCAGTTCCAGGCTGTTCCAGGTGAGGGGTTGGGTGGTCGGGTCGAAGCCCTGCTTGGTGATGTAGATCAACATGTAGTCCGCGCCGTGGCGGGCACCGTCGGTGAGCGTCAGCGTGAAGTTGTTGGGCATCGGCTTCGCGGTCCACGCGCCGACCGTGTCCAGCGAGGCGTACAGGCCGTTCTGGGTACGACCGCCGCTGCAGAGTTGTCCGTCCGGGACGGCGGCCTGGTGGTTGCCGCCGACGTTCTCGCGGTACAGGCCGTTCCAGTTCCACATCGTGTTCGGGTTGGCCTGCCATGCCTGCCAGCACATCGGGTCGCTCTGGGCCATGGCGGGGTTGAGGTGGTCGGCGCCCCAGCGTTCCCAGCAGCCGTAGTTGCGGGACGGCGGGTTGGTGACGGATCCGTGCGCCGAGGCCGGGCCGGCCTGCTGGACCACGACCATCGTGAACGCGGCGGCGAGTACGGTGACCGCGCCGAGTCCCAACCGACGGGCTGTTCGTGAGAATTTCATCGATGCTCCAGTTGGTCCGCCGACGCCGGTGTCGCTCGCCGGGATGCCCAACCCGTCGAGAGCACACGCCGGTCGGTTCGGACATAAGATGGCAGGCGGCACCACTGTGCTGCCTGCGACGACCTGACGGCTCCCCGCCGCGATCGTACTCGACCAATTGGAACATGTCGATATTTCTGGCGTAGCGGCGGGTTACTCGACCGCCTCGGCGACGACCCGCCAGACCTGGGCCGCGAGCCAGTCGTTGAGCTGGTGCACGCCGACCTCCTCCTGGTGGTCGAACCACCAGATGATGCCGGCGTCGACCAGGCCGATGACGCTGGCCACCACGTACGCCGGCAGCTGCGCCCGGTATCCGGCGGCGCGCAGGTTGGCCACGGCGGCCTCGGCGAGTTCGGGCACGGCCTGCGCGGTGCGCAGACGGGCCCGGAACCGGTAGAGGTTCGGGTGCTCCACCGCCCAGCTCAGCACCCGGCCGATGATGCCGTGGATCACCTCGGGCGGCGTTCCCGCCGCCGACAGCGACGGGCGAATGTACGCGCTGAGCAGTCGTGCCGCGTGTCGGGCGACCGCCTGGTCGAGGTCGTCCTTGCTGGTGAAATGGCGGTAGACGTGCGGCCGGGGCAGCCCGGCGCGGTCGGCGACCGCCCCCAGGCCGGCCTCGGTGCCGCTCTCCTCGATGACCCGGACCGCGGCTTCCACGATCAACTGCCGTCGTCGGGCGCGCTCGTCCGGGGCACCGGCCGCGCGACGCGCGGCGATCGTGTCCCGCCTCACCCCGGCATCGCTCACCGGATCACTGTAACGGGCAGTATCGTTGTTTGGGTACAGGCTGTACCCATAGACGTCCGCCACTTGAGGTGAGTCATGTCAAGTCACCTGTCCGGCCCGATCGACCTCGCCCGCCTACAGGAAGTGCTCGACGGGCCGTGGGCCGAGGTCCGCGCCGCGCATCGGAACCACCTCGACGCCCGGTTCCTACCGGTTTACGGCGAGACCGGCGACCAGGCCCGGGAGCGGGTCAGCCGGCTGCTCACCGAGCTTCCCGTCGAGCTGGGCATCGCGTCAGCCTTCCCCACCGAGTACGGCGGCAGATCCGACGTCGGCGGGTCGATAGTCGCCAGCGAGATGCTGGCGCAGGTGGACCTGTCGCTGATGGTGAAGGCGGGCGTGCAGTGGGGCCTGTTCGGTGGCGCGGTGATGGCCCTCGGCACCCGGCGGCACCACGACGCCCACCTTCGGGACATCGTCTCCGGCACCACCCTCGGCTGTTTCGCGATGACCGAGACCGGCCACGGCTCCGACGTCCAGCAGCTGCGCACCACCTGCACGTACGACCCGCAGACGCAGACCTTCGACCTGCACACCCCGCACGAGGCGGCCCGCAAGGACTACATCGGCAACGCGGCCCGCGACGGCCGGATGGCGGTGGTCTTCGCGCAACTGATCACGCAGGGCCGCCGGCACGGCGTACACGCGTGGCTGGTGCCGATCCGCGACGCCCAGGGCAACGCGCTGCCCGGCGTGACCATCGGCGACGCGGGGCCCAAGGCCGGCCTGCTCGGCGTGGACAACGGACGGCTCAGTTTCGACCACGTGCAGGTGCCCCGGGACATGCTGCTGGACCGGTACGGGCAGGTCGCGGCGGACGGCACGTACTCCAGCCCGATCGAGGACGACTCCCGCCGCTTCTTCACCATGCTCGGCACGCTGGTCCGGGGCCGGGTCAGCGTGGGCGGCGCCGCCTCGGCGGCCACCAGGTCGGCGCTGACCATCGCGGTCCGCTACGGCGACATCCGCCGCCAGTTCCGCGCACCCGACGCCGACCGTGAGGTCCCGCTCAACGACTACCTGGCCCACCAACGCAAGCTGCTGCCCGCCCTGGCCACCACGTACGCGCTGCACTTCGCCCAGGCCGAGCTGGTCGCCGCGCTGCACGACGCGCAGGGCGCCGGCCAACCCGTCGACGAGCATCGGCAACGGGAGTTGGAGTCCCGGGCGGCCGGGCTCAAGGCCGCGCAGACCTGGCACGCCACCCGCACCATCCAGATGTGCCGCGAGGCGTGCGGCGGTGCCGGCTACCTGGCCGAGAACCGGCTGCCCGGGCTGAAGGCGGACACCGACGTCTTCACCACGTTCGAGGGCGACAACACGGTGCTGCTGCAACTGGTGGCCAAGGGGCTGCTCACCGGCTACCGGGACGAGTTCGGCTCGTTGGACGGTTGGGGGCGTGCCTCCTTCGTCGCCGAGCAGGTGCGGGAGATGGTGCTCGAACGCACCGCCGCGCGGTCGCTCATCCAGCGCCTGATCGGCGCCGTGCCCGGCCACGACGAGGAGGTAGCCGTCACCGACCGGGGCTGGCAGCTCAAGGTCTTCGAGGACCGCGAGCGGCACCTGCTCGACGGCGCGATCCGCCGCCTGCGGGGCGGCGCGGCCTCCAAGCAGGACCGCCCCTTCGACATCTTCAACGACGTGCAGGACCACGTCCTCACGGTCGCCGCCGCGCACATCGACCGGGTCACCCTGGAGGCGTTCGTCGCCGGCATCGAGGACACCGCCGACCCGGCGGTCAAGGCACTGCTCTCCCGGGTCTGCGACCTCTACGCGCTCAGCGTCATCGAGGCCAACAAGGGCTGGTTGCTGGAGCACGGCCGGCTCACCCCGGCCCGGTCCAAGGCCATCACCGCGGTGGTGAACAGCCTGCTCAAGGAGCTGCGTCCGCACCTGCGCACGCTCGTGGACGGCTTCGCCGTCCCGGACGCCTGGCTGAACTGCGCCATCCTGCGGGAGGAGGCCGACCGGCAGGAGACCATGGCGGCGCGGGACGCCGCCGGTGATCCCCAGCCGGTGCCGGCGTAACCGGCCGCCGTCGCCCGGATGCGGCACAGACCGCATCCGGGCAGTGTCAGTGTCACACCGGTTCGACGGGCAGCCACAGTTCGCAGGTCGCGGTGCGGAAATCGGCCGCGTGCGCCAGGATCGCGGTGAGCGCCGGCCCCGGACGCAGCCGCCACGGGTTGCTCGGAAACCATTCGGTCGCCGTCGCGGCCCAGGTCGTCTGGAATGTCTGCGGGTAGGGGCCGCTGCTGCGGAACACCGCCCACCTGCCGGCCGGCACCTCGATGGTGTCGAGGTCGGCGGGGACCGGCGTGTCCCCGCCGATCGCCACCCCGTGCAGTTGGGTCAGCTCGGTGCCCTCGGGGAAGTCGGGATCCAGATCGTCGGAGACCGCGAGCAGACCGGCCGGCTCGGTGTCGCTGAGTGCCTTCAGCCGCAGATGTTCCGCAGCCGGCAGCGCGGCGATGTGCCGCTGGATGTGCGGGTTGACTCCGTGGTGGATCAGCGGGACCCGGGCGGCGTGTCCGACCAGCCGGAACGCCTGGCGGTCGACGATGCGGGTGTGCATGGGCAGGCCCCCTTCCACGGTCAGCCGGAACCTGATCTGCGGCTGGCTGCGAAGGGGACCACCATCGCGGCGTACGTCACCGGGAGCGGCACCGTGCACGGCCCGGAACGCCCGCCCGAACGCCTCGGTCGAGCCGTATCCGTGCCGCACGGCGATGCTGAGCAGATCCGACTCGCCGCGGACCACGTCGCTGGCGGCGACGGTCATCCGCCGCCGGCGCACGTACTCCGACAGCGGCATGCCCGCCAACGACGAGAACATCCGGCGCAGGTGGTACTCGGTCGTGCCGCACATCTTGGCGAAGGTGTCGACGTCGACGTCCTCGACGAGGTGTTCCTCGACGAGATCGACAAGCCGGTTGAGTGTCGAGATCACGTGCCTGCCTCCGCCGACAACTCTGTGCGCGCCGCCTCGTGGAGCGCGGTGACCGCCGCCCGCACCGCCGGGGTGTGCGCGACCGCGTCGTGCACCACCAGGTGGATCGACCGGGTCGGCGTGGGGCGGACCACCCGGACCCGGGTCACGCCTGCGGGCAGTTGCGCCGCGCCGAGCGCGGGCAGCACCGTGAGGCCGATGCCGGCACCGACGAAGGCCAGCGCGGTCGGGTAGTCGTGCGCCTCGACCCGGAAGGCCGGGCTGAAGCCCGCGGCGGTGCAGGCTTCGATGAGGTTGCTACGGCACCAGCCCCGGGCGAAGTCGTTGTCGACCCAGCGCTCGTCGGCGAGGTCGACCAGATCGACCTCGGCCCGGCCGGCGAAGCGGTGCCCGGCCGGCAGCACCGCGACATAGGGGTCGTCGAGCAGATGGTGGGCGGTGAAGCCGGAACCGGGATGGAAGCCGGTTGGGGCCACCACCACCTGCACGTCGGCGCGCTCCTCCCGGTTGTCCGGGATGTGTTCGCGCAGTTCCAGATCCAGCCGGACGCCGGGCAGGTCGGTGGTGAGCCGCCGCACCACATGCGGCATCCACGCCGCACCGACCGAGGCGAAGTACGCGATGGACAGGGTGCCGGTACGACCGGACCGCAGGTCCGCGATGAGTGACTCGGCCTCGCCGAGGCGGGCGAGCACCCGGTCGGCCTCGGCGGCCAGGGCATGCCCGGCGGCGGTGGGTCGCAGGCCCCGCCCCGCTCGGGCGAGCAGGGTGAGGCCGGTCTCGCGTTGCAGCGCGGCGAGGTGTTGACTGATCGCGGAGGGGGTGTAGCCGAGGTTGGCGGCGGCAGCCTGGACGGAGCCGGACGCCACCACGGAGCGGAAGATCCGGAGCCGGTGGACGTCGAGCACGCCGCAACTATAAAGCCGGACTGAATCGTGGTGAAGAGATAATCGCTGGTACTGAAGAGTCAGACGGCTGAGAATCCACAGATGACCAGTCCGGAGATCACCGCCCCCGCCCGGGTCGCCGGGGAC
>NZ_POTX01000094.1 GCF_003236305.1 Micromonospora endophytica | reverse complement strand
CCCCCGCCGCCACCCACGGGCTCCTGGCCCAACCCGACCGGACAGGTGAACGTCAACGGCACCATCCCCGTCAGCGGCACCCTCGACGGCGGGATGCGCCGCTACTGCTGCATCGGCGACGGCAGCCAGGAGGAGAGCCAGGACCCGATGTTCCGGCTCGAATCCGGCGCCACCCTGCAAAATGTGATCATCGGTGCTCCCGCCGGTGACGGCGTCCACTGCGCCGGCCCCTGCACCCTGCGCAACGTCTGGTGGGAGGACGTCGGCGAGGACGCCGCCACCTTCCGGGGCAGCGGCTCACCGAACTTCCTGGTCGACGGCGGCGGCGCCCGCTCCGCCAGCGACAAGGTGTTCCAACACAACGGCCCGGGCACCCTGACCATCCAGAACTTCCAGGCCACCAACTTCGGCACCTTCTACCGCTCCTGCGGCAACTGCTCCACCCAGCACCGCCGCAACGTGGTGATCCGCAACGTCACGCTGACCCGACCCGGCAACACCGTCGCCGGCATCAACGTCAACTACGGCGACACCGCCCGCTTCTCCGGGATCACCATCGTCAACGACTCCAGCCGGTCGATGGTCATCTGCCGCAAGTACAACGGCAACAGCAGCGGCAACGAACCCACCCAGATCGGCACCGGTGCCGACGGCACCAACTGCATCTACTCCTCGTCCGACCTCACCTACCGCTAGCCCGACCGGCTGGCGACGACCTGCGGCCGGGTCGTCGCCAGCCGCCGGCACAGCCCCTCGATCTGTTCCGCATGCTGCGAAGCTCGGTCAGGCGTCGAGGTAGCGGAGGATCGCCAGCACCCGCCGGTTGTAGTCGGAGTCGCCGACCCCGGTCCATGCCCAGACCGTTGATCACCACCAGGTGCTCGCCGAGACGGTCGACAGTGCCGCCAGCGGCGCGTCGGTGAGAAGTCGGCCCCGACCGATCACCACCAGATGGTCCGCGGTCCGCGGCAGCTCCCTCATCAGATGGCTGGAGACGAAGACCGTACGCCCCTGCGCCGCCAGTCCCCTGGTGAGCTGACGGATCCAGCGCATTCAGCGTGATCATGCGTGTCGACGCTAGGCCCGGCAGGCGGCTGCGACCACGGGGGCAACCGCCGACCTTGATGGCGGAAACCCGTAACTCCCGTCCCGTGGATCGCCTCCCCGGGAGAGGAGCGCGCGCGGGCCGGGCGTCCGTGCCGCCCGGCCCGTCAGCTCACGGCCTGTTCAGCTCGCTGAACAGGACAACGACGGTACGCCGTTGGTGCCGCTCGACGACCCCAGAAAGCCGAAGGTCGTGCTGCCGCCGGCACTGGCAGTGTGGGGGTCAGAGGTTCGAGTCCCCTCGACTCCACCCTTGTTTATGCAGTTCATTCGGCATCGGTCATCGACCAATGCCGATTCTCTGATCATCGTGCTCACAGGTGTGCTCACACGATCGCCCCACACTGGTGCTCGATGTTGGGTGGCAGGTCGTGCCTGGCACCGATCTTCAGCAGGCATTTCGCTGTAATCTTGGCGGTTGGCCTGATCGAGGTGAAGTGTGGGGTGCCCGAAACGGTGTGGGGCGGAATGTGGGTCGCGCCGGCCCGTACCGTCAGATGCGGCATGGCCGGTGTGCTGGCGTGGCTGCTTGGTGCACGGCGGAGTAGTTGGCCGGGAAAACTCCCGCCCCAACGTTTGGCCGCCAAAGCGCCCGCGCTGGCCTGGAAGCGCCGACCGCGCAGCTCACCACCGAGGCTTGCCATCCGTACACCCGGCCGCTACTCGCGGCGACCCCCATAGTCGACCTGAAAGCGGCGTCATCCACGCCCGCTCAGGAGGAAGGGGTGACCTGACCGGCTGCGACTCGTGGTGATGGCAAACCGGCGTGTAGGTCACTTGCCGCGCAGGATGGGCAAGGGGCGGACCCGCAGCCAGTCCTCGCCAACCACGACGATCGCTCCACTGGCCAGGTCGTCAGCGACTGCGGCGAGGTTCGCCACCAGGATCGCGACGATCTGTGCGGCTCGGCGACCGCTGATCCGCCGCACCAACAACACGGACGGTTCGCTGGCCCCGGAGGATGCCAGCAGAGTACCGAAGTCGGTGTCTGCAGAGATCAACACTCGCTGTTCCTGGCGTGCCCGATCCAGCACGATCTCATCCGGTGCCGCCGCCAAGCCGTAGTCCCTGAGGTGCTCGGCATCATGCCCCTGGTTGCGCAGACCTGCGGCAACCGCTGGCGACAGGTTATTGTCGATCAGGAATCTCATGCCGCGTGATGCAACGGCAGTTCCCGTTCCCGGACAGCTTCGGCGGCGAAGCGCAGCGCCTCCCAGACGTCATCAACGGTCAGGTCTGGCAGCTCTGACACGATTTCGTCCGTGTTCATGCCGTCCGCGATCATTGCCACGACCGTCGCGACCGGGATGCGTAGCCCACGGATGCACGGTGCGCCGCCCATCTGGGCCGGGTTGACGGTGATCCGTTCGAAGTTCATGACGGCATGGTAACCCGTCGTGGTCAGGGCTGGGTGGCGCGGTGTCTGGCGCGGTGGGCGCGGACGTGGTGGCGGGTGGCGCACCGGTCGGAGCAGAACCGGCGGCATCGGTTGCTGCTGTCGTCGAGGAACGCGGTCGGGCACCGTGGGTCTGCGCAGACGCCGAGCCGGTCGATGCCTCGTTCGCACAGCCACACGGCGAGTCCCCACACGACGGCGGCGACGTACTCGACCGAGCGCGGTGTGCCGGGTGTGGCGACGTGCATGTGTCAGTCGACCGCCGAGGTGCCGGAGATCATCGGGTGGGCCCGGTACCGGGCCAGCAGGGCGTTGAGTTCGTCCACCGCCTGCTGCTCACCGCCTGTGGTCACGCTCTGGAACACCTGACGCAGGCGATGTCCGACCACCTGCAGCCTATGGAGGTCGGTGTCCACGACGGCGGGGAGCGGGGGATGCTGCGCCAGCAGCTCCCACGCGTCGGTGAGATCGTCGAGCCGCGCGTTGGCCAGTGCCGCCGCCCGCAGGGCCCGGCATTCCGCGCACCGTCCGTAGACGACGACCCCGTTGGGCTGGCCGGGTGGATCCGGGTCGATCCCGAAGGCGCGTGCGGCGGCGGTGCCGGCGTCGACCGCTTCGACGGGCAACTGCCGCATGTCGCCGCAGGTGCCGCAGACGGCGTGGTGGTGCGCGTCGTCGGCGAGGCCGAACGTGGTCGTCCTGCCGACCGGCACGGTGTGGGCGGTGCCCAGCGCGACCAGTTGCCGCAGCACCCGGTGGACCGTCGACAGTTCCACGCTCAGACCACGGGCGAGAAGCGCGCGGTGCAACTCGGTGACGGTGAGGTGTCCGCGCCCGCCTATCGCGTGGGCGAGTTGGTCGAGGACTCCTCGCCGGGCAGCGGTGTTACGCAGGCCGGCGCGACGCAGCCGCCGCACGGCGGCGGCCGCCCGGTCGGTCTGCGATGTGGTCAACCGCCCCCTCCTTGCCGCACTATCACCGTTTCTATTGCAAGATAGTGGCAAGAGCATCAGCTTGGCAGTAACCCTGGAGGGACTCTGATGGCGGTCTACACCCTGCCCGACCTGTCCTACGACTACGGCGCGTTGGAGCCGGCGATGTCGGGGCAGATCCTGGAACTGCACCACGACAAGCACCACGCCACGTACGTCAAGGGCGCCAACGACGGCCTGGAGCAGCTCGCCGAAGCCCGCGCCAAGGGCGACTTCTCGACCCTGGTCGGTCTGGAGAAGACGTTCGCGTTCAACCTCTCCGGTCACGTGCTGCACTCGATTTTCTGGGGCAACCTGTCCCCGGACGGCGGTGACCGCCCCGACGGTGAGTTGGCAGCGGCGATCGAGGAGCACTTCGGCTCGTTCGAGGCGTTCGCCGGCCAGTTGTCGGCGGCGACCAAGGGTGTGCAGGGCTCCGGCTGGGGCGTGCTGGCCTGGGAGCCGCTCGGGCAGCGGCTGATCGTGGAGCAGGTCTACGACCACCACGGCAACGTGGGCCAGGGCACCACGCCGTTGCTGGTCTTCGACGCCTGGGAGCACGCCTACTACCTGCAGTACAAGAACGTCCGGCCGGACTACGTGGACCGGCTGTGGAACCTGGTGAACTGGTCGGACGTGATCGCCCGGTTCGACGCCGCCCGCACCGCCGCGCCGAAGATCTGACCGGCGTGACCGGCCTCACCCCGGCCGCCGCGGAACTGGTCCAACGCGCTGCCGGGGTCATCGCGGCCAAGCATCGCGGTGACCTCGGCGGCGCCGAGGAACTCCTCGCCGCGTTCAATTCCGAGCAGGCCAAGACCCTCGGTTTCTACCTCCTGGCGGACCTGAGCCTCGGACTGCTCCGCGCGCAGAGCGGCCAGTCCCTGGACGACCTCGTCCGAGAGCTGTCCCTGCTCGTCGCCGCCACCGCGACACCGCCGGACAACTGACCGGGTGCTGATCCGGTCGGTGTCGACGACCACCAGACGTGCCGTCGACACCGACCGGAACACCACCTGTCCAACCCCGGCCTGGACTTCGCTTGGCACGGCGGCCTGTCGGAGAGCACCCGCAGCGAGATCAAGGAGGTCGCGAACCTCGCGATCCGCCGCGACCTGCCACGTCGACGTCTGCTACCTACCCTTGGATCAGGCCCCGCCGACGGTGCCCTGGCCTGTTCGGCGGAAACCTACGACAAGACCGTCCGGGTCGTCGAGATCGGCGGCGAGCGGTCCCGGGAGCTGTGCGGCGGCACGCACGTCGCGCACTCCGCGCAGATCCGCTCGCTCGCCCTCACCGGTGACTCGTCGGTCGGCGCCGGGCAACGCCGCATCGAAGCGATCACCGGCATCGAGGCATTCCGCTACCTGGCCCGCGAACGTGACCTCGTCGGCCAGCTCGCCGCCCAACTCAAAGCCCGGCCCGAGGAACTGCCCGACCGGGTCGCCACCCTGCTCTCGCGCATGAAGCCCCTCACCGACGACGCGCAACGCGCCCACGCGTTCCTCCTGCTCACCGAACTCGCCCTAACCATCGCCGCACTGGCCGCCGTCGACTGACCCACCGGCGCACGGGCGTCACGCGCATCACGCACAGCAGGCAATTCCGGTCTGGCTCATCACCTGCGGTCTGCAATGTGGCGAACGACGGCCGGTGGTCCTCGCCCGAGACGGCAGGTGAGGCAGAACCCAGTTGGGAACTGATCGCCTCGGCCCCACGACCAGTGGGACAACGTCCTCGGATCTTGGACTCCGCCAGGCGCAGGGAGGAGCACGGTGGTCACTGGCCGCAACCGGGATTCGGCCACGCCCTGCCTGCGGCGTACAGCCACGGCAAGCTCGGCCTTCCGACCCCAACACCACCTATTGCACCTGATGGGCTCTTGCCATCAGTTGGCGAGAGCCCGGACACTGATGACCTTGAAAGGCCGCGCTGACCGTCCTGGCCAGGCGCTATTCGATGAGAGCGGGCAGATGGAAGTCACCTTCTCTCCGGTACGCCTCAGCAAACGCGTACCGGCCGTGGTGGCCGATGCCCTGGTAGATGTGTGTGGCGCGGTCGAGGACCTCGTGCAGGGCGCGCCCGCGTTCGTACGCGTCGGTGATGTCGGCGTAGCCAGGCACCAGCGCTTCCAGGTCGGCGGGGCGCAACTGCGTCTCCCAGTGCGCCGCGGAGAACTCCAACTGGCTGCGCAGACTGTTCATCGCGGCGACCTTCAGCGGCCAGTACGGGGCTATGTCGACCACACAGTTGGCCCGCGACGGGGTCATGTAGTAGATCGTCGGCACCGGGTGCGGAGCCAGTCCGTCATCGGCGGCGAACCCCCGACCGGCCAACCCGAGCGCTTCGAGGATCAGCGTCATGGCCGGACGTCGATCCGGGTCCAGGTCGGTCAGCGAGTGCTCCGGGTCCTGGGTGATGACGATCGACGGCCGGACGGTACGGATCAGCGTGACCAACGCCCGCTTGTGGGCCTCGTCGACGGTGACGTGCCCGTGGCGGAAGTCGAGGAACTGCACCGGGACACCAAGCACCTCGGCCGCTGCGGTCACCCCGGGCCGCATCTCCTCGCCGCACAGCATCAGCGCCGCGTGCGACTCGCCCCCGGCCGCCAGATTGGCCGCGAGTGCGCCGCCGCACTCGACCAACTCCATCCCGTAAACGCCAATCAGCAATACCCGACTACCCATTGGCCCCCCTCTCGTCGTGCCCGCCAATGCGGGCAGCGCAGACGATAGCGACCTCGGCCCCAGCACCAGGAGGTACCAACCCGTGTCACCCCGCATCCGTCGTCCGTGGACACGCGTGACGACCGTCCTCGCGGCGGGCGTGCTGCTCGCCGTGGCCGCCTGCTCCAGCGACGCAGGAGAAGCCCCGGCCAAGGATCAACCCCAGACGGCGGCGGCGGTGACGATCGCGATCCCTGGTGACGAGGGAACGTTGACGCCGTACACGTACACCACCGGCTATCCGGGCTACAACCTGCTGACCCTGGTGTACGACTCCCTGGTGGTCCTGGACACCAGCAATGAGGTCACCCCACTGTTGGCCACCGAACTGACCGTCAGCCCGGACAGCACGGTGTTCACCCTGCCGTTGCGTACCGGCGTGACCTGGCATGACGGCAAGCCGTTCAGCGCCGACGACGTCGTCTTCACCATCGACTACTACCGTGAGTACGACACCGTACGGTTCGCCTCACCGCTGGCCGGTGTCGACAGCGTGCAGGTCCGCGACGGTGCCGTGGTCATCACGCTCAGCCAGCCGGATCCGGAGTTCCCGGTGCGGCTGTTGGCGGACATGCCGATCCTGCCCAGGCACGTCTGGTCGTCCATCACCGAACCGGAGAAGGCTCCGGTCACCGCCGCCGTGGGCACCGGCCCGTACCGGCTGGCCAGCTACGAGCCGGATCGCCGGTACGAGCTGACCGCGAACACCGCGTACCCGATCGGCAAGCCCCGCATCGACACGCTCACCGTGTCGGTGGTCCCGGAGCAGCAGACCGCACTGGCCGCGCTGCGCACCGGGGAGGTGCAGATGACCGCCGGCACCGTACCGGCGAACCTCATCGATCAGCTGTCCGGACAGCAGGGCGTAACGGTCGCCACCGGCTCCAACTTCGGTAGCACGCTGTTGGCCTTCAACGACGGCAAGGCCCCGTTCGACCGGGTCGAGGTCCGGCGGGCCATCGCCACGGCGATCGACACCACCGACCTGGTCGACACGGTCCTGCTCGGCAAGGGCACCCTCGGCAGCCCCGGCTTCTGGCACCCCGAGGCACCGGGGGCGAACACCAGCCTCACCCACACCCACGACCCGGCCGCGGCCTCCGCCGCCCTGGACGCCATCGGCGCCACCCCGGGCCCGGACGGCGTACGCGTCCTGGACGGCAAGCCGCTCGCCTTCGACCTGCTCGTCTACGCCAACAACCCGGACCGGGTCCGCACCGCCGAACTCATCACCGAGATGTTGGCCAAGGTCGGGGTCAAGACGGCGGTACGGGCGATGGACGCCGACTCGGTCGACGCCAAGGTGTGGCCGGACTTCGACGTCGCCAACGGCCGCGACTACGACCTCGCCCTGTGGGGCTGGTCGGCACCGACAATGTTCGACTACACCCGGCTGGCCGGGCTGGTGGCCAGCGACCCGAAGGTCGGCCGGCTCAACGTCACAGGCATCCGCGACGCGGACCTGGACGCCGCCGCGACCGCGCTGAACGCCACCACCACCCTGGACGACCGCAAGGCCGCAGCCGGGGAACTCCAGCAGCTCATCGCCGACAAGGCGCCGTTCGTCACGCTCTACTACCCGGCCGGGGCGTACGCGTACCGCAGCGACGTCTTCGCCGGTTGGACCTATCAGCAGGGGGCGGGGTTGCTGCACAAGCACTCCCTGGTCGCCTGGGCCGACTGAGGTGTCCGTCGCGTCGAGCCCGGTCCGCAGCCGGACCGGGCTCGTCCGGGCCGTGCTGGGCCGGGCCGGCGGCTATCTCGCCGTGTTCGCCGTCGCACTGACCATCACGTTCCTGCTGCCCCGCGCGCTGCCGGGCGGCCCGCTGCGGACCCTCGGCGGTGCCGACGTCGCCGACCTGGATCCGGCCGTCCGGGCTCAGGTGGCCGCCGCGTACGGGCTGGATCAGCCGCTGCCCGTGCAGTTCTGGCGCTACCTGCGCGACCTCGCCCGTCTCGACCTGGGCGAGTCGTTCAACGGCGGCCGTCCGGTGGCCGAGGCGATCGCGGACGCGCTGCCCTGGACCCTGTTGCTGGTGGGCACGAGCGTGCTGCTCACCGCCGCCATCGGCGTGGCGCTCGGGGTGATCGCCGGGCTCCGGCGCGGCCGAGGCAAGGGCAACCTGCTGCTGGCCGGGGTGCTGCTGCTCGACGCCGCACCCGCCTTCTGGGTAGGCATGCTCGCCATTCTCTTCTTCGGCGTGCACCTCGGCGCGCTGCCCACCTTCGGCGCCACCACCGTCGGGCACACCGGCTTGGCTGCCGTCGGTGACGTCGCCACCCACCTCGTGCTGCCCGTCGGTGTCCTGGTGGTCGCCGGGATCGGACAGTTCTTCCTGGTGACCCGCTTCTCGGTGGCTTCGGCGTTGCACGCCCCGCACGTCGAGCACGCCCACGCCCGGGGCATCCCGCACCGCCGGGTGGTCGCCCGGCACCTGCTGCGGCCCGCCCTGCTGCCGGTACACACCCAACTGATGATCGAACTGGGCTGGCTGGTCGGTGGCGCGCTTGTCGTCGAGACCGTCTTCGCCTACCCCGGCCTCGGCCGGCTCACCTTCGACGCGATCCAGGGACGCGACTACCCGACAATGCAGGCCACCTTCCTCACCCTCGTGGTGACCGTTCTGGTCATGAACGCCCTCGCCGACCTGACCTATCCGCTGCTGGATCCCCGCACCCGTACCCGAGGTGCCGCATGAGGGCGGGCCTACTGGCCGGGCGTATCGGCGCGGTCCTGTTGACGGCGCTGGCCGTCGGTGCGGTCGCCGGGCCGTGGCTGTTGAGCACCGACGGCCGGGAACGGCTCGCCGCACCGTACGCCCCGCCGTCGGCCGACCGGTGGCTCGGCGCCGACGACCTCGGCCGGGATCTCTTCGCCCAACTGGTGATCGGGGCCCGCGGCTCGCTCGGCATCGCCCTGCTGGTGGCGCTCGCCGCCACCACCATCGCGGCCCTGGTCGGCGGCCTCGCTGGACTGGCCCCACCGTGGGCGGCGGGCATCGTCATGCGCGTGGTCGACCTGGTGCTCGCCCTGCCCTTCCTGCCACTGCTGATCCTCGCCGCCGCCTTCCTCGGCCCCACCCTCGGCGTCCGCGCCGCCGTGGTCGCCGCACTCGTCTGGGCCGGTCCCGCCCGACTGATCCGCGCCGGGGTGCTCGCCGCCTGGTCCCGAGGCCACCTCCAGGCCGCCCGCGCGATGGGTGCCTCCGCCTGGTACCTGCTGCTGCGGCACGCCTCACCGGTCGTCGCCCCACTGCTCGTACCGGTCTTCGTCCGAGCCGCGATGACCGCCATCGTCCTCGACGCCAGCCTCGCCTTCCTCGGCCTGGGCGACCCGACCAGCCCCAGCTGGGGCACCATGATCCACTGGGCGTCGGTACGCGGTGCCATGCTCACCGACGCCTGGCTGTGGTGGGCGCTGCCCCCCGGCCTCGCGATCGTGCTCACCGTCACCGCGCTCGCCCTGGTGGGCGTGGCCACCGAGGACCGCCTCAACCCGACCCTTCGGCAGGCCCGCTGATGCTCACCATCACCGATCTGACCATCACCTACCCGAACGGCCACCAGGCCACCCGCGACGTCAACCTCACCATCGCGCCCGGCGAGATCCTCGCCCTCGCTGGCGAGACCGGCTCCGGCAAATCCACAATCGCCAAGGCCCTGCTCGGGCTCCTGCCACCCGGGTCGACGGCCACCGGCCTTGCCCGCCTCGACGAACTGGATCTCACCGGACGCAGCCCACGCGACTGGGAGGGGATCCGGGGCAGTCGGATCGGTGTCGTGCCACAGGGGGCGATGACCGGCCTCAACCCGGTGCGGCGCATCAGCGACCAGCTCATCGAATCCGTCCGGGTGCACACCCACGCCGCCCGCCGCCCCGCTGCCGCCCGCGCACTCGACCTGCTTCGCCAGGTCCGGCTACCGGCGAACACCGCCGACGTCTTCCCCCACCAACTCTCCGGTGGGCAACGCCAACGGGTGGCCATCGCCCTGGCCCTGGCCGGCGACCCACAACTCCTCGTCGCCGACGAACCCACCACCGGACTCGACCTGGTCACCCAGAACCACATCCTGGACCTGCTGGCCGAGCTGCGTACCAGCCAACAGGTCGGGATGCTGCTGATCTCGCACGACCTGCCGGCCCTGCGCGGCATCGCCGATCGCGTGGCGGTCATGTACTCCGGCACGCTCGTCGAGTCCGGGCCGGCCGCCGAACCCGCCCACCATCCGTACACCCGTGCGCTGCTCGCCGCGATGCCGTCGCTGCGGCCGGACGTGCCCTGGGTCAGCATCCCCGGCGCCGTACCGGACCGCAGCACCTCCGGCGGAGGCTGCGCTTTCGCCGACCGATGCCCCTGGGCCGCCGAAAGCTGCCACCTGCAGCGCCCTCTGCCGGTCCCCGTCAAGTCGGCGGTGGTTGCCTGTCACCATCCCAGCGACGACCGGCAGCTGGCGTTCCCCACCGCCGCCACCCCCGGTCGGCAGGCGGTCGACAAGATCGACGCCGAGGCGAGACCGGTGGTCCGACTGGGCGGTGTCGGGCACGTCTACCGCAGCCGTCACCGCCGCACCACGGCGCTGGCCGGCCTCGACCTACAGGTGCATGCCGGGCAGATCGTCGGCGTGGTCGGTGAGAGCGGAAGCGGAAAGAGCACTCTCGGACAGATCCTGCTCGGGCTGCTCCGACCCACCACCGGTCGGGTCGAGGTCGCCGGAGCCGACCTGACCCGACTGCGGGGACGGCAACTACGCGGCGTACGACACCGGCTCGGCTTCGTCGCCCAGGACCCGTACGGTGCCCTGCACCCGGCGATGACTGTCGCGGACCTCGTCGCGGAACCCCTGCGGATCGCCGGTACGCCCCGCCACCTGCACCCGGCCCGGATCAGCCGGGCCCTCGACCGGGCCGGACTCCCCACCGACCTGACCGGCAAACGCCCCGATCAGCTGTCGGGTGGGCAACGGCAACGAGTCGCCATCGCCCGCGCCCTTGCCGGTGAGCCGGTGCTGTTGATAGCCGACGAGGCGACCTCCATGCTGGACGTCTCCACCCGGGCCGGTATCGCCACGACCCTGCGCCACCTTGCCGACGGCATCGGTCTGGCCGTCCTGTTCATCACCCACGACCTCGGTGAGGCCGTGCAGAACTGCGACCAGATCGTCGTGCTGCACGAAGGGGTGCCGGTCCAGCAGGGCAGCCCCGGCGAAGTCATCGCCCGCCCGAACCCCGGCTACCCGGCGGACCTGGTTGCCGCCGCGCGCCGGCATGCGGGGCCGTCGGCCGTGCCGAGCGGGTGAGCCCGCATCCCTCGACGGGATCAGGCGCTGAGCAGGCGGCGCTGGTGGGACAGGTCGGTGTGATGGTGCCGGCCGGGGTGACTGTCCGGATCGGTGTGGACAGTCGCGCTGGTCAGGCGGGGCACGGTATGGGTGAGTTGGTGTTCGGCGTCGGCGGCGATCTCGTGGGCGGCGACGAGGCTGAGACCGGCGTCGACGACGAGGTCGGCCTCGGCGTGCAGGCGGTGGCCGATCCACCGCAGGCGTACCGAGGTCACGTCACGAACACCGTCGATGTCACGCAGCGTGGATTCGGCCCGGTCGACGAGGGCCGGGTCGACGGCGTCCATGAGTCGGCGGTAGATCTGACGGGCCGCGTCGGCGAGGACGACGGTGATGGCGACGGCGATGGCGAGACCGACCACGGGGTCGGCCCACTGCCAGCCGAGTGCGGCCCCGCCGGCAGCGGCGACGACGGCGAGGGAGGTGTAGCCGTCGGTGCGGGCGTGCAGACCGTCGGCGACGAGAGCGGCGGAGCCGATCCGACGACCGACGCGGATGCGGTACCGGGCGACCAGCTCGTTGCCGACGAACCCCACGATCCCGGCCCCGGCCACCCAGGGAACATGGGTCATCGCGGTGGGATGCAGCAGCCGGTCGACGGCGGTCCAGGCGGCAGCGACGGCGGAGGCGGCGATGGCCAGCACGATGATGATGCCGGCGATGTCCTCGGCCCGCCCGTAGCCGTAGGTGTAGCTGCGGGTGGCTGCTTTCCGACCGAGCAGAAAGGCGATGGCGAGAGGCACGGCGGTCAGCGCGTCGGTGACGTTGTGCAGGGTGTCCCCGAGCAGGGCGACGGAGCCGGAGTACGCCACGATGACGGCCTGGGCGGCGGCGGTGACGCCGAGACCGATCAGCGAAATCCAGAGGGCGCGCAGGCCCTCGCGGGACGTTTCCAGCGCCGGGTCGACCTTTTCCCGCGAGTCGTGCGAGTGCGGGACGACCGCGTGCCGCAACCGACGCCACCGCCGGGTGAGCCCGCGTTGCTTCCCGTGGTGGTGATGGTGGCCATGCTGACCCGGTCCCACGTGGCCCCCAGGATCTCGGTAAGCGGAAGTGGCTCCGCGATAATATGTGCTCATGTACGCACGCGACAACGTTGCAGATGCCAGTGACCTGCAACAACAACTCCCTGGCGAGCGTGAGGTCGAGGCATCAGTGGAGATGCTGCGGATGCTGGCCGACGGCACCCGACTGCGCCTGATGTGGCTGCTCATCAACGGCGAACATGACGTGAGCGCACTGGTGACGGCGGTGGGCGCGGCCCGGCCTGCGGTGTCCCAGCACCTTGGCAAGCTCCGCCTGGCCGGGCTGGTCAGCGTGCGGCGGGAGGGCCGCCGGGTGCTCTACCGCTGCAGAGACGGGCACGTGCGCCGGCTGGTGGCCGAGACCCTGCACGCAGCGGCGCACCGGGTGACCGGCGCACCGGAGCACGACTGACCGGAGGGCAACATCGTGCACGTGCTTCGATCGATCTTCGATCCAGGTCGCGGTCCCGGCCGGGCCCGGAGGATGTGTGGGGTCGCCCACCGGTCGCAAGTGAGGTAGGAGCGGACGCCGAAGCGAGTTCAGGCCCGCCACACAGCGCAGAGACGGGCCAGCAATCCAGATTTATCGATCTACTCCGTGATTGAGTTCCGCACGGGCAAGACCAACTATGAGGTCGTGCGGTGGCACGCCAGCGACACTCTGCCGCCAGGCGACGTGCCCGTCGGGCCGTACGAGGAGGCCGCCGTCGGGGCCGATGCCGCAGGTGTCGAGGTAGCGTTCCAGTCGCGCCGGGGAGAACAGTCGATTCAGGGGGTGGATCAACACAGGGACGCCGTACTGCCGGGCGGCATTCACCATCGGCTGGAAGGCGGCATCTGTGTCGCCGCCGACGAGCAGGGTAAATCCGTCGGATGCCAGGACATCGAGTGTGGAGCGGGACTGGTTGTCGTCCAGCCAGGCGTGTGGAAGGCGGTGTCCGGGTCTGCCGGTCGGATGATGGTCGGTGACCGGGTCACCGGGCGGTGCTGCGGTGCCGTCGGGGACGACTGAGGCGGAGGCGTAGTGGTAGCCGAGGATCAGTCCGTCGCTGGAACGGGCACGCGGCGGCACCCCGGCACGGTGGGCGGCGAGGGCATCGGCCAGCCGCAGGTGGCTTTCGGTGGCGCTGGCGGTCGCCACCGGCCGCCGTTCGTCGTGGTAAGTGTCGATCAGCGGGGGCGCGGCCCAGCCGTGGTGCACGGCGGCGAGTTTCCAGGCGAGGTTGTCCGCGTCGGCGATACCGCAGTTCAGGCCGAACCCGCCGTACGGGGTGGTGACGTGGGCGGCGTCTCCGGCGAGCAACACCGGGCCAGCGCGGAATTGGTCGGCGACCTGGGCGGCGGCGTGCCAGACCTGCCGGGCGACGAGGCTGATCGGCAGGTCGGCCAGCCCGGCAGCGGAGCGGATCATCGCCACACACGTGCTGTCGTTGACACGGTCCAGGCCGGAGCCGTCGCGGTCGGCGACCAGATTGAACAGCCAGCGCCGCTGGTTGTCGACGGCGAGGAACGTCCCGTGCAGATCGGGACGACTGATGGTGTACACGGCGCTGGGCCGGTCGGCGACGTGGGCACCAAGGTCGGCGTCGAAGAGGATGTTCAAGTTGTGGGAGACCTGGGTAGGGCCATTCATGGCGATACCGAGCCGGTCGCGGATGGCGCTGCGGGCACCGTCCGCGGCGACCACCCAACGGGCGGTCAGCAGGTGACGCCGGGTGCCGGTGACAAGTTCGGCGATGGCGTGGTCGGCGGCGGTGTACAGGGCGGCGAGCCGCGTGCCGAAGTGAATCCGCCCCGGGTTGAGCCGTTCGGCGTGCGATCGCAACAGCGGCTCGAGACGGTCCTGGGAGCAGAGCAGGGTGTAGGTGGGGCTCGCCACCGATGGCCGGGCAGCGGGGTTGGTGACGATGCGGGTGCCGCTGGGGTCGACGAGGGTACGGCCGGTGTAGAAGGCCAGATGGTCGCGGGGAAGCGCGGCGGCGGTAATCTCCGGTTCCAGCCCCCAGAACCGGTATATCTCCATGCTGCGGATGCTCAACGCCCGCCCTTTGGGAAACGTGGCGGTGGTCGGATGACGTTCGACGAGGGTGCTCGGCACACCGAGCTGGGCGAGGCGGATCGCCAGACTGAGCCCGACCGGTCCGCCACCGACGATGAGGACGGGAATCATCGTGCTGCCTCCCGGAGAAAGGGCCGGTGAGGGGCACGACCGCCGCGCCCCTCACCGGCAGGACCGGCCCGATCCGCTCAGGGGGCGAGAGCGGCGGCCAGTCGTTCGGTGTTGGTCCGGAACACCCCGAGCAGGTCCAGGTCCTCACCGGGGTAGTTGACGATGTCGACCCGGGTCGCGCCGGAAATGTCGGGGTTGGCACCGGGCAGGTGGGCGTTGGCCAGCACCAGCGTGGGCTTCTTCGTGGTCAGGTCAGCCAACTGGCCCGGAGTCACGGGCTGCGGTCCGTATGTGCCAGCGATGGTGAGCCCGGCGAACTCGCCCCAGTAGCCCACGAAGAGCTGGGACACCGCGACGGGCGCGGGGTCCGGCAACGCCGCCTTCACCTGGTCGGACAGCTTGCCGTATTCGGCGTCGAAGGTGGTGAGCCAGGTGTCCGCGGCGGTGGACGTACCGAACAGGCCCGCCAGGCGGGTCACCTCCGACCGGATCGCACCGGGAGTGTTCTCCAGTTGGACGGGGACGAGTTGACCGCCGCCGCCGGCGGCGTCCTTGAGTCTCGGGGCGAAACCGTCGAACTCGGCGAACAGGATGTAGTCGGCGTTGGCGACGGCAGCCAGGTCGCTGGGCTTCGGGTCGTAGTCCGGCGGGTGCTGGACGTTGGCAGGGGCGATGACGGTGACGTCGGTGACGCCGGCCGCCTTGGCGAACGCACCGACCCAACTGGTGGAAGCGACGACCTTTGGTCCCTGGTCGGCGGTAGTGCCGCCGCTGCCGGTCGGTGCGGGGTCGTCAGTGCTGCCACATCCGCTGGCCAGCAGAGACAGGGTCGCCACCGCGGCCAGCGCGGCGGCCCGGATCGATCGCATCACGTGCTCCTTCGGGAATCAGGTAGGTGAGGAGGGTCAAGGTGCCCGCCACAAGGACGAGGACGGGGCCGGGGGGCTGGTCGAGCAGCAGCGCGACCACGAAGCCGATGCTGTTGCCGGTGATGCCGAGCGCGATCGCCCAGGCGACCATCGACCGCAGGGAGCGGCCGAGGTTGCGGGCGCCCAGCGCGGGCAGAATGGTCAGCGCGTCGACCAGCAGCGCGCCGGTGAGCCGGATCGACGCGCCGATCGCGACGGCGATGACGACGAGCAGCGCCAGCAGCAGTGGGCCGGCGGCAACACCGGAGCACAGGGCGAGTTCCCGGTCGAACAGCAGCAGCGCCAGTTGACGCCGCCACCGCCAGAACAGCACGTGCACCACCAGGGCCAGTGCGCCAAGCACGTACAGGTCGATGTCGCGGGTGGCGAGGATGGAACCCCAGAGCAGTTCGAAGGCGCCGGTGGCGTTGACTCCGGACACCGAGAGCACGAGCAGGGCGGCGGCGATGGCAAAGGTCATCAGCAGGCCCATCGCGCCAGGCAGGCCGGTGGGGCGCCGGGCGAGTGGGGCGACTCCGGCACCGGCGAGGGCGCAGGCGGCGAGCCCGCACAGCATCGGGTCCAGCCCGGTGAGCAGGCCGACGGCGATGCCGAGCAGCGCTACGTGCATCATCGCGAACCGGACGGCGATGATGTCCAGGCCGATGATGAAGACCCCGACGATCGGCAGGCCGACGGCGGCGATAAGCAGGCCGATCGCCGAACGCTGTACGGCGGGCAGGGTGAGCAGGTCGAGGAAGCCGTCCACGGAGTTCAGACCACCCGCAGCTTTCCGGCAGCCATCTCCGCCACCCGGTCGCAGGCCCGTGACATCGCCCGGTCGTGAGAAACCACGACGACGGTGACCGGAAGTCTGGCGAGTAGGGTCGCCACCTGTTCCTGGCCGTCGAAGTCGAGCGCAGCGGTGGGCTCGTCGGCGAAGAGCGCCCGAGCACCTGCGGCGACGGCGCCCAGGGCACGGGCCAGGAACACCCGCTGCAACTGACCGCCGGACAGGGTGTGCAGGGGCCGGGATCCCAGACCGGCGACACCGAGTTGATTCGCGGCGGCACGGGCGGCGGCTGGGTCGCCGCCGCTGTCGAGCAGTTCGTCGACCAACAGGGGAAAACGTCCGGGTGTAAGTCGCTGCGGTACCCAGGCCACGTCGCGGCGCCGCCGGGTCCATTCCGACCGGCTGTCGGCGGGCGTCCCGCCGACGCTAATGGTGCCCCCGGCGGTGGGGTGCAGGCCGAGGGCCGCCCGCAGCAGGGTGGTCTTGCCGGATCCGTTGGCACCGGTCAGTGCGACGTGCTCACCGGCGGCGATGTCGAGGTCTACCCGGTCCACCGCGGTCCTGCGCCCGTAGCGGCAGGTGACGGAGTCGAATCGAATCGCGGCGGCGGTCACTGGTCGGCCTGGCCGGCGAGCTGTTCCCGTAGCCACCGTTTGTCGACCTTGCCAGCGGGGGACAGCGGTAGCGCGTCGAACACGGCCAGCCGTTCGGGCAGCTTGGCGTGTTCGAGGCCGTGTACCTCGGTGAGGTAGCCGGCCAGTTCGGTCAGCGTCAGCGAGGGCTGGCCGTCGCGAACAGCGATGCAGACGGCCATCCGCTCGCCCATCAACCGGTCTGGTACGCCGACACAGGCAACCTGCCGCACCGCCGGGTGCTGGGCGACGAGCAGCTCCACCTCGACGGGAGAGAGGTTACGTCCACCTCGGATAATGATCTCGTTGCGGCGGCCCACCACGTGCAGGAATCCGTCGTCGTCGACCTGGCCGAGGTCGCCGGTGCGGACCCAACCGCCGTCGGTACGGTACCGCTGGTCGAACTCGGGGTCCACGTAGCACAGCGGGCTCATCGGTCCCAGACCCCATATCTCGCCGACCTGCCCCGGCGGCACGTCGATGCCGTCGTCACCGACCACCCGGATCGCCGCCACCGCTGGGTTCGGGCGGCCCACCGCGTCGTACACCGCCTGCGGCGGGTCGAGCGGGTCAGTGGTGCAGTTGACGCCGTCGGCAGAGCCGTAGCAGTTGACGAACGCGGTGCCGAAGCGATTCCGACAGGCGTCGACCGTCGCCGGGTCGATCCGGGATCCGCCGGCGACGACCGCGCGCAGCGACGACGTGTCGGTGTGGGCCATCCGGGGGTGGTCGAGCATCATCGCGAACATCGTCGGCACCCCGAACACCAGGTACGGCCGGTGCCTGTCGATCAGCTCCAGCGCCCGTACGGCATCGAAGCGGGACTGTGCCAGCAGCGTGCCGCCGTGCCGGGCGATGGTCACCGCGCTGCCCGACGAGCCGAACGAGGAGGCAAGCGGCACCAGGAACAGGTTGCGCATCGGTTCGTCGCCGTGGTGAAGGGCCGCGATGAAAGCCCCCCGACCGCCGGCCAGGGCATCATGCGAGTAGACGATCATCTTCGGCGCGGCCTCGGAACCGGAGGAGACCAGGATCCGCGCCGGCGCGGAGGCAGACACGTCGACCGGTGCCTCCAGAGGTGGGCCGTCGGCCAGCCAGCTCTCCAGGCTGTCCGGGCCGTCCGCGCCGGCCACCAGCACCGTGCGCAGGTCCGGCAGCTCCGGCCGCAGGGCTTCGAGGGCGTCGGCGTACCGGTGGTCGCCGACCTTGTGAGCGACGACGGCTACGGCGGCACGGGAGCGGCGCAGCAGGGTCAGGGTGTCGCGTCGTCCCCGCCCGACGGGGTACGGCAACACCACGGCGCCGATGGCCGCGGCGGCCAGGTCCACCGCGACCGGCCGCCACCCGTTGGGCATCTGCACGGCGACGACCTCACCCGGGGCCACGCCCGCCCGCCGGAGAGCCCCGGCCAGCCGCAGTGCCGCCTCGCTCAACCGGGCGTAGCTGATCTCACCGTCGTCGTCGATCACCGCGATTCGCTGCGGGTGGGCGGCGGCGTGCGCGGCGAACAACTCCCACAGCGTGCGGCCAGGATAGAACCCTGCGTCGGTCCACCACTGGCGCAGCGCAGCAGGGACAAGATCGCGGACGGTCAGAACGGTCATGAGGTGAACCTCCACGGCGGACGGACAAACGCGCAGCCATCGATCTCGATCAGGTCGACGTGCGAAGAATCCATCGCCAGATCACCGGGATCGGCGCAGACCCGCACCGCGGTGACCCCGGCCCGGGCCAGCCGGTCCAGGGCCGCCGTCACGCTCAGCGTGGCCGGATCGTTCAGCACGCCGTCTACCGTGGCCGGGTCGCTGCCGGCAGCCACCACGAGGTGTCCGTCGGCGACGGCGATCGGCGCATCGAGCGGCTCCCACACCGGTGGGTGTTCCGACAGCGGTGCCTGCAAGACTCCGGCGGCCGACAGCAGGGAGCTGTCCACCCGCTGTCCCCGACCCTGGCGCTGCCGGGCCACCAGCGCGGCAAGGACACCCTCGGCGCACACCAGACCGCCGAGCACGTCCAGCAGCGTCATCAACGATCCCGCCGGCGGTGTACCCGCCGGGCGTAGCTGCTCACCCAGCCCGGCGTACGCCTGGGCCACGAAGTCGGTGCCCGGCGGCGCGTCGGTCCCGCGCGCGTCGCCCCACCCCGACGCGTAGGCGTACACCAGCCCCGGGTTGGTCTCGACGAAGTCGTCGGAGTCCAGCCCGAGTTCGGCGGCCTTGCCCGGCGCCCAGTTGTGCAGGAACACGTCCGCCTCATCGACCAGCTTGCGCACAGTGTCGCGGCCGCCAGGGGAGCGAAGATCCGCTTCGACGATCCGCTTGCCCCGGTTCAGGGCCAGGAACCGCGCCGAACAGTCACCGACCATCGGCGGCATACCTCGCAGCGGATCCCCACCGGCCGGCTCCACCCGCACCACCTCGGCGCCGAGTAGCCGCAGCACGTGCCCGGCGAGGGGCCCCTGGATGCGTCGGCCGGCCTCGACCACCAGCAGCCCGTGCAGCGGCAGCCGGCCGGGCATCAGCGCCGGCAGGGCCCCGGCCGGACTGGTGTAGGTGATCCGCCACGGACTGCCAAAGCCACCGTCCGGGTCGGCGTCGGCCCGCCGGTCGGCGAGGGACCGGACCGGTTGAATGGCCACCTGCGCGGCTGCTGCGGTGGCTTGTACCTCGGCGAACGGCCAGCGACGGACGATCTCGTGCAACGCGAGCGGGATCGGCGCGGAGGCGGTCGCGTAGCGCAGCACGAACGCTCGCCAACCGCGCGCCACGTCGCCCGGTTCAGCACCGAGCGCCGTCCACCAACGGCGCCAGGGCTCCGGGTCCAGGGTTTCGGCCTCGAAGATCACACCATCGGCGGAGACGAACGGCGGAGGCAGGCCCGGAGTACGTAGCTCACCGGCGTCCTCACCGTCCGCGACGCTGCCGGCAGCCAGATACTGCGACATGGTCAGCAGCGCCGAGCCCGGCACGCTCACCGCCAGCGCACCGGGCTGCTGCCCCCGTAGCCCGGCCAGCACCCCGGCCAACGCCCCCTGCGCCGCCGCGACACCAGCCACAGTGGACACATAATCAACGCCGAGGCGGGTGGGAATGCCGACAGCCCGGCCGTGCACGGCCATCAGACCGTACGCGGCCTGCACCGTCGCCTCGTCCAGCATCCGGCCGACGCCATCGCCCCAAAGCAGATCGACAGGAACACCCGCCACAGCCAGCGGACCATCGCCGGATCGGTCCGCCCCAAGCAGCGCCAGATGCTCGACACATATCGACTCGGCACGGGCGGACGCCCCGCCCGTCACCGTCACTCCGGCCAACGGGGAGGAGCCCACC
>NZ_POTX01000093.1 GCF_003236305.1 Micromonospora endophytica | reverse complement strand
ATAAGAGACAGGCGTTAGGGTGGGCGGGATTGGTGGACAGAGCTTAGGGAGCCGTCGTGCGGCCTGGTGGACAGCCGAACATGCAGCAGATGCTGAAGCAGGCGCAGAAGATGCAGCAGCAGATCGCCAAGGCGCAGGCCGAGTTGGCCGAGGCGGAGGTGACCGGCACCGCCGGTGGAGGTCTGGTCACCGTGACCGTCACCGGTGCCGGCGAGGTCAAGAGCGTCAAGATCGACCCGAAGGTGGTCGACCCGGACGACGTGGAGACCCTTGAGGATCTCGTCGTCGCCGCGCTGCACAACGCCACCGAGGCGGCCCGCGAGCTGACCGACCAGAAGATGGGCCCGGTCGCGGGCGGGATGGGCGGCCTCGGCCTGCCCGGGTTCTGAGTCCGCAGATGTACGAGGGTGCCATCCAGGACCTGATCGACGAGTTGGGTCGGTTGCCGGGCGTGGGTCCGAAGAGTGCCCAGCGGATCGCCTTCCACGTGCTCTCCGCCGACCCGGCCGACGTGAACCGGTTGGCCGGGGCGTTGCGCAAGGTCAAGGAACTGGTGCGGTTCTGCACCAGTTGCTACAACGTCGCCGAGTCCGACCAGTGCCGGATCTGCCGCGACCCGCGCCGCAGCGAAGAAGTGATATGCGTGGTCGAGGAGCCGAAGGACGTGGTCGCGATCGAGCGGACCGGCGAGTTCCGCGGTCGCTACCATGTGCTCGGCGGGGCGATCAATCCGCTGGAAGGCATCGGCCCGGACAGCCTGCGCATCCGGGAGCTGCTGGTGCGGCTCGGTGGCGGCGCGGTGCGGGAGCTGATCCTGGCCACCGACCCGAACACCGAGGGCGAGGCGACCGCCACCTATCTCGCGCTGATGGTGAAGCCGATGGGCATCGCCGTGACCCGGCTGGCCAGTGGACTGCCGGTTGGTGGCGACCTGGAGTACGCCGACGAGATCACGCTGGGCCGGGCCTTCGAGGGGCGCCGGGCCGTGTGACGTGTCCGCCGGGGCATCGCGTGGTGATGGTGTCTTGATGATCGGGTGATGATTCGCCGGTGATGAGGGTCGTCAGTCTGAGCGTCAACTCAGACTGACGGAGGTCGCCGTGCGTCGATCCGTACTGTCGTCTATGACGTTGGCGCTGGTGGTCACGCTGGCACCGGTCACTGCCGCGACTGCTGCCGCCCCGCCGGCGGCGCCTGCACCGCCGCCGGATGCCGGGGTGTCCCCGCCGGCCCGGGCCGCCCCGCTCCCGCCCGATCGAGTGCTGGACCCCGACCGCCGGCTGGGCCGGTCCTGGCGGAGTTCGACCGATCGTGCGGTCACCACCTCCGCCGACGAAACCGGGCTGCACATCCTGGTCGCCGACGCTGACGCGGCGTACCAGTGGCGTACGGCGGCGACGTTGGCCGAGCCGGGAGTGGCGACGGATCAGTGGGTGGGGCAGGCGTGCGTCACCGGCTCCGGCCGCCGAGCGGTGGCGGTCTACGCCCCTCGACAGTTCACCAACCGGGAGGGACTCTCCAACGCGGGTGCCTTCGCCGCCGTGGTGGACCTGGAAACGGGGCGGGTCACCAAGTTGCCCGAACGGTATTCGTTGGCGTACCACAACCCGGGCTGCGGCAGCGGGGAGAACGTGGTGCTGACGCGGCTGGAGCTGCCAGCCACCCCTGAGGCGGGCTCGACCGCGCGTACCGTGCTGACCACGGTGGACACCCGCCGCGTCCGCGCCGCCCGGCAGGCGATCTCGGCGGGTCAGCTCACTTCGGCGATCCCGGTGGGGGATTCGGTACTCGCTGCCAAGGGTGATGAGCTGGTCAGCGTGGACCGGCAGGGGCGGGTCACCACGCGGGCGCGTACCGAGGGGACGCCCTTCCGGCTGTTGCCCGACGGCCCGGACGGGGTCGCGTTCCAGGTGGCCCGGGCGGAGACCACCGACCTGGTACGACATGCCGCAGGTGCGACGCAGACGGTGGCCTCGGCGCCGCTGGGCACGGTGAAGTTGCGTCCCGGCGCGGATGGCAGGGTGTTCGTCGTGGGTGGCCGCAGCGCTGCCCGACTCGCCGGGCGGACGCTGCCGTCGCGATGGCGGTCGGTGGACGCGCTCCCGGACAGCGACGTCTCGCGCACCGGTGACCTGGTGGTGACGAGGGTGCGGACGGGCACCGAGGCGGCCGGGCCGGACGGTGGTGCCGGCGATGGTCGGCCGGATCGGGTGGCGATCGCGGCCCGACTCGCCGACGGGTCCGAGGTGGCCTTCAGCGTGGCGCCGACGGTGCGCCGGGCCGGCCGCGAGCGGACTGTTGGGGCCGGTGGCTCCGAGGCCGGGTCGACCGCCCGCAGCCTCGCGGCCGATCCGGATCAGGCGACCGTGGCCTGGGACGCGGACCGATCGTGTGCGGTGCCCCGCAACGATCCGACCATCCAGGTCTACCAGCCCAGCCGGGAGCAGATGGAGTGGGCGGCCAACCTGGCGGTACGCAACCAGTTGACTTTCCAACGTCCGGCGAACTGGGCCAACAACGGGCTGCCGGCGTACTCGCCGCAGGGCATGTTCCCCTCGTTGTCCCTGTCCGGCGGCGGGTACGTGCCGGCCCAGGTCTTCCTGGGCATCCTGGCGCAGGAGTCGAACCTTCTCCAAGCCAGTTGGCACGCCGTGGACGGGCTGGCCGGCAACCCGCTCACCAGCCTCGGTTACTACGGGTTGGACCTGACCTACCCGGACGTCACACAGATCAACTGGGCGCACACCGACTGCGGTTACGGCGTGGGCCAGGTGACCACCGGGATGAAGCGGACCGACACCGACCAGGACATCGTGGGCGTGCGGTGGGACTACACCAAGCAGAAGGCGGTGGTGTTGGACTACGCCACGAACGCCGCTGCGGCGCTGCGCATCCTTCAGGACAAGTGGAACGTAACCCGCAACGCCGGCCTGATCGCCAACAACGGAGATCCCCAGTACATCGAGAACTGGTGGTTCGCCATCTGGGCGTACAACACCGGCTTCTATCCGCAGTCCGGATCGCAGCCGTGGGGAGTGGGCTGGGCCAACAACCCGAGCAACCCGAACTTCCCGCCGGACCGGCAGATGTTCCTCACCGCACCCCTGGACGTGCCGACCGCCAACCCGCCGGTCGACGACGACATCGGGTACGACAACGCCAAGCACCCCAACCACTGGTCGTACCCGGAGCGGGTGATGGGTTTCGCCTACACCTCGCTGCGGCGTTACGACTACTCGACGGGCAACTATTCGCCGACGTACTCGACCGCCCTGCAACGCAACAAGTTCGTGGCCCAGCCGACCCGGTTCACCTTCTGCGTACCGGCCCGCAACGCCTGCGACCCGGCCACCTCGCAGGTGCCGGGTGACCACCCGGGTGAGCCGGCGGGTCCGTGTACCCGTAACGACCTGAAGTGCTGGTGGAACGGGCCGGTGACCTGGACGGACTGCGCGATCAACTGTGGTCTGGAGACCCGCCGGTACACCAGCGTGGAGCCCCGCCCGTACGCCACCAGCATCTACGACTCGCAGTGCAGTCGGGCCGGTCTGCCGAGCAATGCGTTGATCATCGACGACGTGGACAGCGCCAGTCCGCTGGGGCCGCAGGGCTGCGCCCGGGACTACACCCCGGCCGGGCGCTTCTCCTTCAACTATCCGAGCCGGTCCGGGCCGAACGGGACGACCATCTATCCCGGAAAGGTGGACACCCATCAGATCGGCGGTGGGTTCGGCGGCCACTTCTGGTTCGCGCACAGCCAGGCGTCTGAGAACTCCGCCCACAAGGTGACCGGACGTTGGACACCGACCAACCGGTTGTCCGGTTGGGCGACGGTGATGGTGCACATACCGGACCACGGGGCCCACACCCAGCAGGCGAAGTACACGATCAACACCGGGATGGGGGTGAAGACCCGGTACATCCCGACCCGGACCGAGCAGCATCGTTGGGTGAAACTCGGCACCTATCAGTTCTCCAACCAGGCCGCCCAGTCCGTCGAGCTGTCCAACATCACCGAGGACGGCAAGGGGGTGGAGGACGTCGCCTGGGACGCACTGGCGTTCGTGCCGCTGCCGGGCAAGCCGCGCCACTTCGTGGTGGCCATGGGCGACTCGTACGGCTCTGGCGAAGGGGCGGGCGGCTACTACTACGAGACCGACAACAACTATGGGAGCCATGCCTGGAACGCGTGCCGCCGGACCAACCGGTCCTGGCAGATGCTGACCCGGCTGCCCGGCTCGTCGAGTTCGATTCGGGATCGGGTGGCCGCCCATGACCCGAACGTCGATTTCCAGTTCGTCAGCTGTTCCGGGGCGAAAGCCGAGCAGATGCGTGGCACGTCGACGCCGAATTACTGGCAGAACCCGCCGGGGGCGATCGGGAACTATCACCACAGCGCCGAGGGACAGTTCCGGGAGATGTCGCAGATCGAGTCGGGGGCGCTGGACGCCAACACCACCCTGGTGCTGCTCTCGGCCGGCGGCAACGACGCCAACTTCCCCGGCACGATGAGCACCTGCGCCATCGAGTCCTGTGACAACCCCAGCTACGAGTCGCTGATCCGACAACACATCGACAACTCGCATTCTCAGGTGCGACAACTGATCAATGCGGTGGCGGCCAGGGCACCGAACGCGACGATCATGTTGGCCGGTTATCCTCGGCTCTTCGCCGACTACCACCTGGACCTCTGTGTCTTCGGCCGGTTCACCAGCGGCGAGATGAGCATGATCAACCGGATGGCCCTGTACATGCGGGACGGCCAGCGGAACCTGGTGGACCAGGCCCGGTCGGCCGGCATCAGGGTGCAGTTCACTGACATGGTGGAAGGGCTGCTCGACCAGGGCACGTGCCGCAAGTACGACGTCGGGCACGACATCCTGGTGCCCGACGACATCAACTCGGTGGTGGCTGGGCCGACCAGCGAGGGTGACTTCCGGATAATCTCGGGTGACGACTACGCCACCTGCGTCGGCTGGATCACGGGCGGCTTGAACGTCTGCATCAGCCGCGCCTCGTTCCACCCGAAGGACACCGGCAACGTGACGTACGCCAACGCGGTGACCGCACGTCTGTCCGCGGTCGGTTACAACTGAGTGCGCCGGTGGGGCTGGCCCGTGACGGCGGGCCCCACCGCTCGCATTCCACCCGGGGGGAGGCCGAGGTGCGGCAGGAACGGGAGCGCCGGCCCTGGACGCCGTCGCTGTTGGCTGCCCTGGTGGTCGTTGCGGTGCTGGCTGGTTGGTGGTGCGTCGCGGGGAAGCTACGAGAGCAGCGCGAGGCGCGCGATCGTGGCGAGACGTCGGCGGCGGCGGAACTCGATCGACGGGCCGGCAGCTACGCCGAGGCGGTGGTCGCCGCCGGGGCGGCGACGTCCGACGACCGGTTGCGCACCCTCGCCGCCGAGCAGCAGGTGGACGTATGGGAGATCCACCGGAAGCCGGAGCTGTCTGTGGTCGTCGAGTCGTCCGAAGGATACGGTCCGTGGCCGAAGAGCATCCTGCGGCTGTGTCACCGGCTCGACTTCCGTGCCCTGGGGGAGGCCGCAGCCGGCTTCGAGGTGGTACGCCTGCCCGACTGTCCGGCCCCACCCACGCCCTGAGTCGGGACTCCCGGTGGCCGGCGAGAGGTATGACAGCGACACGATGGCGGCTTCAGTCGACGTAACAGAATGATATCGATTGTTAGGGGCTGTTGGTCCAGTTTTGCCCGGTAGCCCGTGGGACCGTGTTACGTGGGTCGGTCGCTTAGGACACGATCCGGTACCAAGAGCTCTCCGTGCCGTTTCCGCCCGGTCCTAACGGGAGCTAAGGTCACCGCCATCGGTGACCCTGTCACCACGTTGTCCGTACCCCCTAGGACGAGGTGAAGCACCCATGCGTGCATCCAGGCCGAAGGTCGCTATCGCGGCCGTGGCGGCCGCGGCCCTCGCGGTAGCAGGCTGTGCCGAGAGCGACCGCGAAGGTTCCGGCGGTAGTAACAAGGACACCCTGGTCTTCGGCGTTGCCGGAGACCCGAAGGTGCTCGACCCCAGCTTCGCCAGCGACGGTGAGTCGCTGCGTGTGGCTCGTCAGGTGTTCGAGACCCTGGTTCGCCCCGAGGAGGGTGGCACCAAGGTCAGCCCCGGCCTCGCCGAGTCCTGGGAGCCGGACGCCGCCGGTACGACCTGGACGTTCAAGCTGCGTTCCGGCGTGAAGTTCCACGACGGCACCGACTTCAACGCTGAGGCCGTCTGCGCCAACTTCGACCGTTGGTACAACGCCAAGGGTCTGATGCAGAGCCCGGACGTGACGGCGTACTGGCAGGACGTCATGGGTGGCTTCGCCGCCAATGAGGACGACACCCTGCCGGACAGCCTCTTCAAGTCCTGCACCGCCAGCGACCCGACCACCGTCGCGCTGGCGTTCACCCGGGTCTCCAGCAAGATCCCGGCCGCTCTGATGCTGCCGTCGTTCTCCATCCACAGCCCGAAGGCGCTGCAGGACTACGACGCCAGCAACGTCAGCGGTAGCGCGGACGACATCAAGTACCCGGCGTACGCGACCGAGCACCCGACCGGCACCGGCCCGTTCAAGTTCAAGTCCTGGGACGTGCCGAACAAGACGCTCACCCTGGAGCGCAACGAGGACTACTGGGGCGAGAAGGCCAAGCTGAAGAGCCTGATCTTCAAGACCATCTCGGACGAGAACGCCCGTAAGCAGGAGCTGCGTTCCGGCGGCATCCAGGGGTACGACCTGGTCGGCCCGGCCGACGTCGAGCCGCTCAAGGGTGAGGGCTTCAACGTCCTGACCCGCCCGGCGTTCAACATCCTCTACCTGGCGATCAACCAGAAGGGGAACCCGAAGCTGGCCGACCTCAAGGTCCGGCAGGCGCTGGCCCACGCGATCAACCGCCAGGCCCTCGTCGACTCGAAGCTGCCCCCGGGCGCCCAGGTCGCGGTGAACTTCTTCCCGGAGACCGTCGAGGGCTGGAACGGCGACGTCACCAAGTACGACTACGACGTCGAGAAGGCCAAGGCGTTGCTGGCCGAGGCGGGTGCCTCGAACCTGACCCTGCGGTTCCACTACCCGACCGAGGTCACCCGGCCGTACATGCCGAACCCGAAGGACCTGTTCGAGCTGATCTCGGCGGACCTCCAGGCGGTCGGCATCAAGATCGAGCCGATTCCGCTGAAGTGGAGCCCGGACTACCTCAACGCCACCACCTCCGGTAACAAGCACGACCTGCACTTCCTCGGGTGGACCGGCGACTACGGCGACGGCTACAACTTCATCGGCACCTTCTTCGACCGGCAGAAGGACGAGTGGGGCTTCAACAACCCCGCGCTGTTCGAGAAGTTCAAGCAGGCGGACAGCACCGCGGACCAGGCGGCCCGGGTGGCGCTCTACAAGGAACTGAACGCCGACATCATGAACTTCCTGCCCGGTGTGCCGATCTCGCACTCGCCGCCGGCCATCGTGTTCGGCAAGGACGTGACCGGGGTCAAGGCCAGCCCGCTCACCGACGAGCGGTTCTCGACCGCCGAGTTCAAGTCCTGATCTGACGCACCGACCGCGGGCGGACGCTGTTACCCACAGCGTCCGCCCGCGATCCCCTGCACACCCTCGAGGCCGCCGTGATCCGGTTCATCGTCAGACGCCTGCTCCAGCTGATACCCACGCTGTTCGGGCTCTCCCTCCTGCTGTTCATCTGGCTCCGGCGGCTGCCCGGCGGCCCCGAGACCGCCATCCTCGGTGAGCGCGGTACGCCCGAGATGCGGGCCGCCATCCGCCAGAATCTCGGCCTCGACGAGCCGATCCTGATCCAGTACGGCCGGTTCGTCCGGCGGTTGATCCGGCTCGACCTGGGCACCTCCATCTCGACGAAGCGCGAGGTGACCACCGAGTTCCTCCAGCGCTTCCCCGGCACCGTCGAGTTGACCATCACCGCGATGGTGATCGCGATCGGCATCGGCATCCCGCTCGGCTACCTCGCCGCCCGCCGTCGCGGCCGGCTCCTGGACCACCTCTCGGTCGGCGGTTCGCTGATCGGCATCTGCATCCCGGTCTTCTTCCTGGCGTACATCCTCAAGGCGATCTTCTCGGAGAACCTGGGCTGGTTCCCGTCCAGCGGCCGGCAGGACCCGACGATCGGCGCCACCCGGATCACCAACTTCTTCGTTCTGGACGGACTGATGACCCGGGAGTGGGACGCCGCGGCCGACGCGCTCTGGCATCTCGTCCTGCCCGGTCTGGCGCTGGCCAGCATCCCGCTGGCGATCATCGTCCGGATCACCCGGGCCAGCGTGCTGGAGGTGCTCAACGAGGACTTCGTGCGTACCGCCGAGGCCAAGGGCCTGACCGAGAACGTGGTCCGCCGCCGGCACGTGCTGCGCAACGCGATGCTCCCGGTGGCCACCTCGATCGGCCTGCTCACCGGTGGCCTGCTCTCCGGCGCCGTGCTCACCGAGACCGTCTTCGCGTTCAGCGGGATCGGCGCCTTCCTCGCCGACTCCATCAGCCAGCGTGACTACCCCGTCCTGATGGGCTTCATCATGATCATTGCGGTGGTCTACGTGCTGGTGAACCTGATCGTGGACCTCTCCTACAGCCTGATCGACCCGAGGGTGAGGGTCCGATGACGATCATCAGCGGGAAGAAGCGCGAGAAGATCGACCGCCTCGCCGAACTCGCCGCCCGCGAGGAGGAGCGCGGCGTCAGCCTCTGGCAGGACGCCTTCCGCCGCCTCCGGCGCAACCCCGCCGCCATCGTCGGCGCCGTCATCCTGACCATCTTCGTGCTGGTCGCCGTTGTCGGACCGTTCTTCGTGCCGTACGGCCCGACGGACACCATGGGCATCCGCGAGGGCGTCGTGCGGGTCGGGCAGGGCCTGATCCCCGGGCACTCCGCCGAACACTGGCTCGGCTACGACCACCAGGGCCGGGACGTCTTCAGCCGGATGGTCGTCGGCGCCCGGCAGACGCTGCTCGTCGGCGTGGTGTCCACCCTGATCGGTCTCAGCATCGGCGCGCTGATCGGCGGCCTCGCCGGTGCCGCCGCCGGCCTCGGCGGCCGGTGGGGCCGCTGGGTGGACGCCACCCTGATGCGCTTCATCGACATGCTGCTGGCGATGCCCAGCCTGCTGCTCGCGGTGAGCATCGCGGCGCTGCTCGGGCCGAGCCTCACCACCGTGATGATCGCGGTCGGTATGGTCTCGGTGCCGGTCTTCGCCCGACTGCTGCGCGGCTCGATGATCGTCCAGTCGCACAGTGACTACGTGCTGGCGGCCACCTCACTCGGCGTACGCAAGTCGAAGATCGCGCTGACCCACGTGCTGCCGAACTCGCTCGCCCCGGTCATCGTGCAGGCCACGCTCACGCTGGCCACCGCGATCATCGAGGCCGCCGCGCTGTCGTACCTCGGTCTGGGCAACCCGGACTCGGCCGTACCCGAGTGGGGCGTGATGCTCGCCGACGCGCAACCGTGGCTCGGCATCCGGCCGGCGCTGGCGATCTACCCGGCGGTCGCGATCATCATCACCGCGTTGGGCTTCACGCTGCTCGGCGAGGCGATGCGCGAGGCCCTCGACCCGAAGCTGCGGAAGTAGGTCGGCAATGGCACTACTCGAAGTGGATGACCTCTCCGTCACCTTCGCCCGGCGCGGTCAGCGTGCCGTACGCGCTGTCGACGGGGTCTCGTTCTCGGTGGACGCCGGCGAGGTGGTGGGTCTGGTCGGCGAGTCGGGTTGCGGCAAGTCAGTGACCTCGCTGGCGATCATGGGGCTGCTGCCGAAGCAGCCCGGCCTGCGGGTCGGCGGCAAGGCCGTCTTCGACGGCAGCGACCTGCTCCAGCTCGACGACCGGTCGCGGCGGGACATCCGGGGCCGGGACATCGCGATGATCTTCCAGGATCCGCTGTCGTCGCTCAATCCGGTCATCCCGATCGGGCTCCAGGTGACCGAGGTGCTGACCCGGCACCGGGGCATGCGGGGCGACGCGGCGGCGAAGGAGGCGGCCCAGCTGCTCGACCGGGTCGGCATCCCCGACCCGAAGCGCCGGCTGAAGGAATACCCGCACCAGCTCTCCGGCGGAATGCGTCAGCGCGCCCTGATCGCCATGGCGGTGGCCTGCCAGCCCCGGCTGCTGATCGCCGACGAACCGACCACCGCGTTGGACGTCACCATCCAGGCGCAGATCCTGGAACTGTTGAAGGATCTGGTCCGCGACTCCGGCACCGCGCTGGTGATGATCACGCATGACCTCGGTGTGGTGGCCGGCATGTGTGACTCGATAAACGTGCTCTACGGCGGCCGGGTGGTGGAGACGGCCCGGCGACGTCCGCTGTTCCGGGAGCCGAGGCACCCGTACACCGTGGGGTTGCTCGGCTCGGTGCCGCGCCTGGACGCCGGGCGCGGCGAGCGACTCAACCCCATCCCCGGCTCGGTACGGGACCTGCTGCCGTGGCCGGACGGCTGTGCCTTCGCGCCGCGCTGCACCCGCCGGGTCGACGCCTGCGTGGGTGAACCGCCACAACTGGTGCTCGCCCACGACGGCCGCAGCTACCGCTGCGTCAACCCGGCCCCGGTGCCGGGCCTGCGGCCCACCGAGGAGATCCGCGAGACGGTGCCGGGAGAGGCAGAGCCGGGCACGGTGCCCGCGCAGGCGGTACCCGGCGACGCACCGGCCGTGCCGGGCCTGGGCCCCGCCCCCAGCGAGGAGGAGACCCCGTGACCGGAACCGATGTCCTCGTCGAGGTACGGGACCTGAAGGTGCACTTTCCGATCAAGCGGGGCGTGCTCTTCGACCGTACGATCGGCCACGTCAAGGCGGTCGACGGCGTGGACCTGCGCATCCCGCGTGGCCAGACGTACGGACTGGTGGGCGAGTCGGGCTGCGGCAAGTCCACGCTCGGGCGGGCGCTGCTCCAGCTCACCCCGCCCACCACAGGTGAGGTGAACTTCGACGGCGTGGAGCTGACCACGCTGCCGGCGGGCAAGCTGCGCGCGATGCGCAGACGGATGCAAATGATCTTCCAGGATCCGATGTCCAGCCTCGACCCGAGGCAGAACGTCGAGTCGATCCTCACCGAGGGCCTGCACACGCACGGCATCGGCGGCAACCGGGACGAACGCCGGAAGATCATCGCCGAGACGCTGGACAAGGTCGGTCTGCCCCGCTGGGCGCTGTCCCGCTATCCGCACGAGTTCTCCGGCGGCCAGCGGCAGCGCATCGGCATCGCCCGGGCGCTGGTGCTGGGGCCCGAACTGATCGTCGCCGACGAACCGGTCTCCGCCCTGGACGTGTCGATCCAGGCCCAGGTGATCAACCTGCTGGACGAACTCCAGGACAGCCTCGGCCTGACCTACCTGGTGATCGCGCACGACCTGGCGGTGGTGCGGCACATCTCCGACATCGTCGGCGTGATGTACCTGGGCGGACTTGTCGAGGAGGCGCCGAGCGACAGGCTCTACACCGAGCCGCTGCACCCGTACACCCGGGCGTTGATGTCGGCGGTGCCGGTGCCGGACCCCGACGTGGAGGATCGCCGGGAGCGGATCCTGCTCGCCGGTGACCTGCCCTCGCCGGCCAACCCGCCGTCGGGCTGCCGCTTCCACACCCGGTGCCCGTGGGCGCAGCCGACCCGCTGCGCCGACGAACGGCCGGTCCTGCGGGAGGTCGGCGAGAGTCGGGTCGCCTGCCACTTCGCCGAGCAGATCGCCAGCGGCGAGTTGCGCCCGCACCAGGTGCAGGTGCAGATCGTCCGGCCGGAGGGCGAGGGCGAGGAGCCCGACGTCGTATCCGCCCCCAGCGAACCCGGCTCCTTCGTGTAAGGGCTCAGCCCTCGGGGCGGTTCAGCAGGCCGACAGCGATGCTGTGCACCGCGTCCAGCCCGGCGGCGTCAGCCAGCGGTGCCTTGCCGCCGGTGACGACGTACCACTCGTCCGCGTCCTTGTACTGCACGTGCAGGGTGACCTGGCCGTCGGCGAACTCGGTGCGGAGCGTCAGCTCGCCGGTCACCACGCCGACCTCGTCGGTCATCACCCCGCCCGGCCCCGGCACGATGTCGGTGGTCCGGCTCTGCGGCCCGGTGGCACCCCCGGCGTCGGCGGTCATCCCGGCCCCCGGGACCTCCACCTCACTGGCGGCGGCGCCGTCCGCGGTCATCCCGGCCGTGGTCGGGCCGGGGGACGGGCTGCCGGTCCCCGCCGCGGCATCCTCTCCAGCGGAGTCCGGCGTCCGCTCGGGGGCCGGGGTGTCGCCAGCTCCGGTTACGGCTTGCTCTCCCATGTGCAGCCCTCCAACATGTCGGCCAGCGTGGCCTTCTCGGCACTGGTGATCGTCAACTTCCAGTGATGCTTCACCGCCACCCAGTCACCGGCATACTGGCACCAGTATGACTGGTTTGGCGGTTTCCACTGGGACGGATCCTGGTCACCCTTTGACCGGTTGGAGGACGCCGAAACCGCGAAGAGCTGCGGACGGTCCAGGTCATTGGCGAAATCGCCACGCTTCTCGTCGTCCCACTCGTCGGCGCCGGAGCGCCAGGCGTTGGCGAGTGGCACCATGTGGTCGATGTCCACGCTGGACGGCTCGGTGAAGCTGCGCCCGTCGTACACGCTCTCCCAGCGACCCCCCACCACGTTGCAGCCGGAGTGCTTGATGTCCTTGCCGTCGCGTTCCAACACCGTGTCCCGGACGTCGCAGTTCTGGCCGGTCTTGCGCCAGTGCGGGAAACGACTGCGGCTGTAGCCGCGCATCGAGCCGGCCTCGGCGACGGTGAGCTGGGAGAGCATCTGGGTGGCGGAGCCGCCGTCGCTGCTCGGCGACACCTCCGGCTCCTCCAACGCGACGCAACCGGCCACACCGAAGGTCAGCGCCGCGACGAGCGCGAGCGCCCCCACGGCGTAGGGTCCTGATCTGGTACGCACAGACGACACCTCTCCAGCTTGCGGGCTAGCGCCGATCCCGCACAGTACCCGGGCGACGTTTCGGCGTTTCGCGGTGTCTGGCACCTGGCGCAGGGCAGATTGGATGTCATGCCGCAACCAGGGTCCGCCGTCCGGATGGGAACCGCCGCAGGCCGGGGCACGCTCACCGCCGCCGTCCTCGCCTCCGGCATGGTCTTCCTGGACAGCACGGTGGTGAACGTGGCACTGCCCCGGCTCGGTGCCGACCTCGGCGCCTCCGTTGCCGGCCTACAGTGGACAGTCAACGGCTATCTGCTCACCCTCGCGGCGTTCGTCCTGCTCGGCGGGGCCCTCGGTGACCGGTTCGGGCGGCGGCGGGTCTTCCTGATCGGGGTGGTCTGGTTCACCGTCGCCTCGGTGCTCTGCGGGCTGGCGCTGCGTACCGACTGGTTGGTGGCCGCGCGTTTCCTCCAGGGTGTCGGCGGCGCGTTGCTCACCCCGGGCTCGCTGTCGCTGCTGCAATCCAGCTTCGCCCCCGACGAGCGCGGGAAGGCGATCGGGGCCTGGTCGGGCCTCTCCGGCGTCTCCACCGCGCTCGGGCCGTTCGTCGGTGGCTGGTTGATCGACGCCCTCTCCTGGCGGTGGATCTTCTTCCTGAACGTGCCGCTGGCCGTGCTGGTGCTGCTGGCGACGGTGCGCTGGGTGCCGGAGAGCCGGGACGAGAGCGCGACCCGTACCCGAGGGGCGGGGCGTCGTTTCGACGTGGCCGGCGCGCTGCTCGGTGCGCTCACGCTTGCCGGTGTCACGTACGCCCTGGTCGAAGCCCCGGGCCGGGGCCTGCGCTCGCCGACGGTCGCTGTGGCGGCCGTGGTCGCGGTGCTCGCCGCGGTGGTGTTCATGGTGGTGGAGCGACGCCGTGGCGAGACCGCGATGCTGCCCACCGGGCTGTTCGGTAGCCACCTTTTCTCGATGTTGAACCTCTTCACCGTGCTGGTCTACGCCGCGCTCGGTGGATTCACCTTCTTCTTCGCCGTCTACCTCCAGAATGTGGTCGGCTGGTCGGCGTTGAGCACCGGCCTGGCCCTGCTGCCGATGACCGTGCTGCTGCTGGTCGGCTCACCCGGCGCCGGGGCGCTGTCGGCGAAGATCGGGCCACGGCTGCTGTTGAGCGTCGGGCCGGTGCTGGCCGCCGCCGGCCTGCTGCTGCTGCGCGAGCTGGGACCGGGCGCGTCGTACTGGACCCATGTGCTTCCCGGCGTGGTGCTCTTCGGCGCCGGCCTGACAATGGTGGTGGCGCCACTGACCGCCTCGGTGCTGGCCGCCGTCGCCGACCGCTTCGCCGGGGTGGCGAGCGGCTTCAACAACGCCGCCTCCCGGGTCGGCAGCCTGCTCGCGGTAGCCGCCCTGCCGCTGCTGGTCGGGCTCTCCGGCACCGGGTACGAGCAACGAGCCGAGCTGACCGGCGCGTACCGGGGTGCGCTGCTCTGGTGTGCCGGCCTGCTGCTGGCGGGCGCGGCGATCGCCGCCCTGCTCGTGCACCGCCCGGTTGCAAGGAGGGGCCCCCTATTAACAGTCGACTGTTAATAGGGGGCCCCTCCTCTACACGAGGCGTTAAAAGGGGGCCCCTCCTTACCCCGCAGCTTCTTAATTCGCAGCGCGGTTGATGGCGCTGGTGACCGCCTTGACCGAGGCGGTGACGATGTTCGCGTCCATGCCGACACCCCAGACCGTACGGTCGCCGACCTGGCACTCGACGTACGCGGCGGCCTGGGCGTCGCCGCCGGAGGAGAGCGCGTGCTCGTGGTAGTCGAGCACGCGGACGCTGACGCCGGCCGAGGCGAGCGCGTTGACGTACGCGTCGATCGGGCCGTTGCCTATCGCGTTCACCGAACGGGCCTGGCCGTCCACACCGACCTGGGCGGTGATCTCGACCTTGCCGTCGGCGCTGCCGATGACGTACTCGGCCAGCGTGACCGCCGGGTCGGCCTGATGGTCGAGGAGGTACTGCCGGGCGAAGATCTGCCACATGGTGGCTGGGTCGACCTCGCCGCCGTCGTGGTCGGTGACCTGCTGGACCACCCCGGAGAACTCGATCTGGAGCCGGCGGGGAAGGTCGAGCTGGTGTTCGGTCTTCATGATGTACGCGACGCCGCCCTTGCCGGACTGCGAGTTGACCCGGATCACCGCCTCGTAGCTGCGGCCCAGGTCCTTCGGGTCGATCGGCAGGTAGGGCACCGCCCAGTCGAACTCGTCGACCGGTACGCCGGCTGCTGCCGCGTCGGCCTCCAGCGCGGTGAAGCCCTTGTTGATGGCGTCCTGGTGGGAACCGGAGAAGGCGGTGTAGACCAGGTCACCGGCGTACGGGTGGCGCTCGTGCACGGGCAGTTGGTTGCAGTACTCGACGGCCCGCTTGATCTCGTCGATGTCGGAAAAGTCGATCATCGGGTCGATGCCCTGGGAGAACAGGTTCAGTCCCAGCGTCACCAGGTCGACGTTGCCGGTGCGCTCGCCGTTGCCGAACAGGCAGCCCTCGATCCGGTCCGCGCCGGCCAGCAGGCCCAGTTCGGCGGCGGCCACCCCGGTGCCCCGGTCGTTGTGCGGGTGCAGGCTCAGCACCAGGCTCTCGCGGCGGGGCAGGTGCCGGTGCATCCACTCGATCGAGTCGGCGTACACGTTCGGCGTGGCCATCTCGACGGTGGCCGGCAGGTTGATGATCAGCTTGCGGTCCGGCGTCGGGTCGATCACCTCGATGACCTTCGCGCAGACCTCCAGCGCGTACTCCAGTTCGGTGCCGGTGTACGACTCGGGGGAGTACTCGTAGTAGATCTCGGTGTCCGGGGTGTGGATCTCGGCGTACTTCTGGCAGAGCCGGGCGCCGGTGGTGGCGATGTCGGTGATGCCGTCGCGGTCCAGCCCGAACACCACCCGGCGCTGAAGCGTCGAGGTGGAGTTGTAGAAGTGCACGATGGCCCGCCGTGCCCCGCGCAGTGACTCGAAGGTCCGGTCGATCAGGTGCTCCCGGCACTGGGTCAGCACCTGGATCGTGACGTCCTCGGGGATCAGATCCTGCTCGATGAGCTGCCGGACGAAGTCGAAGTCGGTCTGGCTGGCCGACGGGAAGCCGACCTCGATCTCCTTGTAGCCCATCTGGACCAGGAGCTGGAACATCCGGCGCTTGCGCTCCGGCGACATCGGGTCGATGAGTGCCTGGTTGCCGTCGCGCAGGTCGACGGCGCACCAGCGGGGTGCGGTCTCGACCGTGCGACCCGGCCACCGCCGGTCCGGCAGGTCGATCCGGAACTGCTGCTGGTACGGCTGGTAGCGGCGGTACGGCATCCGGCTGGGGCGTTGCCGGGCGATGGCGTCGGAGTCAACGTCGGTGGTGCCGGCTGGGTGAGCCATGGCGGACTTCTCCTGGGTCATGTGTCAGCAAGTGGGCGTCGGCAAAGAGTGCCGAGCGGAAAGATCCGGAACAGTGCTGGCGGCGCGGTTCAACTCCGCGACGAGGTGCCGGCCGTCAGGCCCCGTCGCGGCGACCAAGGAGAAGGTGCGCCTGCCACATGACAGAGTGACACTACGTGATGGGACGGGTTCTGGGAAGCCGGGCCCGGACTTTGAGACGAAACTCGGTCACTGCCTCACGTCTGCGCAGCTCAACACCAGTTCGGTCAGGGGGAGCCGGTGGCGTAACGCCAGCTCCTCGGCGACCAGGTCGGTGGGAAGGCTCAGCGGATCAGCCAGCTGCCCGACCGCCACCACCACGTACGGTCGCAGGCCGTCGGGCAGGTCGAGGTCGGCGGCCAGGCCGGCGTGATCGAGCTGGGTCACCTGGCGTACGTGCAGGCCGAGCGCGGTGGCCTGCACGGTCAGGTGGGCCACCGCCTGGCCCAGGTCGTACGCGGCGAACGGGTGGCCGGTCCGCAGGTGGGCACCGAGCAGCAGCGCGCTGGCCCGGCCGGCCCAGCGCTGGTCTGCCGGGGTCAGGTTGACCAGGAGCCGTTTGAAGGTCTCGTCGTCGCGGTGCCCGAGCGCGAACCGCCACGGCTGCCGGTTGCCGGCCGAGGGCGCCCACCGGGCCGCCTCCAGCAGCGTCGCCGCCTCGGCCCGGGTGATGCCCGCCTGCGAGTCGAAGGAGCGAGGGCTCCAGCGGAAGGCGAGCAGCGAGGTGAGGTCCGTCATGCGCAAAGCGTCCCGTATGGGCGATTTGCCAGCCAATGGGGGTGTGCTGCATGTGGGCAACGACACCCGTAACCCGGCACCGGTCAGGGCGTTCCGCTGCTCGACGCGGTGCCGCCGGGAACGCCGTCGACCGGCGACGACGGCGGGGCGGCCGGGTCGACGGGCGACGACGGCGGAGCGGCCGGGTCGACGGGCGGTGCCGCCATCTCCAGCGGCTCCGCCTCGACCACCGGCCCGGCCAACTGCACAGTGGCCGGGGCGGGCTCGGGCGGCGCGGCGAGCGTCAGCGTGCCGAACGCCACGCGCACCGCGGTCGGGGTGCCGTCGGCGTCGAAGCAGTAGATCCCCACGTCCAGCGGGGGGTTGATGGACGCCTCCGTGGTCTCCACCGAGTAACACGAGCCGGTCGCCTCGGCCGGTGCCGCGGCGGGCGAGACCGAGAGCGGGGCACGCCTGTCGGTCAACACGTCCAGCCAGTCGGTGAAGGGGTGCTGCACCCGGGGATCGAGCCGGCGGGGCAGCGTGTCGTCCCGCTCCCCGAGGCGTACGCAGCTCGCCGGCTCGGGCCGGCTGGGCGAGGGCAACGCGCACTGGAACAGCCCGTCCGCGCTGGCGGCGAGTGAGATGTCGACCGCGCCGCCGTGGGCGCCGCCGGGCACGTCCACCCGCCAACTGCCGTCGTTTGCACTGGTCACCACGATGAGGCGATCCCCGGCCCCGTCGACCCGCCAGGTGTAGCGGGCGACCAGGTGCCGATCCTGGGCGGCGGCGGCGAGCGCGGCCAACTCGTCGCGGGCGGCGTCCATCCCCACCGGCCGGGGCGCGGTGCTCGGCGGCGGCGGATCGGCGGGCGGGTCGGCGGAGCAGCCGGTGAACAGGAGGGTCAGGGCGAGCACGAGCGCGAGCGGGACGGGCCGGCGCTGGGCGGGACGGTGCGCGTACACCCGGCCATTCTCGGCGTTCCGGCCCGCTTGCGGACACCCCCGGGAAGGGCGGCGTTTCCGGCGTGTCGGGTAGCACCTGGGCGGTTTGGGTGGGCTAAGAGGTGCCCTGCCTCACGGGTTTGCCGGGCCGGATCGTGGGATCACCTGACCCGGCGGTCAGACCGGCCCGATACCCTGAGGTCGTCCGACCCGCGCCGCCGGCCACGGTGCCGGCGGCGTCGGCACGCTCAGCCTGGTGCCGGCGGCGTCGGCAGGCTCAGGGCAACCGGGAGGGAGTGCGCCGTCGTGGCACTCGTGGTGCAGAAGTACGGCGGATCCTCCGTCGCCAACGCCGAGCGCATCAAGCGGGTGGCCGAGCGGATCGTCGATGCCCGCAAGGCCGGCGACGACGTGGTCGTCGTGGTCTCCGCGATGGGCGACACCACCGACGAACTGCTCGACCTGGCCAACCAGGTCAGCCCGCTACCTCCCGGCCGGGAGCTGGACATGCTGCTCACCGCCGGGGAGCGGATCTCCATGGCGCTGCTCGCCATGGCAATCCACAACCTGGGGTACGAAGCACGTTCCTTCACCGGCTCCCAGGCCGGGGTGATCACCACCTCGGTGCACGGTCGGGCCCGGATCATCGACGTCACCCCGGGGCGGCTCAAGGGCGCGCTGGACGAGGGCGCCGTGGTCATCGTGGCGGGCTTCCAGGGCGTCTCGCAGGACACCAAGGACGTCACCACGCTGGGCCGGGGCGGCTCCGACACCACCGCCGTGGCGTTGGCCGCCGCGCTGCACGCGGACGTCTGCGAGATCTACACCGACGTCGACGGCGTGTTCACCGCCGACCCGCGGATCGTCCCGAACGCCAGGCACATCAAGCAGATCACCTACGAGGAGATGCTGGAGCTGGCCGCCTGCGGCGCGAAGGTGTTGCACCTGCGCAGCGTGGAGTACGCCCGCCGGGCGGGGCTGCCGATCCACGTCCGTTCGTCATACTCGACAAACACCGGCACCATGGTCACCGGATCGATGGAGGAACTTCCTGTGGAGCAGGCGCTGATCACCGGAGTGGCCCACGACCGCAGCGAGGCCAAGATCACCATCGTCGGGGTGCCTGACGAGCCGGGTGCCGCGGCGAGCATCTTCGACACCGTCGCCGGTGCCGAGATCAACATCGACATGATCGTGCAGAACGTCTCCACCGAGGGCACCGGCCGCACGGACATCTCCTTCACCCTGCCGAAGACCGACGGCCCTACCGCGATGAGCGCGCTCAGCAAGATCCAGGAGTCGGTCAACTTCAAGGGCCTGCTCTACGACGACCACGTCGGCAAGGTCTCGCTGATCGGTGCCGGGATGCGCTCGCACCCCGGGGTGGCCGCCGGCTTCTTCGCGGCGCTGGGCCAGGCCGGCGTGAACATCGAAATGATCTCCACCTCCGAGATCCGGGTCTCCGTGGTCTGCCGGGACTCCGACCTCGACGCGGCGGTCCGCGCCATCCACGAGGCGTTCGAGCTCGGCGGTGACACCGAAGCCGTGGTGTACGCGGGAACCGGGCGGTAGCCCAGGTGGCCAGGCTGCCCACCCTGGCCGTGGTCGGGGCGACGGGAGCCGTCGGGGCGGTGATGTGTGAGCTGCTCACCGGACGCCGCAACGTCTGGGGCGAGATCCGCCTGCTGGCCTCCGAGCGGTCAGTGGGGCGGAAGGTGCGGTGCCGGGGCGAGGAGCTGACCGTCCAGGCGCTGACCGAGGAAGCCCTCGACGGGGTGGACGTGGCCATGTTCGACGTACCGGACGAGGTGGCCGAGCGCTGGGCACCGGTCGCGGTGCGGCGCGGCGCGGTCGTGGTGGACAACTCCGGCGCCTTCCGGATGGACCCGGACGTCCCGCTGGTGGTGCCGGAGATCAACCCCGAGCAGGTACGCCACCGCCCGCGCGGCATCGTCGCCAGCGCGAACTGCACCACCCTCGCGATGATCATCGCGGTGGCTCCGCTGCACTACGAGTACGGCCTGCGCGAGTTGGTGCTCGCCTCCTACCAGGCCGCCACCGGAGCGGGTCAGGTAGGCGCGGAGACCCTGCACAACCAGCTGACCAAGGTGGCCGGCGACCGGATGCTCGGCTCGCGCGCCGGTGACGTGCGGCAGGCGGTCGGCGACGACCTCGGCCCGTTTCCCGCTCCCCTGGCGCTCAACGTGGTGCCGTGGGCCGGCTCGCTGGCCGACAGCGGCTGGTCGGGCGAGGAGATGAAGCTGCGCGACGAGTCGCGCAAGATCCTCGGGATGCCCGACCTCAAGGTCTCCGCCACCTGCGTACGGGTGCCGGTGTTGACCGGACACTCGGTCGCGGTGCACGCCGTCTTCGGCACCGAGATCGACGTCGACGGGGCCCGGGCGGTGCTGCGCAACGCTCCCGGGGTGATAGTGGTCGACGACCCGGCGGCCGGTGAGTTCCCGATGCCCATCGACGCCGTCGGCACCGATCCGTCCTGGGTCGGCCGGATCCGCCGCGCCCTCGACGACCCCCGCGCGCTCGACTTCTTCGTCACCGGCGACAACCTCCGCAAAGGCGCCGCCCTCAACACCGCCCAGATTGCCGAACTCCTCGCCCGCACCTGACCGCCCACACGTCGATCTAGGGGCGATCGTCGTCGATGGAGATCGACTAGCGACATTCTGCCCTAGATCGACGCGGCGGGCGGGGGGGGGGAGGG
>NZ_POTX01000092.1 GCF_003236305.1 Micromonospora endophytica | reverse complement strand
GGGTGGGCTGTTAGTTCCACTTCGTAGCCGTGGGGGTCGGTTAGGTAGGCGGCGTAGGTGTCGGGACCGCCGGCGTACGGGTGGCGGTCGGGAAAGAGGAGTTCCCAGCCGTACGCGGGAGCCTGATCGACGAGTCGGTCCACGGCGGCGGGTGGGCCGGCGTGGAAGGCCAGGTGGTTGAGACCGGGGGAGAGCCGGTCGTGGTGCCGACCGGAGAGCGCCGGTGACTCCTCGAACACCAGGTAGGTCGGGCCGAGTCGCCAGGAGCGGCCAGCCGGCCACTCCTGGAAGGGCGTCCAGTTCAATTCGCCGAGGAGCCAACCCCAGCTACGCATTGCCGCGTCCAGGTCGGGTACCCACAGCTCCACGTGGTGCAGCGCACCGACAGTCACCGGCCTCCGCCCGGCACCCATAGCACATCTCCGTCCGGATTTGCCGTCCTTGACAGGATAAAGAGCAGATCCGAGAGCCGGTTGAGATACTTTGCCGGGAGGTTGCTGGTCCGGTCGGGGTCGTGTGCGACGAGCGCCCATGCCGACCGCTCGGCGCGCCGGGCGATCGTCCGCGCCGCGTGCAGCAGTGCCGCGCCCGCGGTGCCGCCGGGGAGGATGAAGGAGTCGAGCGTGCTCAGGCGCCCGTTGTACTCGTCGCACCAGCCCTCAAGACGCTCGACGTACCCCTCGGTCACCCGCAGCGGCGGGTATTTAGGGTCCGGCTCGACCGGGGTGGACAGGTCGGCCCCGACGTCGAACAGGTCGTTCTGTATCAGGCCGAGCATCGTCCGCAGATCGTCGCCGAGTTGGCCCAGCGCGAGTGCCACGCCGATCGCGGCGTTGCACTCGTCGACGTCGGCGTACGCCACGATCCGCGGGTCGGTCTTCGGCACCTGCTCGTTGTTGCTCAGCCTGGTCGTGCCGGCGTCGCCGGCCCTGGTGTAGATGCGCGTGAGGTGAACGGCCATGACGCACAGCCTACGGATACCTGACCTGACCATTCCGGCTCGACCGGGAGGGCCGGGCTGCTCCCCGGGGGTCGGACCGGGCGACGCGGGTGACGCGGCGATATCCGACGTCGACGTCATCCGGGTCTCGGGTAAGGCCCGGCTCGCCGGCACCGTGCACGTGGTGGGCGCGAAGAACTCGGCGTTGAAGCTGATGGCCGCCGCGCTGCTCGCCCCGGGCCGGAGCGTGATCACCAACGTGCCGCGGATAACCGACATCGCCATCATGGGCGAGGTGCTGCGTCGGCTCGGCTGCGGCGTACGGTTCGACGCGGACGACCCGGTCGATCCGATGGTCGCCGGTGGCGGGGTGGCCCGCTCCCGTTCGGTCACCATCGACGTACCCGAGCAGCCGGGGGTGGAAGCCGACTACGACCTGGTACGCCGGCTGCGCGCGTCGATCTGTGTGCTCGGTCCGCTGCTGGCCCGGCGGGGGTACGTGCGGGTGGCTCACCCGGGCGGCGACGCGATCGGCTCGCGCGGCCTGGACATGCACGTCTCCGGTCTGACCCGGATGGGCGCCGACATCTCCGGCGAACACGGTTTCGTGATCGCCTCCGCGCCCGACGGGCTGCACGGCGCGGAGATCACGCTCGACTTCCCGAGCGTCGGGGCGACCGAGAACCTGATCATGGCGGCGGTGCTGGCCGAGGGCACCACCGTGATCGACAACGCCGCCCGCGAGCCGGAGATCGTGGACATCTGCACCATGCTCCAGCGGATGGGTGCGCTCATCGATGGTGAGGGCACGTCCACCATCACGATCGTCGGCGTACCCCGGTTGCAGCCGGTCCGGCACGCCACGGTGGGGGACCGGATCGTCGCGGGCACCTGGGCCTTCGGCGCGGCGATGACCCGCGGCGACGTCACCGTGACCGGCGTGGACCCGGCGTTCCTGGAGGTCGCACTGGACAAGCTGGTCGCTGCGGGCGCGCTGGTGGAGACCCGCGCGAACGCCTTCCGGGTACGCCTGGACGACCGCCCGCGCGCCGTCGACGTGGTGACGTTGCCCTATCCGGGTTTCGCCACCGACCTGCTGCCGATGGCGATCGGCCTCGCCGCGCTCAGCGACGGGGCCTCCCTGATCACCGAGAACATCTTCGACGGGCGGTTCATGTTCGCCAACGAGATGATGCGGTTGGGTGCGGACATCAAGACCGACGGGCATCACGCGGTGGTACGCGGCCGGGACCGTCTCTCCGGCGCGCCGGCACGAGCCACCGACATCCGCGCCGGCGCCGGGTTGATCATCGCCGGGCTCTGCGCGGACGGGGTCACCGAGGTGTCCCACGTGCACCACGTCGACCGGGGCTATCCCGACTTCGTGGCCGACCTGCGGGCGCTCGGCGTCGAGGTGGAACGGGCCACCGCCCCGGAGGAACCGGAACTGGCCATCTGAGCCGGCCTTCCGGCAGCGCCGCCACGGCCCCGAGCGGCCTTCCGGCAGCGCCGAGCGGCCTTCCGGCAGCGCCGCCACGGCCCGATGTGCCAGCGCCGTAGCCTCCTTAGCCTCCGTTCAGGCTCGCCGACTAGGGTGCAGGGAGACACTCAATCGCAGCGAGGGAGAGGCAGATGGCGGGTCGACTCGCGGTCGTCGGTGCCGGACTGATGGGCTCGGGCATCGCCCAGGTGGCGGCGCAGGCGGGCTGGCAGGTGACACTGCGGGACCTGGACGACGCGGCGGTCCGGCGCGGCGTGGACGGCATCCGGAAGTCGCTCGGGAAGTTCGCCGAGAAGGGGAAGATCTCGCCGGACGACGTCGAGGCGACGCTCGACCGGATCACCCCGACCACCGACCTGGAGGCGGCGGCCGACGCGGACATCGTGGTCGAGGCGGTATTCGAGCGGCTGGAGCTCAAGCACGAGGTGTTCCGGGCGCTGGACCGGATCTGCAAGGCGGACGCGGTGCTGGCCACCAACACCTCGGCTATCCCGGTGACCCAGATCGCGGCGGTCACCGACCGTCCCGAAGCCGTCGTGGGCACCCACTTCTTCTCGCCGGTGCCGATGATGAAGCTCTGCGAGCTGGTGCGTGGCTACAAGACCAGCGACGCCACCCTGGCCGCGGCGACGTCGTTCGCCGAGGAGATCGGCAAGACGGTGGTGGTGGTCAACCGGGACATCGCCGGCTTCGTCACCACCCGGCTGATCTGTGCCCTGGCCATGGAGGCGGTCAAGCTGGTCGAGGCGGGTGTGATCTCCGCCGAGGACCTGGACACCGCCTGCAAGCTCGGCTTCGGGCACGCCATGGGCCCGCTCGCCACCATCGACCTGACCGGCGTGGACGTGCTGCTCAACGCCACCCGCAACATCTACACCGACACCGCCGACGAGAAGTTCTTCCCGCCGGAGCTGCTCCAGCGCATGGCCGCCGCCGGCGACCTGGGCCGCAAGTCCGGCCAGGGCTTCTACTCCTACTGAGGTGCAAGGAGGGGCCCCTTATTAACAAGATCCTGCACCCGAGTCGCTGATCTTGTTAATAGGGGGCCCCTCCTATACACGAGGCGTTAACAGGGGGCCCCTCCTTGCACATCAGCCGTCGCGGCGGGTGGTCCAGCGGAAGGTGGTGAGGCAGAGCACCAGGCCGATGACGCACCACGCGCCCAGGACCAGGGCGACCCGGGCGAGCTCGAACGAGCCGCCCGGCTCCTGGGCGCCGAAGCTCTCCGGCAGGAAGACCGCGCGCAGTCCCTGGCACATCCATTTGAGTGGGAAGAGGGCCGCCACCTGCTGCATCCAGGTCGGCAGGTTGGTGAAGACGAAGAAGACCCCGGAGATGAACTGGAGCACCAGCGCCACCGGGGTGACCACGGCCGAGCCGCTGCGGGCGGTACGGGCCAGCGACGAGATCGCGATGCCGCAGAGGGTGCAGGCGGTGATGCCCAGCGCGCTGACCCAGCCGAAGGTCAGCCAGGCGGTCCCGGTGGCGGGCAGGTTCAGGTCGAACAGGGTGACCGAGACGGCGAGCAGCAGGGCGGTCATCACCATCCCGGTCACCAGCACCATGATCACTTTGCCGGCGAACCAGACCCACTTCGGCATCGGGGTGCCCCGGTAGCGCTTGAGCACGCCCCGGTCCCGTTCGATCGGGATCCAGATGCCGAGGTTCTGGAAGCTGACGGTCAGCAGGCCGGTGGCGATCATCCCGGTGATGAAGTACTGCGTGTAGCTCACCCCGGGCGCGATCTCGTCGCTGAAGATCGAGGCGAAGATCAGCACCATGATGATCGGAAAGCCCAGGGTGAACACCACGGACTCCCGGCTGCGCAGGAACTGCCGAATCTCCAACCGCCCCTGACGCAGGGCGAGACTGGCCGGCCCGAGCCGGCGGGTGCTGGGTGCGGCGACCGGGGTGGCCGGCTTCGTCGTGGTGGTCATCGGTGTCCGATCATCCGCAGGTAGATGTCTTCCAGGGTGGGGCGGGTGACGGTCAACCCCGGCACCTCACCGCCGAACCGCGCGGCCAGCTCCGTCACCAGCGCTGTCGGCGTCGCGCTCTGCGCGCTCTCGGGCAGCCCGTCGGGCGTACGCCAGGTGACGGTGGCCAGCGCCTCCCGCCGGTTGCCCAGACTGTCCGGGGTGCCCACCTCGATCACCCGGCCGCCGGCGATCACGCCGACCCGGTCGGCGAGCGTTTCGGCCTCGTCCAGGTAGTGGGTGGTGAGCACGATCGTGGTGCCGGCGGCGGAGAGGTCCCGGATCAGCTCCCAGAACTCGCGCCGGGCCTCCGGGTCGAAGCCGGTGGTCGGCTCGTCGAGGAAGAGCAGCTCGGGGCGGCCGATGATGCCCAGGGCCACGTCCAGACGGCGCTTCTGGCCGCCGGAGAGGGTGTGCGTACGGGCACCGGCCTTGCCGGTCAGGCCGACCCGCGCGATCACCTTGTCCGGGTCGTCGGCGGCGGGATAGAAACCGGCGAAGTGATGGACCACCTCGGCGACGGTCAGCTCGTCGAACTCGCCGGTGCCCTGGAGCACGATGCCGACCCGGCTCCGCCAGTCCGCGACGACGTGCGGCGCCGGGCGGGCCTGCCGGTTCCGCTGCCGGGAACCGAACACCAGCTCAGGGTCGGTGCCCAGGACCAGCACCTCGCCGGAGTCGCGGCGGCGGTAGCCCTCCAGGATCTCCACCGTGGTGGTCTTGCCGGCACCGTTCGGCCCGAGCAGGGCGAACACCTCGCCCCGGTGGACGTCCAGGTCGACGCCGGCCACCGCGACGTTGTCGCCGTACGCCTTGCGCAGTCCCCGGACCCGGATCGCGACCTCGTCACTCATACCTCAAGTGTGCGACCTGCCGAGGGCATGCAAGGAAGGGCCCCCTGTTAACGCCTCGTGTAGAGGAGGGGCCCCCTTTTAACACCCGCTCGGCGGCGCGCCCCCCCGGGGTGGTTCAGCGGCTGGCGTACGTGATGCAGTCGGCCATGTCGGCGTCCGGGCCGACCCGGATCGACGGCGCGTGGCACTCCAACTGCTCGTTGTGCCGGCAGTCGGCGCGTTGGCACGCGCCCACCTGGGCGACGTGGCCGTCCGCGCCGGCACGTACCGCGGGCATCTCGATGAAGGTGTGGCAGTGGGCGTGGTCCATGCTGCCGATCGTGATGGCGAAGGCGTGGCAGTCGCCGGTGTGGTTGTACGCGCACGCGGAGACGACGCATTCCTGAACCCGGGGCATTTCCATCGCTGCGGTCATCGTGACCTCCTCTAGGCTTTGCCCGATTTTAGCCATTTGGAGGTTTTGTGCGTGCGGATTCGGCCCAACCGCAGAGCACGGCCAGGCACGGCCAGCCGGGACCAGCCGGGACCAGGCACGGCCAGCCGGGACCAGGCACGGCCAGGCGCGGCCAGCTCGGCCTACGCGGTGCCGAGCACCTCGGAGAGGGCTGCCGGTTCGAGTCCGCGTTCGGCGAGCCCGGCCAGGATGTGCGGCAGGGCCTCGTCGGTCATCGGCGCGTTGGCCTCCGTCACATGCAGGACGATCACCGAACCGGGCCGCACGTTGTCCAGCACCGCCCGTACGATCGGCCGCCAGGCGGTCGCGAAGGGATCCCCGCTGACCACGTCGCCGTCCACCACAGTGAGACCGAGCGGGGCGAGTTCGGCGAGCGCGGTCCGGTCGTGGCAGAGCCCTGGGAAGCGGAAGTAGCGGGTCTGCCGTCCGCCGTACCCGGCCACGATGTCGAAGGTGTCGGCCACGTCCCCGGTCATCTTTCGCCGCTCGATGCGAGGCAGGCCGTAGCAGTCCCCGGTGAAGGCGAGATGCCCGTAGGTGTGGTTGGCCAACTCGAAGTTCGGGCTGGCGGCGAGTCGCCGGGTCACCTCCGGGTACTGCTCGACCCACTTCCCGGTGAGGAAGAAGGTGGCCGCCACCCCCTCCCGTTCGAGCAGGTCGATGATCTTCAGATTCGCGTACGACCGCACGGCGCCGCTGCGTAGCTGGTACCGCATCGCGTCGGTCATGTCCGCGTCGAAGGTGAGGGCCACCTTGTTGCCGGTACGCGGACCGTGGTCGACCACCGGCGGCAGTGTCCCCGCCGAGGTCGCCCCGGGCAGGCCACCGGGCGGTGGGGAGTCCGACGGCCCGGCCTCGGTGGGCACCGGCCTCACCGACGGCGCTGACCCGGCCGGCCCGTCCGGCCCCGGGTCGACCACCGCCGCCGTGGTCCGGTCCGGGTCGGGTGCGTCGACGAAGGCGCCGACGTCCTCCGGCTGCCGCAGCGGGTTCATGACGGCCAGCAGGACCACCGCACTGACGACGGCAGCGAGGGTGGCGAGCAACGGTACGCGGGAGATCTTCACGGGCACCGCGAGATCTTCTCAGCTCCGCCTGGCGGGTGGTGACGGCCGAGTGGTCGGTTACCGCGACCAGCGTGGTGGTGAAGGGCTGGCGCGTACCGTCGATCAGACCCGGAAGCCGGCCTCCCGGGCGGCCTGGCGCTCCCGGCGGCGATCCGCGCGACGCCTGAGGAACCAGGGCAGGAAGAGCGCGAAGCCGACCAGGAACACCAGCACCAGCACCGGCAGGATGATCGCGACGAGCGACATCAGCACGCTGGTGGCGTCCTCGGCGGTGCTCGCGACCGGGGCCCCGATCCCGGCCGTGGTGGCGTTGATCACCGGCCGGGCAGCGGACTTGAGCAGGTGTACGCCCAACGCGATGAGCACCCCGACCAGCACCGGCAGCCACTGGCCGCCGCTGGCGAAGAAGCTGTCCGGGTCGCTCACCGTCACCGTCTCCGACGCCGAGCCGGCCCCGAAGGCCAGGCCACCGGCGGTCGGCCGGACCACCGTCTGCACCACGTCGTTGACGTGATCCACCACGGGCACCTTGTCGGCGACGACCTCCACGGCGAGCAGCACCGCGAGGATGCCGAGCGTCCATTCGTTGCCGAGCCACTGCCAGCCGCCAGGCAGGTCGATTAGGCTGGTGTAGCGGGCCAGCAGACCGGTCAGCAGCAGCGGAATGTACGCGTTCAACCCGGCCGAGGCGGCCAGGCCGGTACCGGTGAGCAATTCGAACACCAGCTCAGCATCGCACCGGCACGCCAGTGGCGCTCGGCGGCGATCCCCGGGTGGCTCCGCTACCCTCGTCGGGTGCGTCTGGTGATTGCGAAATGCTCGGTGGACTACGTCGGACGGCTCTCGGCCCACCTGCCGCCGGCCACCCGGCTGTTGATGGTCAAGGCGGACGGGTCGGTCTCCATCCACGCCGACGACCGGGCGTACAAGCCGTTGAACTGGATGAGCCCGCCGTGCCGGCTGGAGGAGGCACCCGGGGTCTGGCGGGTGGTGAACAAGGCCGGCGAGGAGTTGCGGATCACCCTGGAGGAGATCTTCCAGGACACCTCGTACGACCTCGGTGTCGATCCGGGGTTGCGCAAGGACGGCGTGGAGGCGCACCTCCAGGAGCTGCTGGCGGCCAATCCGGAGACGTTGGGCGAGGGCTTCACCCTGATCCGGCGCGAGTACATGACCGCGATCGGCCCGGTCGACCTGCTCTGCCGGGACGCCAACCAGGGCACCGTCGCGGTCGAGGTGAAGCGGCGGGGTGAGATCGACGGCGTCGAGCAGCTCACCCGGTACCTCGAACTGCTCAACCGCGATCCGCTGCTGGCACCGGTGACCGGGGTCTTCGCGGCGCAGGAGATCAAGCCGCAGGCCCGGGTGCTCGCCACGGACCGGGGGATCCGCTGCGCGTACCTGGACTACGACCGGCTGCGCGGCATCGAACGCGACGAGCTGACCCTCTTCTGACTCGCCCGGCGGCCGGTGCTGCGCCCGGCGGCCGGTGCGGGCGTCCGCTCAGCGGCCGTAGAGCATTTTCACCGCGCGGACCAGGCGGGCCACGTCGGCCGGGGTGCGCTCGAAGGTGGTCGAGCGCAGCAGCGAGCGGGCGCGCCGGCGGGTGACCGCCTTGGCGCGGGCGAACTCGCGCAGCCCGTCCTCGCCGTGGATCCGGCCGAAGCCGGACTCGCCGACCCCGCCGAACGGCAGGGTGGACATCCCGGCGAAGGTCAGGGTCGAGTTGACCGAGGCCATCCCGGAACGCAGCCGCCCGGCGATGGCCGCCGCGCGACGCCGGCCGAAGACCGAACCACCCAGGCCGTACGGCAGGGCGTTGGCGCGGGCGACCGCCTCGTCGGCGTCGCGGACCCGGTTCACGGTCAGGGTGGGCCCGAAGGTCTCCTCACGGACCGCGGCGGCGTCCTCGGGCACGTCCACAAGCACTGTCGGGTACGCGTACGGCGGTTGCACGGCGTCCGGCCCGCCGAGCGCCGCCCGGCCACCCCGGGCCACCGCATCCTCGATGTGCCGGCGGATCACGTCGAGCTGAGTCGGCATGGTGATCGGGCCGATGTCCGCGTCCCGCGCGCCCACGGTCAGCCGCCCGGCGCGCGTGACGACCTTGTCGAGGAAGGCGTCGAAGACCGGCTCGACGACGTACACCCGCTCGATGCCGATGCAGGTCTGCCCGGCGTTGGTCATGCCACCCCAGACGCACGCCTCGGCGGCGGCGTCCAGGTCGGCGTCGGCGTCCACGATCATGGCGTCCTTGCCGCCCGCCTCCACCAGCACCGGGGTCAGCGACTCGGCGCAGGCCGCCATCACCTTCTTCGCGGTCGCCGTCGAACCGGTGAAGGCCAGCTTGTCGATCCTGGCGCGGCACAGTGCCGCACCGACGTCACCGAGCCCGTGCACCGTGGTGAACACCTGCTGCTCCGGCACCACCTCGGCGAAGGTGTCGACGAGCCACTGCCCGACCACAGGGGTGTACTCGCTGGGCTTGAAGACCACCGTGTTGCCGGCGGCGAGGGCGTACGCGGCGGAGCCGATCGGGGTGAAGACGGGATAGTTCCAGGGGCCGATCACGCCCACCACCCCGTACGGCTGGTACTCCAGGTGGGCTGAGAACTCGGCAAGCACCAGCCGGGAGCGGACCCGGCGGGGGCCGAGCACCCGACGGGCGTTGCGGGCCGCCCAGTCCACGTGCTCCACCGCGGTCACGATCTCGACGAGCGCGTCGGGGATCGGCTTGCCGCCCTCGGCGTGCACCAACTCCGCGAGCTGCTCCATCCGCTGGGCCAGCAGCCGGCGCCAGCGCAGCAGCCGGTCGCGCCGGCCGTCGAAGCCGAGCTCCGCCCACCAGCGACCGGCCGCTCGGGCCCGCTCGACGACGCGTACGACATCGGTCGGGTCGGTGACCGGAACCCGACCCGCCTCGTCGCCCGTCGCCGGGTTCGTCGAGATCAGTCGGTCGCCCTCGATCACCGGGCTACCCGGGAGCTGCACAGCCGTCATGGCCGAAGTTTAGACCGGGGGCCTACTCGTCGGTAGGGGAGCGAAGAGTGCCCGCCTGGTCAACCACGGGTGACCGGGCGGCGGAGTAGGCGACCGGTCGGTGATGGCAATCTGACGCTGCGTGTTCATTCGGTTGGGGAGGACCGATCATGGAGGAAATTTCGCAGCTGTTGCCGCTGCTCATGGTGGCGAGCGGTCCGATGCGCGGAGTCGGGTTCCGGTTGCGCAGGCAGCCGCAGGTGATCGGCCGGGACCCGACGGTGGACATCGTGGTACGCGATCCGCACCTGAGCCGGCGGCACGCCGAGATCCGGCTGACCGGCGAGGGGGTCTGCGTGACAGACCTCGGCTCCACCAACGGCACCTGGGTCAACGGCGGCCGGGCCAGCGGATCGACCCGACTCGCCGACGGCGACGTGATCCGGCTCGGCCGCACCGAGCTGCGATTCCATGATCCTGGGGTGGCGCGTACCGATCCGGTGGGGCTCAGCTTCGGGGCGGCGCAGCAGCAGCGGCCGACGCTGGTGCTGGTGCCTGGTGGCATGTCCCCCCGTGCCGCCGGCACCCCCTGTGGCGTGGCAGACTCGCGCGCATAACCTTAGCGGTCGTTCACCTTCGGCCGCTGCGGAGCGGACAGGGGAGGCCGGGGCGTGGCGCGGGAACTCACAAACGTCGGTGTCGTGGGTCTGGGCACCATGGGTGCTGGCATCGTCGAGGTCTTCGCCCGCAACGGGATCCCCGTGGTCGCCGTGGAGATCTCCGAGGCCGCGCTGGAACGGGGGCGGGCCCACCTGACCGGCTCCACGGACCGGGCGGTGGCCAGGGGCAAGCTCGCCGAGGCCGACCGGGACGCCCTGCTCGGCCGGGTCACCTTCGCGGTGGGGCTGGACGCGCTGCGCTCGGTGGACCTGGTGGTCGAGGCGGTGCCCGAGCGTCTCGACCTCAAGCGACGGCTCTTCGCCGAACTGGACCGGATCTGCCGACCGGAGGCGATCCTCGCCACCAACACCTCGTCGTTGAGCGTCACCGAGATCGCCGTGGCCACCACCCGCCCCGCCCAGGTGATCGGCCTGCACTTCTTCAACCCGGCACCGGTGATGAAACTGGTCGAGGTGGTCCGCACCGTGGTCACCTCCGCCGACGTGGTCGCCGACGTGGAGGCGCTCTGCGGACGCCTCGGCAAGGTCGACGTGACCATCGGCGACCGGGCCGGGTTCATCGCCAACGCGCTGCTCTTCGGCTACCTCAACCAGGCCATCGGTATGTACGAGGCCCGGTACGCCAGCCGCGAGGACATCGACGCGGCGATGAAACTCGGCTGCGGCCTGCCGATGGGGCCGCTCGCCCTGCTCGACCTGATCGGCCTGGACACCGCGTACGAAATCCTGGAAACCATGTACCGGCGCGGCGGCCGCGACCGCCGGCACGCCCCGGTGCCCCTGCTCCGGCAGATGGTGACCGCCGGACTGCTCGGCCGTAAGTCCGGCCGGGGCTTCTACACCTACGAGCGGCCTGGTTCGGCCAAGCTCGTACCGGACGAGCACACCCCCAACCCGGCGGACGGTGCCGGGCGGGAGATCGCGAAGGTGGGTGTGGTCGGCACCGGACCGCTCGCCGCCGGGCTCGCCGAACACCTCGCCAAGGCCGGCTACCAGGTCGTCCCGGCCACCGCCGACGTGCTGGCGCCGCTGGCCGACGTCGACCTGGTGGTCGAGGCGGTCGACGACGAACCGTACGCCAAGACGGCGGTGCTCGCCGGCCTGGACGAGGTCTGCCAGCCGGGTGTGGTGCTGGCCACCACCACCTCGACGCTGCCGGTGATCGAGTTGGCGATGGCCACCGGCCGCCCCGCCGACGTGGTGGGCCTGCACTTCTTCGGGCCCGACGCGGCCGGACCGTTGGTGGAGATCGTCCGGACCATCCGCACCTCGGCGCAGACCACCGACACCGCTCGGGCGCTAAGCGCCGCCCTCGGCAGGACCGGCGTGGTCTGCGGTGACCGCGCCGGCTTCATCGTCAACGCGCTGCTGTTCCCGTACCTCAACGACGCGGTGCGGATGCTGGAGGCCGGCTACTCCACGGTCGAGGACATCGACCACGCGATGAAGCTGGGCTGCGGCTGCCCCAGCGGCCCCTTCGAGCTGCTGCGCACGGTCGGCCTGGAGGTGGCACTCACTATCCAGCGGCGGCTCTACCAGGAATCACGCGAACCCGGCCTCGCCCCCGCACCACTGCTCGAACAACTCGTCACCGCCCACGCCGAGGTGTAGGAGCGGTGCAAGGAGGGGGTGTAAGGAGGGGGCCCCTGTTAACGCCTCGTGTATAGGAAGGGCCCCCTATTAACGGCCGCAGGGCTGGGCTGCGGGAACGCATGAGCCGCCACCGGGTCGGGGCGGCGCCCGCCGTACGCTTGACGACGTGAGTCCTCGTCGTAACCGTCCCCGTCGTGAGGACGCCGACCGCCTGGACGTCGAGCGGGCCCGACACGGCGTCGCGGACGTGCAGCGGTGGCGGGACGGCGAGTGGCAGGTACGCGGGATCAGCGGCGGCGCGTCGGCCAAGACGTACCGTTGTCCCGGTTGTGACCAGGAGATCCGACCGGGAGTGGCGCACCTGGTGGCCTGGCCGGCGGACGACCGGGGCGACCTTACCGACCGGCGGCACTGGCACAGCGGCTGCTGGCGGGCCCGGGACCGGCGGGCACCGCTCATCCAGCGCGGCCGCGGTGCCCCTCGGCACGGCTGACGCCGCTCCCCGGCAGGGGTGACGCCGCTCCCCGGCAGGGCTTGACCCCGTGCGGCGAGCCGGTGGTCTCGACGACGCAGCACCTCGCGATCTTGGTCACCTGGGCGGCGGAGGCGGGCAGCGGCGGGGGAGAATGGGGAGATGAGCACACCGATCCGCGCGTCGTCGATTCTGCCCGGCCACCGGGAGGACATCGAGCTGCACACCGCGGACGGGCTGCGCCTGGTCGGTGAGCTGGCCCGCCCGGTCGACCGGGCGCCGGCGGCCACCCTGGTCTGCCTGCACCCGCTGCCCACCCATGGCGGGATGATGGACAGCCACGTGTTCCGCAAGGCCGCCTGGCGGTTGCCGGCCCTGGCTGACGTGGCCGTGCTGCGGTTCAACACCCGGGGCACCAGCAGCGTGCGCGGCACCAGCGAGGGAAAGTTCGACCAGGCCGTCGGCGAGCGCTTCGACGTGGCCGCCGCCATCGAGTACGCCGAGTTCCACGAGCTGCCGAACGTCTGGCTGCTCGGCTGGTCGTTCGGCACCGACCTGGTGCTCAAGTACGGCTGCGACCCGGCGGTGGCCGGGGCGATCCTGCTCTCCCCGCCGCTGCGCTTTTCCGAGCCGGCTGACCTGGCTCACTGGGCCGAGTCCGGCAAGCCGCTCACCGCGCTGGTGCCGGAGTTCGACGACTACCTGCGCCCGGAGCAGGCCCGCGAGCGGTTCGCCGTGGTGCCGCAGGCCGAGGTGGTGGGGGTGCCCGGCGCGAAGCACCTCTGGGTGGGTGACGCCGAGACGGTGTTGGACGAGGTGGTCCGGCGGATCAATCCGGCGGTGCCGGTGCCGCTGCCGACCACCTGGGACGGCCCGATGGAGACCGGCGACGCCAGCGCGTACGCCAATCGTACGGTGGCCGCGTTCGCGGACGTCCCGGTGTCCGGCCCGCCGCAGCGCCAGGCCGAGTGAGCCGGGCGCACGCACGCGAGCGAGTGAGAGCAGGACTGGTGGGCTCGGCCCTGGCGGCAGTTTCGGGGAAAGTGCTGCCTCGCCGGCTGACGAGGCAGCACTTTCCCTGAACTTGTGCGGATCTTGACCGTGCCGGCCGGGTCAGCGGGTGTTCTGGCGGGGGACCACCACCTCGCGCAGGATCAGCTGGACGGCGGCCACGGTCGGGATGGCGATCAGCGCCCCGATCACCCCGATCAGGGCGACGCCGAGCAGCGCGGCGACAAGCGCGGCCACCTCGTTGACCTGCACCGACCTGCGCATGATCTTGGGGTAGACGAGATAGTTCTCGATCTGCTGGTAGATCACGAAGAAGACCAGGCAGGCGATGCCGACGGAAGGGCTGGTGGCGAAGCCGACCAGGCTGACCACCACCGCCCCGATGGTCGCGCCGATCTGCGGGATCAGGTCGGTCACCGCGACCACCACCGCCAGGGCGAACGGGTACGGCAGGCCGACCGCCAGCGCGAAGACGAAGGCGACCGCGCCGGCCAGCACCGCGATGGTCAGCGCCCCCACCATGTACGCCCCGACCTTGGTGAGGATCTCGTCGCCGATGAGTTGCACCCGCTCCCGCCGGGACCGGGGCACCAGCGCGTAGCCGAGATCGCGCATTCGGTCGAAGTAGACCAGGAAGTAGATGGTCAACACCAGCACGGTCAGCACCCGGAACACGGTCCCGAAGAGCAACTGGGCACCGCCGAGCACCCCGCCCAACGCCCGACCGACCACGTCCGCGCTGGCCGCCTCCTGGGCGCGGCGCATCAGGTCGAAGCGTACGACCAGTTCGTTGACGGTCTCGTTGCGCCGCAGCGTTTCCAGGTAGCTCGGTAGCTGCTCGACGAACTGCCCGATCTGGGTCACGATCGGTGGCACCAGGGCCAGCACCCCGGCACCGAGCAGCGCCACCAACGTCAACGCGACGACCGCCACGGCCAGCCCGCGCGGCAGGCCCCAGGACCGCAGCCGGACCACCGCCGGGTGCAGCCCCACCGCGAGGAAGAGCGCGATGACCACCAGGACCAGGATTCCGGCCGCGTTGCGCAAACCCAGATAGACCGCGTACGCGGACAGCACGCCGAGCGCACCGGTGAAGCCGACCAGGAAACTGTTGCGCCGCAGTGGCCGTCCCGGCGTACCGAATCGGCTGCCGTCCCCGCTCCCGGGGCTGCCGGTCCCCGCCGTGAAGTTCTGCTCGGCGGTGTTGTCTGCGGCCGTCATCCGGGGTGCCGGCACGGCCGGGGTGGCTGCCGGGAGAGCCGGCACGGCCGGCGGGGGTGGCGGTCCCGGTGACGCGGCCCGGTCGGATCCGGCGGTGGCCGCCGCTGGCCGCCGGTCATCGGGATTCGCTGCCCTCGCTGCGGTCCGCTCCGGCTCCTCGTCGGCGCCTCCTGCCGTCGGGTTGGGTTGCCCCGCATCCTGCTGCGCCATCCGGTCTCCCCGCTCGCATCCGCCATCCGTGCCCCACCACCGCGCCCGCGATGTTGCGAAAGGGGGCTCAGCGGCGGGTGACCTGGGCGGCCTGGCGGACGAAGCGACGCCAACTCTGCGGCGTGAAGGTGAGCAGCGGACCCTGCCGGTCCTTGCTGTCGCGGACCGCGACCACCTCGGCCAGATTGTCGGCCACCTCGACGCAGTCGGTGTTGCCGCTGCGGGTGGCGGTGCGCCAGGTCGCTCCGTTCAGGTCCATGACTTCGCCGCCTTCTTGAGGAGTTGGATCGACTGCTGTCGGGAGAGTGCCTCGTTGCGTACCGTCTCCCACCGCGCCGACAGGGTAGCCAGGTCGGCTTCGCCATCGGTGGGCGAGGCGGTCAACTGGTTCTCCATGATCGCCACCCAGCCGCCGTCCACGCCCCGGGCCAGCGAGAACGGCCCGGAGAGCCCGATGTGCAGGCCGACGCTGAGCGGGATGACGTGCACGCTGACGTTCGGCCGCTCGGCGCAGGCGATCATCTGCTCGATCTGGTGCACCATGACCGGCCAGAAGCGCTCGTCCCGCCGGTGCAGCACGGACTCGTCGATCACCGCGATCAGCTGGGGCGGCTCCGGCTGGTCGAGGATGGCCTGCCGGTCCAGCCGGGCGGCGGTACGCCGCTCCACCTCCTCGTCGCTGAGCAGGTCGTCGCAGCGGATCACCGCGCGGGCGTAGCCCTCGGTCTGGAGCAGCGCCGGGATCAGCGAGGGCTGGAAGACCCGGAGCTGTTGGGCCAGGCGCTCGGCGTCCAGCCAGGGCAGGAACCACGACGGCTGCCCCTCGCGCTCGGCGATGCGCAGCAGCGCCACCAGCAGCCCGCCGGAGTCGAGCACCTCGTCGGCGCGGGTGAGGAAGGACCGGTCGTACGGTCGGCTGCCGGTCTCGACTGCTGAGACCATCGATGCCGAGTAGTGCACGAGTTTGCCGAACTCCTCCTGGCTGAGCCCGGCGGCGACGCGTAGCCGCCGGAGCTGTGCCCGGATCAGATCGGCTGTCGAACCCTCCACAAGACCTCCACAGTGACGGGCCGAGGATCACTCGGCATCCTCCGGCGGTGACCGGGTCGCGCAGCGACGCCACGACCACCCTCGATGACTTCCGACGGTAGTGCTGCGATCACCAAACTGTCAGCAATGCCGGACCGGTGCGTTGCCAGACAGGCGCGTACGGGTTCAGGCCGGGGCCGCCCGATCTTCCCCCGATGCGGGCGGCCCCATCCCACCGCTCTTCCAGGGAGGTACACGTGGGCAATCATGTGGCGACAGTGAGCGCCCGCCGGCCGCGACCGGGCCCGATCGGCACCAGACTGCCGACCCCCGGTCCCGGTCCCGATCCCGACCGCCCGCGCGCCGCCGACCGCCGTCCTCCACACACGCCGCTACGGCCGACCTGGTGCTGCCGCGCAGACGGGCAGCCCTGGCCCTGCGGGGAAGCCCGGCTGTTGCTCCGGCGGGAGTACGACACCAACGCCGTCGGCCTGACCATCTACCTCGCCGGCCTGATGTACGAGGCGATGCGCGACCTCTACCAGCTCAACCCGCACGACGGCCCAGAGCCCGGGGCCCTGTTCCACCGCTTCGTCGCCTGGGCCGGCCCCCGACGAGTAGCACTCCCACCCCCACCACCCGGTCGATCATGACGTGGTTGTCATGACACGCCGGATGGGGTGGGGTGACTAGTCGGAGGTGACCTTGCTGGGCTTGGCGCTGCGTTCGTCGGTGGTCGGCTTGGTTGGGCGTTTGCCGCCCTCGCCGGTGCTGGTGATCTTCGTCGGAGTGGCGCCCCGGCCGCCCTCGCCGGGCACCGCCGCCACTGTCGGTTCGCCGTCCACCCCCGCGCTCGCGGCGCTGCCGTCGACAGTGGTCGGCTCGGCGGCCGGTCTGGTCACCGGCGCTTCCTCGACGGTGGTTACCCGCTCCGCGACTGGCTTCGTCGCCGGGATGGCGTCGCCGCTGGCGGGGTCGCCATCCTCGGCGGCGACCGCGTTCTCCCTGGCCCGCCCGGCGCCGTTGAGCGAGACTCCGGCCCCGGCAGGGACCTTGTCGCCGGTGGGCCGGGCGCCGTCGGCGGAGGTCCCGGCGGGGACCTTGCCGCCGGTGGGTCGGCCGCCGTCGGCGATGACCTGGTCGGGCGAGGGGGCGGCGCCGTCGGCGGAGGGCCCGGCGGTGAGTACGTCGGCGGTGGCGGACAGTCGACCGTTGACCGCGCCAGCCGCAGTGGCCGCGCCGGCCGGGGCGGGGGAGGTCGGGCCGTCCGGTGGTGAGCCCGCCTGCATCCGCAGGTCGAGCAGCTTGCGCTGCAACTCGTCGGACTCCTGCCGGGACTTCCAGGTCTCCTGACGCAGGTCGGCGAGCTGCTGCTGAGCCTTGGCGATCTCCAGCATCACCTGGGCGAGCTGCTGCCGGCCCGCCGCCGCCTCCTGCTGGGTCGCGGCGAGGTGCTGCTGCGTGGTGGCCAGGTGCTGCTGGGTGGTGGCGGCGTACTCCTCGAACTGGCGACGGGAGGAGGCGACGTACTCCTCTGCCTCGCGCCGGGTGTTCGTGGCGTGCTCGTCGGCCTCGCGGCGAGTGGCGGTCGCGTACTCCTCGGCCTCGCGGCGAGTGGCGGTCGCGTACTGCTCGGTCTCGCGGCGCAGGGTGTCCGCGTACTCCTCGGCTTCCTGGCGTTGCGCGACGGTCTCGGTCTCGGCCTGCCGCAGCAGCTCGCCGGCCTGTTCCTCGGCCCGGGCGCGCACCGTGGCCGCGTCCTGCTCGGCGGCCTGGCGGAGCTGGTCGGCACCCTGCTCGATCTCGTTCTTCCGGGTGGTGTATTCCGCCTCCAGCGCCGCCCGGCGGGTCTCGAAACCGGACTCCATCTCGGTGCTGCGGGCGGCGAACCGCTGATCCAGCTCGGTGTTGCGGGCCTTGTACTGCTTCTCCAGCTCGTCGCGGCGGCTGGTGAACTCGCGTTCGGCGGTCGCCTTGCGCTGGGTCAACTCGCGGTCCGCCGCCTCGCGCCGGCCGTTGACCTCCTTCTCCACCCCGGCCCGCCAGGCACCCAACTCCTGCTGCGCCTGGGCCCGCGCGTGCTGCACGTACGCCTCGGTCTCGCCGCGCATGCGCTGGGCGTACGCCTCGGTTTCGGCGCGGGTGCGCTTGGCCGTCTCGGTGGCCTGAAGGGTCAGCCGCTCCGCCTCCTGGCGGGCCTTGTCGCGGGTCGCGCGCCCGGCCTCGGTGGCGTCGTCGATGATCTGCTTGGCCTCCTGGCGGGCCTTCGCGTGGGTGGCGCGCCCGGCCTCGGTGGCCTGGTCGACCAGTCGCTTCGCCTCCTGCTGGGCGTTGGCGTGCACCTCCTTGGCAGCCTCGCGGAGCTGGGTCGCCTCCTGTTGGGCGGTGGCCAGGGCGGCACGCGCCGCCTCGCGCAGCTTCGTCGACTCCTGCTGCGCCCGGGCGTGGATCTCCTTCGCGGCATCGCGGAGCTGCGTGGCTTCCTGCTCGGCCCGCGCCAGCGCCTCCTGCGCCGTCTTGCGGAGCCGGGCGGCCTCCTCCTTGGCCGATCTGGCGGCGGCCTCGGACTCCGCCCGCCGCGCCGCGGCCTGCCGCTCCTCCTCGGCCCGCCGGGCGGCAAGGGCGATCTCGAAGTCCTTGAGCGCCTTCCCCGCCTCGGCCCGAGCCTCCTCGATGATGTGCTCAGCGGCGGCCCGGCGACCCTCGATCTCCTCGTGGGCGGCGGCGAGAATGTCCTCGGCCTGCTCCTCGGCCAGCGCGAGTATCTGCTCGACGCGCGGCCCGAGATGCCGGAACGCGGCCCGGTCGACCACCCCCACCTGCTTGCGCACCTGGGCCAGGTCACGCTGCAACACCTCGACCTGACCGGCCAGCTTGTGGATCTGGGTGTACGCCTGCTCCCGCTCGGCCGCGAGCGCCGCGATCTCGTGCTCCGCCCGCGCGACGTACCGATCAACCTGCCTTTTCTCGTACCCCCGCAGAGCGGACTCGAAGCTGGGCTCCGTGGTCACGTCCCCGCCGAGGGCGAACAGTTCCTCGCCGTGCGACATGCTCCCATCCTCACACGCATCGGCTTCTGCTGGGGCGATACGGACGCCCAGGATTGGGACCTGACTCACGGCACTGGGACAGGCGATTGGCGACAGAGCTGGGTATGCAGGGCGACGCGGGGTGTCACCGATCAGACGGTGTCACCCCGCGCCGTGGATCATGCCCCGGTGGTCGTACGTATCAGCTTGAAGTTTCCGCGGTCACCTTGCCGTCGGCGTCGTCCGCCTTCTTGGCCGGCGCCTGGTCCGACGCGGCGTTGTTCGGCACGCCCGGCACGATGCCGGCCAGGCCGGAGAGCATCTGCCCGAGCTGGGAGGTGACGGCGTCCTTCTGCCGGGTGAGGTCCTCGACCTCGCGGCGGGCCGCCTGAGTGGTCAGCTCGGCCTCCGTGCGCGCCTCGTTGAGCAGGCGCTGCGACTCGGCCCGCGCCTCGCTGAGCGTACGCTCAGCCAGCGCCTTGGCCTTCTCGACCGCCTCGATGGCGGTGCGCTCCGACTCGACCCGGCGGGCCTCGGCGCGCTGCTCGATCTCCTTGGCCCGCTCCTGGGCGGCCCGGGCCCGCTGCTCGGCCTCGCTGACCAGCTTCTGGGTCTGCGCGACCTGGGCGGCGTGCCGCTCCGACTCCTCGCGCTCGGCCTTCTCCCGCCGCTCGGCGAGCTGAAGCTCCAGGGCCTGGAGGTCCTTGTCGCGCTTGTCCCGGGCGTCGGTGAGCAGCTTGGTGGCCTCGGCGCGCTTCTCCTCGGCCTCCCGGGCCGCCTTGGCGCGCTGCTGGGTGATCTCACGCTCGGCGGTGGCCCGCAGGGTGGCCACCTCCCGCTCGACAGTCGACTTCAGCTCGGCGACCTCGTGGGCGGTCACCGTACGCAGCTGCTTGGTCTCCCGGTCGGCGTCGGCGCGCAGCGTGTCGGCCTCGCGGCGGGCCTGGACCCGAGCCTCGGCGGCCTCCCGCTCGGCGGCGGTGCGGACGTTGCCCGCCTCCCGCTCGGCGGTGGCCTTCATCGCCGCCGCCTCGGCCCGCGCCTTGTCGGTGATCTCCCGAGCCTCCAGGCGGGCGGCGGAGAGGATCCCCTCCGACTCACGCTTGGCCTCGTTGCGGTGGTCGTTGGCCTGCTCCTCGGCGAGGCGGAGGATCTGCTCCACCCGGGTGCCGAGACCGGAGAGCGTGGGCCGACTGTTCTCCTCCAGCTGCTTGCTGGTGTCGGTGAGCTTCTGCTCCAAAGCGGTCAGCCGCTGCTCGGACTGCCGGAGCCGGCGCTGCGCGTCGTTGAGGGCCTGCTCAGCGTCGGCGCGGTCCTTGTTGGCCTGGCTCAGCGCGGCGTTCAGCCGGCCGATGAAGTCGTCGACCTGACCAGTGTTGTATCCGCGCAGGCCAACCGTGAAATCAGGCTGCGAGTTCGCGTTATCGAAGAACGCGAGAGGGGAGGACTGTGGCTGGGGCATTGGGACATACTGGCAGACCCCCCGGGGTGCTTCGCAAGAGCGTGCCGTCCTCATTACATGGTCAACTCGACGAGCCGCCGCGAGGCTGCGCCGAGGGGCGATCTTGCCAGCTCCGGGGGGAGCTGGGTGGCACGGAGAGTGACGTGGAATAGGACCGTGCGACGTGCTCGCGCGACCCATTGTTTCCGTCCCCGGTCCGATCCCACGAATGGACGTCCGACGGAGTGGGTGAAAGCCAATCACGGTTCACCGAATGGCCACCGCCCCCTCCCCCATCAGGCC
>NZ_POTX01000091.1 GCF_003236305.1 Micromonospora endophytica | reverse complement strand
GGGTGGGGTGGGCGCGTGGTCTGTGTCGGACCGGGTAGAACAATTCCATGCCCGACACCGAAACCGCGCCCGGCGCTCAACAGTTCATCCCGCCGAAGGCCGACACCCTCGACGACCTGCGGGCCGCCGCCGCCGGCTGCCGGGGCTGCGAGCTGTACCGGGACGCCTCGCAGACCGTCTTCGGCCGGGGCGACGCCAGCGCCCGGGTGGTCTTCGTCGGCGAGCAACCCGGCGACATGGAGGACCAGAAGGGCCTGCCCTTCGTCGGACCGGCCGGCCGGCTGCTGCGCCGGGCCGTCGACGACGCGGGACTCGAGGCCGGGCACATCTACCTCACAAATGCCGTAAAGCACTTTCGCTTCGAGTTGCGGGGAAAGCGTCGCATCCACCAGACCCCGGACCGGGTGCACATCACCGCCTGCCGACCCTGGTTGGTAGCCGAGTTCACCCAGCTGAACCCCGAGGTCGTCGTGGTGCTCGGGGCGACCGCCGCGAAGGCCCTGCTCGGCCCGACGTTCCGGGTCACCCGCCAACGCGGCGAACTGCTGCCCTGGCCGGCCGCCGCCCAGCACCCCGAAGACTTCCAGCGGGTGCCGGTGGACAGCGCCGGACACACCGCCGATGCGCCACCGGCCCGACTGCTCGCCACCATCCACCCCTCCGCCGTGCTCCGCGCCGACAACCAGGAGGTGGCGTACGACGGGCTGGTCGCCGACCTCACCGTGGTCGCCCGCACCCTCACCCGCTGACCATCGGCGAAGGGCCCGGGTGCTGACCAGCTACGGCGGCACCACCGAGATCAGCGGGCGCGGACCGGGGCGGTGACGAAACCGGGCTGCTGCCGTCGGGCCGGTGCGAAAGGATGGGCACCCCGCACCGAGGAGTGTTCCGTTGGCCACCGACCTGACGACACCGGCACCGGTGGGCGCCGACGTCGCACCGATCCAGCGGCGTACCCTGCGTCTGCTCTTCACCACCCAGATCATCGGCGGGATCGGGGTGACCATCGGCATCTCCGTCGGTGCGCTGCTCGCCGCCCAGATCGCCGGCACCGCCGTGGCCGGTCTGGCGCAGAGCGCCGCCGTGGTCGGTGCCGCGCTGCTGGCCGTGCCGGTCACCCGGATCATCACCGGCCACGGCCGTCGACCGGGCCTCGCCGTCGCGTACGCGGTGGGCGCGCTGGGTGGCGTGCTTGTCGTGCTGGCCGCGGCGACCCGCTCGATCCCGCTGCTCTTCCTCGGCATGCTGCTCTTCGGCGGCGGGTCCACCGCCAACCTCCAGGCCCGCTACGCGGCCGTCGATCTCGCCGCGCCGGACCGTCGGGCCCGGCAGCTCTCCCTGGTCGTCTGGGCCACCACCATCGGCGCGGTGGCCGCCCCGAACTTCGCCGCGCTCGCCGACCGCACCACGCACGGGTGGGGGCTGCCACCACTGTCCGGCCCGTTCGCGTTCAGCACCGTCGCGTTCGTGCTCGCCGCCGGCGTACTCCTGCTGTGGTTGCGCCCCGACCCGCTGCTCACCGCGCGCCGGCTCGCGGCGGCTCGCGTCGACCAGGCCGTGGCGTCCGGCGGCCAGGCGGTGCCGACCGACGACGCTGCGGCGGTCCGCGCCGGCCAGGCCGCGGCCGCCAGCGGCGCCCCGGCGGTGGCCGGCCCGGTCGCGGCACCGGCACCGCCGGCCCGGCGCGGCGCGGGCATGCGCGCCGCCTGGTCGGTGGTACGCACCCGACCCGCCGCCCGGCTCGGCATCGCCGCGGTGGCGGTGGGGCACCTGGTGATGGTGGCGGTGATGGCGATGACCCCGGTGCACCTGGGGGAGTTCCACCCGGTCGAGGAGGTGCTGCCGATCGTCGGACTGGTGCTGAGCCTGCACATCGCCGGCATGTACGCGCTGGCCCCGGTGGTCGGCTGGCTCACCGACCGGCTCGGCCGGCGGCCGGTCATCCTCGGTGGCGTCGGCACCCTGCTCGCCGCCTGCGCGGTCGCCGGCACCGCCGGGCACCACACCCCCCGGCTCACCGTCGGTCTGGTGCTGCTCGGGCTGGGCTGGTCGGCGACCATGGTGGCCGGTTCCACGCTGCTGTCGGAGTCGGTGCCGGACGCGGTGCGGCCCAGCGCACAGGGCCTGTCCGACCTGGTCATGGGCTTCGCCGGGGCGTTGGCCGGCGCGCTCAGCGGGTTTGTCATGGAGCTGTCGGGCTATCCGGTGCTGACCCTGCTCGCCGCGGTCGCGGTGACGCCCCTGCTGGCGCTAGCGTTGCGGCCGGTGGGTACGGCGGACGAGGAGGACTGATCACGTGCGGCTGACCGACTTCTGGGCGCGACTGGAGGAGGCGTTCGGGTCCGCGTACGCGGGCAGCATCGCCCGCGACCAGGTGCTGTCCCAGCTGGGCGGGCGCACCATCGAGCAGGCCCTCGCCGGTGGTGAGGCGACGCACGTGGTGTGGCGGGCGGTGGTCGCCGCCTACCCTGACCGGGTTCCTTCGCGGCTACGCTGAGCAGCCGATTCGTTACTTCCGCGTGTCTCTTGCCGAGTCGTACACCTGTTCGGCTATTGTCCACAGCGAGGTGCTCGTCCACAGGCCACGGCCCGTCGGCTGGTTTTCTGTCGGACCTAGCGCCTAGCGTGTCCCGCGTGACGCGAAGCTCAGGAAAGACGCCGGCGAAGGCAGGGGTGGCAACGATGGCGGCAGGACCTGACCGGGAGAAGGCGCTAGACCTTGCTCTCGCTCAGATCGACAAGCAATTCGGCAAGGGCTCGGTGATGCGCCTGGGGGAACGGCCGGTCGTGCAGACCGCGGTGATCCCCACCGGCTCCATCGCGCTCGACGTCGCGCTCGGCGTGGGTGGTCTGCCCCGTGGTCGGGTCGTCGAGATCTACGGCCCGGAGAGCAGCGGTAAGACCACGGTCGCCCTGCACTCGGTGGCCAGTGCCCAGCGGGCCGGCGGCATCGCCGCCTTCATCGACGCCGAGCACGCGCTCGACCCGGAATACGCCAAGGCTCTCGGTGTCGACACCGACGCCCTGCTGGTCTCCCAGCCGGACACCGGCGAGCAGGCGCTGGAGATCGCGGACATGCTGGTCCGCTCCGGCGCGATCGACATCATCGTGATCGACTCGGTCGCCGCCCTGGTGCCGCGCGCCGAGATCGAGGGTGAGATGGGCGACAGCCACGTGGGTCTTCAGGCCCGGCTGATGAGCCAGGCGCTGCGGAAGATCACCGGTGTGCTCAACAACACCGGCACCACCGCGATCTTCATCAACCAGCTCCGCGAAAAGATCGGGGTCATGTTTGGCAGTCCCGAGACCACCACGGGTGGGCGGGCGTTGAAGTTCTACGCTTCGGTCCGGCTCGACGTACGGCGGATCGAGAGCCTGAAGGACGGCACCGACGTGGTCGGTAACCGCACCCGGGTCAAGGTCGTGAAGAACAAGGTGGCCTCGCCGTTCAAGCAGGCCGAGTTCGACATCATGTACGGCAAGGGCATCTCCCGCGAGGGTTCGCTCATCGACGTCGGTGTCGAGCAGTCGATCATCCGCAAGTCCGGTGCCTGGTACACCTACGACGGTGACCAGCTCGGCCAGGGCAAGGAGAAGGCCCGCGAGTTCCTCCGGGAGAACCCGGACGTGGCCGCCGAGATCGAGAAGAAGATCCTGGAGAAGCTCGGCGTCGGGGCTGGCGCGGGCGATGCCGCCGGTGGCCCGGAGCTGCCGCCGGTCGACTTCTGATCCTGATCGGTGGCGGGACGACGCGCCCGCACGGGGCGGGGCTGGGATGCCAGTCCACCCCGTGCGGGCGACAACACACCGCGCCCTCGCCGAAGCCGTCGCGGCGCGACCGGTGACGACACCGGTCCGGGCGAGGCCGGCGCGGGCGTTCACGACGAGGCGACCGCCCCGCCCCCGCGGGACGAGAGCGAGGTGGCGCGGGAGATCTGCCTACGGCAGCTCTCGGTGCGCCCGCGTACCCGCGCCGAGTTGGCCGCCGCGCTGGCTCGGCGGGGCATCTCCGAGGAGACGGCCACCGAGGTTCTCGACCGGTACGACGAGGTCGGGATGATCGACGACGCCGCGTTCGCCCGGGCCTGGGTGACCAGCCGGCACGCGGGCCGGGGCCTGGCCCGCCGGGCGTTGGCCAACGAGTTGCGCCAGCGCGGCGTCGACGGTGACACCGCCAGCGAGGCGCTCGGCGAGTTGGACGAGACCACCGAGGCGCAGACCGCGCAGGACCTGGTGCGGCGGAAGCTGCGTACCGCCCGGGGCGAACCGGACGCGGTGTTCCGGCGGATGGTGGGCATGCTGGCCCGCAAGGGCTATTCGCCGGGGGTGGCCATCCGGGCGGTGAAGGAGGCCCTGGCGGCGCAGAGCGCCGAAGCGGCCGAGTTCGCCGAGCAGATCGACGCCGACGCGCTTGCCGACGCCGAAGAGGACGGCCTGCGCTGAGCCCCGGCTCATCAGCGTCGTCCGCCTCGTCCGCACCTCCGACCCGGTGCAGGTTTCCGGTATCCCGGCGCGGGTGATCAGAGTGCCCGGGGTGGGCCACCACGAGGGGGCGACATGCTGAAGGGATGCCTCAACGGTGACCGTGGCCGCGACGCGCATCCGGCTGTGCCGTTGACGCCTGCCGAGTTGGCCACCGACGCGGCCCGGTGTGCCGCGCTGGGGGTCGGCGCGGTGCACGTTCATCCGCGTACCGCCGATGGGGTGGAGTCGTTACGGCCGGCGGTGATCGCCGACGCGGTCACGGCGATCCGCGCCGCGACGCCGGGGCTGCCGGTGGGGGTGAGCACCGGCGCGTGGATCGAGCCGGATCCGCTCGCCCGGGTCGCCGCGGTACGGGCCTGGACGGTGCTGCCGGACTTCGCCTCGGTGAACGGGCACGAGCCGGGGGCGGAGGCGGTCGCGGCGGCGCTGCACGAGCGGGGCGTCCTGGTCGAGGCCGGGTTGTGGACGGTGGCGGCGGTGGCGGCGTACCAGCGGTGGCGGGTGCCGGTCAGTCGGGTGCTTGTCGAGTGCATGGCTGATTCGTCCGAGTCGGCGTTGGCGGACGCGGCGGCGATGCTCGACGCGCTTGGGGCCGGCGGGCCGCCGGTGCTGTTGCACGCTGAGGGGGCCGGGGTGTGGGCGGTGCTGGATGAGGCGGTCCGGCGAGGGCTCGACACCCGGATCGGGCTGGAGGACACGCTGCGTCTGCCCGATGGTTCGCCGACGCCCGACAACGTTGCGCTGGTGGCTGCCGCCGTGGCGCGTGGTGCCCGCTGATCGATCTTCGTGGTCGGCTATCCGGCCAATTTGTCCCCGGCCGTCCGACTCGTCATTGGCGTTGGGTGACGATCCAACTTCTCTCCGTCCGGGTGGTTTGATCATGACTTCTTGACCGGAGGGCCGCGGAGACCTAGCCTCGCCATAAAGGCTCACATTGCCCGACCAAGCGCAGGCTAAGCGCACAACATAGAACGCGTAACAAGACTGCATCACTTTGGCCAGCTCCATCGGCCTGACGCCAGCTCCGGACAGGCCGGTCCGGAGCCGGCAGGACGACTGCACCCGGCCCGCCGACGCTCCGAGCGAGACCGTCGGCGGAGAAAGCCATCCCACGGCCAGGCGCTCCGGTCGGGCGTCCAGAGTCGTAGGCGCCTGCCCACCGGCAGGGCTCCTGCGGCGCGACGTTCAGGGGAGGCACGCCATGGCTTGGCGACACAGATCAACCGGGTGGCGGTCATGAGCGGCACGAGCGAGTGTGGGCCTGCCTCCGGCGCGGCGAGTTCCGAGGCCGGCGCCGAGGAGGGTGAGCAGAGCTCAGCGACCCGCCGTGGTGGAGCCCGGCGATGAGCGGCGTCGAGATCGTGCTGCTGGCCGCCGTGCTGGTGCTGACCCTGCTGGTGCTGGGCGCTGTGGTGTTCGGGATGCGGATGTTGCGCGGGCTCCAGGCGCGGCCGGCACCGGAGGATCCCGCCTACATCGCCGAGAAAGACCGGCAGGAGCAGTCCCTGGCCGCGTTGCGTACCGCCGCCGACGAGGTGAACAGCACCATCGACGTGGCGAAGTCCGCCGCGGCGGCGGCCCGCACCGAGGCGGCGGCGGCCAAGGCGGAGGCGAAGGCGGCCCGGGCAGAGGCACGTCGCGTGCTCGACGACGCCCGCGCCGAGGCGGACACGGTGCTGGAGCGAGCACACAAGCAGGCCGAGGTGGACGCCGAGCAGTTGCGGACCGCGGCCCGGCGCAGCGGCGAACGGGAGGTGGCGGTGCTCGCCGCGACCACCCGGGAACAGGCTGCCGAGGTGGAGCGGCGGGCGGCCCGGATGGACGAGCGGGAGCGGCTGCACACCGAGGAGGTGGAGCGGCTCGCCGAGCGGGAGCGCCAGCTGACCGCGGCGAGCGCCGCCCTCGCCGCGCGGGAGGCCGCGCTGGTGCTTCGCGAGGAGGAACTGGCGGAGGCGGAGAATCAGCGACGGCGCGAGTTGGAGCGGGTCGCGGGGCTCACCGCCGATGCCGCCCGCACGGAGCTGGTGGAGGCGATCGAGACCCAGGCGAAGCGGGAAGCGGCGTTGCTGGTGCGGGACATCGAGTCCGACGCCCGGTCAACGGCCGAGCAGCGGGCCCGGCACATCGTGGTGGACGCGATCCAGCGGGTGGCGAGCGAGCAGACCGCGGAGAGCGTGGTCAGCGTGCTCCATCTGCCGGGCGACGAGATGAAGGGGCGGATCATCGGCCGGGAGGGCCGCAACATCCGGGCCTTCGAGTCGGTCACCGGGGTCAACCTGATCATTGATGACACGCCCGAGGCGGTGCTGCTGTCCTGCTTCGATCCGGTACGCCGCGAGGTGGGTCGGTTGACGCTGGAGAAACTGGTGCTGGACGGGCGGATCCATCCGCACCGGATCGAGGAGGTGCACGAGCTGGCCCGCCAGGAAGTGGACCAGCTGTGCCACCGGGCAGCCGAGGACGCGCTGGTGGCGGTGGGCATCACCGAGATCCACGACGAGTTGGTCACGCTGCTGGGTCGGCTGCGCTACCGCACGTCGTACGGGCAGAACGTGCTCAAGCATCTGGTGGAGACCGCGCACATCGCCGGTGTGATGGCGGCCGAGTTGCGCCTGGACGTGCCGTTGATCAAACGGTCGGCGTTCCTGCACGACATCGGCAAGGCGCTCACCCACGAGGTGGAGGGCAGCCACGCCATCGTCGGCGCGGATGTGGCCCGCAAGTACGGCGAGAGTGAGGACGTGGTCCACGCCATCGAGGCACACCACAACGAGGTGCCGCCGCAGACCGTCGAGGCAGTGCTCACCCAGGCTTCCGACGCCTGCTCCGGTGGTCGGCCGGGGGCCCGGCGGGAGAGCCTGGAGGCGTACGTCAAGCGGCTGGAGCGGATCGAGGAGATCGCGGCCGGCAAGCTCGGTGTGGAGAAGGTCTTCGCCATGCAGGCGGGCCGGGAGATCCGGGTGATGGTCAAGCCCGACGACGTCGACGACATCGGCGCGGCGGTGCTGGCCCGGGACGTGGCCAAGCAGATCGAGGAGGAGCTGACCTATCCGGGCCAGATCCGAGTGACAGTGGTCCGCGAGTCCCGCGTCACCGAAATCGCCCGTTGAGGTGTAAGGAGGGGCCCCCTTCTAACGCCTCGTGTATAGGAAGGGCCCCCTTTTAACGCAAGGTGCGGCAGCGGTTGGCCGTGGGAATGTGTGGCGGGCACCGGTGCGGCAAGGGACGTGCGGCACGGAGCGGTCGAGGGTGTGGGCTGAACAGCGGCGGTGGGAGTGTGGGGTAAGCAGCGGTGGAGCGGGAAGCGGGCGGCGAGCAGCCATGGCGCGGGAGTGCGGCGAGCAGCGGTGGAGCGGGAGTGCGGCGAGCAGCGGTGGAGCGGTGGAGCGGTGGAGCGTGCGGCAAGGAAGCGGTGGTAGGTAAGGAGCGGTGGGGGCGGGAGTGTGCGGCAAGGGAGCGGTAGGCGGCAAGGAACGGTAGGTAGGGGGCGCCAGTACGTGCGGCGGCGCCGGCCAACGTGGCCGGCGCCGCCGCGTACGCATTAGGTGTGGGTTCAGCCTTGCGGTTCGGCGACGGTGGCGCCGCCTTCCGGGGTGGAGTCGACCGCACCCGCCGGCGTGGTCTGCTTCGGCACCCGGAAGGCCCGGACGCGGCTGCGCCGGTCGAGCCAGCCGGCGAACCAGGTGAGCATCGAGTTGATGATGATGTAGATGACCGCCATTACCATCGCCGCGGGGATGATGTTGCCGTAGTTGGCGGAGAGGTCGTTGACACCGCGCTGGAGCAGCTCGGGGTAGGCCACGATGTAGCCGAGCGCGGTGTCCTTGAGCAGCACCACCAGTTGACTGACGATGATCGGCAGCATGGCCCGGGCCGCCTGCGGGATCAGGATCAGCTGCATGACCTGGCTCTTGCGCATGCCGATCGCGTACGCCGCCTCGGACTGACCGCCCGGTACGGACCGGATGCCGGCCCGGAACGCCTCGGCCAGCACCGAGCCGTTGTAGAGGGTCAGGCCGATCACCACAGCCCAGAACGCGGTCACCGGCTGCTTGATGACGTACGGCAGGCCGTAGAAGACGAAGAAGATCATCAGCAGCAGCGGTACGGCGCGGAAGAACTCCACCACCGCGCCGGACGGGATGCTGATCCATTTGTGGTCGGAGAGCCGCCCGACCGCGAAGATGATGCCGAAGGCGAGCGAGAGCAGCATGCCGACCGCTGCCGCCTTGAGGGTGGCCCAGAGGCCCGGCAGGATGAACTCGGTCCAGGTCTTCGAGTCGGTGAAGGGCTTCCAGAGCCACCCTTCCCACTGGCCGGCCTGGTCGAACTTGGTGTAGATCCAGTAGACCAGCCCGAGCAGGGCGACGCCGAAGACGACGCTCAGCACCGTGTTGCGGATCCGGGCGCGTGGTCCCGGGTGGTCGTAGAGGACGCTGCTGGTGCTCATCAGCGCTTCACCGCCAGTTTGTTGGCCAGCCAGCCGAAGAAGTAGCCGGTGGGGATGAGGAGCGCGGCGAACGTGCCGGCGAAGACCAGGAAGATCGGGATGACCGCGTTGCCGTAGCTGTTGATCAGGTCCTTCATGACGTTGGAGGACTCCATCAACCCGATCGTGCCGACGATTGTGGCGTTCTTGCAGAGCGCGATCAGCACGCTGCCGAGCGGCGCGACCACCGAGCGCGCGGCCTGCGGCAACACCACGATGCGCAGAGTCTGCGCGAAGGAGAGCCCGATCGCCCGGGCCGCCTCGGCCTGACCGGTCGGCACCGTGTTGATGCCTGAACGCACCGCCTCGCAGACGAATGCAGCGGTGTAGATCGACAGGCCGATCACGCCGAGCCAGTAGATGTTGAGCTCGAGGTCGTCGGAGAGGCTCAGGCCGAGCGTGACGAAGAGGCCGAAGTAGCAGAAGAAGATGACGAGCGTGAGCGGTGTGTTACGGAAGATGTTCACCCAGGCCGCGCCGAAGCCGCGCAGCACGGGTACGGGGGAGACCCGCATCGCGGCCAGCAGCACGCCGAGCACCAGCGCGCAGACGGCGGACGCGCCGGTCAGCTTGAGGATCCAGAGGAAGCCCGACACGAACGCGTCGAAGTTCTTCGGATCGGTGAAAACGTCCATGCTTCGGCTCCGGGGGCACGTCGTGGCGGCCGGTGACAGGCCGGAGCCGGCACCCGCTCAGGGTGCCGGCTCCGATCCCGATCAGGCGCCGCAGTGGGTCAGCTTGGTGGTGTCCAGCTCAGGAGCGGGGGTGCCGCTCTTGCCCAGGGTGTTGTCCCAGGCGGCCTTGTAGCTGCCGTCCTCGGCGGCGGCCTTGAGAATGTCGTTGACCTTCTCGCAGCCGTCCTTGTCGTCCTTCTTCAGGCCGATGCCGTAGGGCTCGTCGGAGAAGGTGCTGCCGACGACCTTGAACTTGCCGGCGAACTGGTCCTGCGCGGCGTAGCCGGCGAGGATGATGTCGTCGGTGGTCACCGCGTCGACCTGGCCACGCTCAAGCAGCGGCAGGCACTTCGAGTACGAGTCGAACTGCTGCAGCTTGGCGTCCGGGTAGTCCGTCTGGATCCGCTTGGCCGGGGTGGAGCCGCTGACCGAGCAGACCGTTTTGCCTGCCAGCTGGTCCGGGCCGGTGATGGTGGAGTCCGTCTTGACCAGCAGGTCCTGGCCGGCCACGTAGTACGGGCCAGCAAAGTTGATCTTCTGCTTGCGCTCGTCGTTGATGGTGTAGGTGGCCACCACCAGGTCGACGGTGCCCTGCTCGATGAAGGGCTCACGGTTGGCCGAGACGGTGGTCTTCCACTCGATGCCGCTCTCCTCGACGCCGAGACCCTTGGCAATGATCTTGCCGATCTCGATGTCGAAGCCCTCGTACTGGCTGCCGGTCTGAAGGCCGAGGCCCGGCTGGTCGGCCTTCACGCCGATGACCAGCTTCTTCTGGCTCTCGGCCTTGCCCACGATGCCGCTGGCGCCCGTGCCGGAGCCAGTCTCGTCGCTGTCACCGCCGCAGGCGGCCATCGAGACCGCGAGGCCCGCAGCGGCGGCGATCGCCGCCATGCGCTTCATTCGCATACCTGTTCTCCTTTGTGAAACCGGAGCCTGCCGGGTCACGGCCTACTCCGTTACGGAACGCCTAGTGCGTGAGGATCTTGGAGAGGAAGTCCTTGGCGCGCTCGGAGCGCGGGTTGGCGAAGAACTCCGCCGGGGCCGCGTCCTCGACGAGCTTGCCGTCTGCCATGAAGATGACCCGGTTGGCGGCGTGCCGGGCGAAGCCCATCTCGTGGGTGACCACGACCATGGTCATGCCGTCACGCGCCAGCGACGTCATCACGTCCAACACCTCGCCGACCATCTCCGGGTCCAGCGCGCTGGTGGGCTCGTCGAAGAGCATCGCCTTGGGCTGCATGGCCAGGGCGCGGGCGATCGCGGCCCGCTGCTGCTGGCCGCCGGAGAGTTGGGCGGGGAACTTGTCGGCCTGGTTCGCGATGCCGACCCGGTCGAGCAGGGCGAGACCGCGCTCGCGGGCGGCGGCCGGCTTCTCCCCGCGTACCTTGATCGGGCCGAGGGTGACGTTCTCCAGGATGGTCTTGTGCGCGAAGAGGTTGAACGACTGGAAGACCATGCCGACTTCGCTGCGCAGTTTCGCCAGGGCCTTGCCCTCGGCGGGCAGCGCCTGACCGTCGAAGGTGATGGTGCCGGAGTTGATCGGCTCCAGCCGGTTGATGGTGCGGCACAGGGTTGACTTGCCGGAGCCGGACGGGCCGATCACCACGACCACTTCGCCCCGGCCAACCGACAGTGAGACATCGTCGAGCACGTGCAGCGGTCCGAACCACTTGTTGACCGAGTCCAACACGATGAGCGGTTCGCCCGTCGTCACGTTGTCCACCGTCCCCCTCGTCGCCTGTCGGGGGCCGGTCGACCCCCGGTAGCGGCCACTGTAGGCGGGGGGACGTGGCGGCATGCAACTCAGATGGTCACGGAGCGGTAACACCCTTGTGGGATCACGCCCTGGAGTCCGAAATTAGCCTCTCCTGGTGGCGTCAACCGGTGGTGACGGTGATCATATGGGGATGACGGAGCCGGTGCGGCTGACCAGGTATGCCCGGGGCGGCGGTTGCGCCTGCAAGATTCCGCCCGGTGAGCTGGAGGCGATGGTGGCTGGGCTCGGCCCCGCCGCCGGCGCCGCCGACCTGCTGGTCGGGCTCGAACACGGTGACGACGCCGCGGTGGTCCGGCTGGACGAGCGGACCGGCCTGGTCACCACCGCCGACTTCTTCACCCCCGTGGTCGACGACGCGTACGACTGGGGCCGGATCGCCGCGACGAACGCGCTGTCGGACGTGTACGCGATGGGCGGCGACCCGTTGGTCGCGCTGAACCTGCTCTGCTGGCCGCGTACGGTGCTGCCGGTGGAACTGGCCCGCGAGGTGCTGCGCGGTGGTCGGGACGTGGCAGACGCCGCCGGTTGTCACCTGGCCGGCGGGCACAGCGTCGACGACGACGGCCCGAAGTACGGCCTGGCGGTGACCGGACTGGTCCGGCCGCAGGAGCTGATCACGCTCGACGCCGGGCGGTCCGGACTGCCGCTGTCGTTGACCAAGCCACTCGGCATCGGTGTGCTCAACACCCGGCACAAGAACACCGGTGAGAGCTTTCCCGAGGCGGTCGCGGCGATGACCACGCTGAACCGGGAGGCGGCGCGGGCCGCGGTGGCGGCCGGGGTGCGTTGCGGCACCGACGTGACCGGGTTCGGGCTGCTCGGCCACGCCTCGAAGCTGGCCCGAGCCAGCCGGCTCACCGTGGCGATCGATGTCGCCCGGGTGCCGTACCTCTCCGGTGCCAGGGAAGCGGCCCGCGACGGGTACGTCAGCGGCGGTTCCCGGCGCAACCTGGAGTGGGTGACCGGGTGGACCGACTTCGGTGCGGCCGGGGAGACGGACCGGCTGCTGCTGGCCGACGCACAGACCTCTGGCGGCCTGCTGGTCGCGGGCGAGGTGCCCGGTGCGCCGGTGATCGGTGAGTTGCTCCCACCGGGCGAGCATCTGGTCGTGCTGCGCTGACACCGCGCCCGCTCGTGGCCCGGATCCCCGCTGGTCCCGCTCCCTGCGCGGCGAGCCATCCCGCCCGGTCGCGCACCGTACCCGATAAACTGTCACCTTCCCGCTACCTCAAGCAATGGGGCTCGCGGAAATTTTGCCCAGAATGGTCACAGACCGGTAACTTGCCCCCGGCTGGGGGCAAATGCCCCGCACCATCGTCGGTAGGGCCCGATCTGGAGGCCGGTGGGACGAGCACAGCGAGGAGGCGGCATGACCGAGCTGTGGAACTGGAGAATCGACGGGGTACGGCCGGTGGAGGTCTACCCGGCGCTCGCCGACGCGCTCGGTCGGGTGGTGATGCCCCTGGCCGTGGCCGACCCGGCCCGGCTGCCGACGTACGCGGTGGTGTGCGACGTCTGGCAGGCGCCGGGCGAGTTCGCCACGATCGTGGACTGTTACGGCGTGCCGGACAGCCTGCCCGAGTTGCCGAGTGTGGCGGCGCTGGCCCGGCTGCTCGGGCGCAACTGCGTGCTGCGCGACGACACCCTCGACGCCACCCGGCATCTGCTGGTGGCGCCCGACGGCAGCATCCGTCCGGTGCACTTCGACGTGCGGGAGACCGACGACGGTGAGGTGCTGAGCAACAGGCGCCTGTGCACCGAGGCCGATCCGCGCTGCCGCGGCTGGTCGCGCTGCCACCGCTCCCGTTGGACCCCCGACTCGGTCAACCCCGCCCTCGCCGCCGCCTGAGTGTTAATAGGGGGCCCCTGCTCTACCGGAGGCGTTAGCAGGGGCCCCTCCTTACTTCCCGCCGCGGACGACCAGGTCGTCGAGGAGGATGCGGGTGGCGGCCGCCACCGCGGCCACCGCGGCGTCGAACGCGGCGGCGTTGTGCGCCGCCGGCGCGCGGAATCCGGAGATCTTCCGGACGTATTGCAGGGCGGCGGCCTGGACGTCCGCGTCGGTGACCGCCGGGGTGTACGGCTCGCGCAGGGTCTTGATGCTCCGGCACATGGCTGCTCCTCGTTCCGTCCGATCCTCAGGCTCCGGCTACGCTTTGCCTGTCATGACTACCGCAGCGGCGGGCAGCGCGCGCACCTACCAGGTGCGCACCTACGGCTGCCAGATGAACGTGCACGACTCCGAGCGCATTTCCGGACTGCTGGAGCAGGCCGGTTACGTCCGGGCGGTCGAGGCCGACGACACTCCGGACGTGATGGTGTTCAACACCTGTGCGGTCCGGGAGAACGCCGACAACCGACTGTACGGCAACCTCGGTCATCTGCGTCCGGTCAAGGACCGGCACCCGGGGATGCAGATCGCGGTCGGTGGCTGCCTGGCGCAGAAGGACCGTGGCGAGATCGTCCGCAAGGCGCCCTGGGTGGACGTGGTCTTCGGCACGCACAACATCGGGTCGCTGCCGGTGCTGCTGGAGCGGGCCCGGCACAACGCCGCCGCCGAGGTGGAGATCCTCGAATCTCTCGACGTTTTTCCCTCGACGTTGCCCACCCGCCGCGAGTCGACGTACGCCGGCTGGGTGTCGATCTCCGTCGGCTGCAACAACACCTGCACCTTCTGCATCGTGCCGTCGCTGCGCGGCAAGGAGAAGGACCGTCGTCCCGGCGACATCCTCAGCGAGGTGCGCGCCCTGGTCGACGAGGGGGTGCTGGAGGTGACCCTGCTCGGGCAGAACGTCAACTCCTACGGGGTGGAGTTCGGCGACAGGTACGCCTTCGGCAAGCTGCTGCGCGCCTGCGGTGAGATCGACGGGCTGGAGCGGGTGCGGTTCACCAGCCCGCACCCGAAGGATTTCACCGACGACGTGATCGCGGCGATGGCCGAGACCCCGAACGTCTGCCACTCGCTGCACATGCCGTTGCAGTCCGGCTCCGACGAGGTGCTGCGGGCGATGCGCCGGTCGTACCGGTCGGAGAAATACCTGGGCATCATCGAGAAGGTCCGCGCCGCGATGCCGGACGCGGCGATCACCACCGACATCATCGTCGGGTTTCCCGGCGAGACCGAGGCGGACTTCGCGCGCACCCTGGACGTGGTCCGCGAGGCGCGGTTCTCCTCCGCTTTCACCTTCCAGTACTCCAAGCGCCCCGGCACGCCCGCCGCCACCATGGACGGCCAACTGCCCAAGGCTGTCGTGCAGGAACGGTACGAGCGGCTGATCGCCTGCGTCGAGGAGATCACCTGGACGGAGAACAAGAAGCTGGTCGGCGAGACGGTCGAGGTGCTCGTCGCGGTCGGTGAGGGCCGCAAGGACGAGCGCACCGGCCGGCTCTCCGGCCGGGCCCGCGACGGCCGCCTGGTGCACTTCGACGCCGGTCGGTTCGCCGGGGCGATCCGGCCCGGGGACATCGTGCACACCACTGTCACCTACGCTGCCCCGCACCACCTCAACGCCGACGGGGAACCGCTGACACACCGGCGGACCCGGGCCGGTGACGCGGCCGAGGCCGGGCGCTCGCCGCGTACCCCCGGGGTGTTGCTCGGGCTGCCCACGATCGGTGCGCCAGCCGCGCCGCCCGCGCCGACCACCGGCTGCGCCGCCGCGCACTGACGCCGCCGCCCGGCCTGCGCCGCGCTGACGCCGCCGCCCGCCTGCGCCGCGCTGACGCCGCCGCCCGTCGCCCTCGTGGGCGGCGGGCGGCGGCCACGTCGAGGGCCGGTCGGGGCCGACATCGCGGGCCCCGACCGGCCGTGCGGTCAGACCGAGATCCGGCCGGCGCCCGCGCCGCCCGTCACGATCGACTTGACGCTGCTCGCGCTGTCCAGGGTGTACGAGTACGGGATGCCGGCCACGCTGCCGCCGGACTGCCCGCTTCCCGAGTTGACGAAGTGGTTGTTCCGGGCCACCAGGGCACCCGGGCCGGAGCTGCCCTCACCCCGGTGGAACGGGTCGGGGGTGTTCTCGAAGTAGTTGCCCTCGACGAGCACGCCGGCGTTCATGGTGGACGCCACGCCGTAGCCCCGCACGTTGCTGTAGAAGTTGTTGTACACGTGCACCGGGTTGCCGAAGCGGACCCGCGGGTTGCGCTGGTTGCTGCCGTCGAACCAGTTGTGGTGGTAGCTCACCCGCAGCCGACCGACGTCCTGGCTGGCGTTGTCGTCACTGTGCCCGAGCAGCATCGCCTTGTCGTGGCTGAAGACCCGGTTCCACGACACGGTGATGAAGTCGGAGCCGCGCTTGATGTCGACCGCGCCGTCGTACCCGGAGCTGAAGGTGTTGTGGTCGATCCAGATGTTCGTCGCCGACTGCTCCACGTTGATCGCGTCGTCGCCCCAGTTCCGGAAGGTCAGGTTCCGGATGATCACGTTGCGGTCGCCGTTGATGGTGAAGCCGCAGCCGGCGATGGTGGCGCCCGCGTTGCCGAGGATGGTCTTGTTCGACCGGACCCGCAGCATCCCGGAGCAGTTGATGGTGCCGGAGACCCGGATCACCGCCGCGCTTGTCGAGTTGAGCGCGCTGGTCAGCGCCGAGGCGCTGGTGACGGTGGTGGCGCCGGCGTTGCCGCCGCCGCTGGTGCCGCCGTTCTGGGTGGCCCAACCGACAAGTCCGGTCTGCGGGGCCGGGTTCGGCGGGGGAGTGGTGCCGCCGCCCAGCTTGATCAGCTGCCAGCGCTGGTTGGTGCCATCGACGTTGGCGTACTGCGAGACCATGCCGCCGTCGGCGGTGGAGGACTGCCAGACTTCCAGAACCTTGTTGCTGTGCCGGTTGACGAACCGGACGTCGCCGTTGGCGGAGTCCGCGAGCCGCCAGTGCTGCTTGGTGTCGCTGCTCGCGGTGACCTGGGTGACCTGTACGCCGTCGATGGAGTTCGGGATCGCGACGACCTTGCCGGAGTGCCGGTTGCGCAACTGGTAGTAGCCCCCGCCCACGTCGACGAACTGGAACTGCTGGTTGTTGCCGTCGCCGCGGGTGAACTGCCGGATCTCACCACCGTCGGCGGTGGACCAGTTCCACAGGTCCATCGCCTTGCCGCTGTTGCGGTTGACGAACACGTATTGGGCGCCGGTGTCGACGGTGGCTGCGGACGCCGGGGCGGCGGTCACCGCGACGAGCGCTGCGGGCAGCGCGACGGTGATCGCGGCGAGTGTCGCGAGCCGTCGCGCCGGGCGACGCATGACTGTTGCCAGCACGGTCTTCTCCTCATCCTCGGGTACCTGGGACGGGTCGGATGACGCGTCGGCACGTCGCGGACCGACTGCCGGCACCGGCGGCTGAGGTGTCCGCGAACCTGTCACCACGTCGGGTGGTGGTGCCACGCGTGGCACACCTGTCGCGTCATCGGGGGGTGGTCGGCAGGGGACGCCTCGGCATTAGCGGCTGCCGTGCCCAGCGGCAGCGAATGCACAGGCGGTCGCGGGGACGCGGCCTGCCTCGGATGGAACGTGTCGGAACGGCTCCCGTGGCTCACTCGGCGACCGAAGTAAGCGCTTTCCCAGGTAACCACAGATGGGTGTCGATGTAAATGTCGTCCGTTCACATCGCCATGACCAGCGGCTACAGCGACAAAAGGCCCCCGGTTCCACGCGGGAACCGGGGGCTCTGACGAACGTACGGCTCAGCCGGCCTGCTCGGCGAGCTGAAGGAACTGGCGCTTGGCGGCGAGCGCCTGCTCGGCCTCCTTGACCCGGCGGGCGTCGCCGGCGGCCTGCGCCCGCGTCAGCCGCTCCTCGGCCTCCGCCACCTGCGCCCGCATCTGGGCCAGCAGCGGGTTGTCCTCACGGGTGGTGCGGCGCCAAGCCGAGTCCATCACCTCGCGGACCTTCTCGTCGACCGCACGCAGCCGCCGCTCCAACCCGGCGGCCGCCTCGCGGGGCACCCGGCCGGCCTCGTGCCACTGTGCCTGGATCTCCCGCAGCTTGGCCTGGGCACCCTTCGGGTCGCCATCCACGTCGAGCGCCTCAGCCTCAGCGAGCAGTGCCTGCTTGCGGTCCAGGTTGGCGCGCTGCTCGTTGTCCCGCGCGGAGAACACCTCGCTGCGCCGGGTGAAGAAGGCGTCCTGGGCGGCGCGGAACCGTTCCCAGAGCCGCTGCTCGGCCTCTTTCGAGGCGCGCGGGGCGGCCTTCCACTGGGTCATCAGGTCCTTCAACTGGTTGGCCGTGCTGGCCCACTCCGACGAGTCCTTGATCTTCTCGGCCTCGGCGACCAGTTCCTCCTTGACCGTCTGCGCCTGCTTGCGCTGCGCGTCCAGGGAGGCGAAGTGCGCGCCCCGACGGCGGGTGAAGCCGTCCCGGGCAGCGGCGAACCGCTTCCACAGCTCACCGTCGGTCTTCTTGTCGACCCCGCGGATGGTCTTCCACTCGTCGAGGATCTCCTTCAACCGGTCGCCGGCGGTCTTCCAGCCGGTCGACTCGGCGGCCAACTTCTCGGCCTCTTCCACCAGAGCCGTCTTGCGGGCGAGAGCCTCGACCCGGGCGGCCTCCTTGGCGGCCTTGGCCTCGCCGGCCTTCTCCTCCGCCACCGTGGCGAGCTTGTCGAGCCGGGCGGCCAACGCGTCGATGTCGCCCACCACGTGTGCCTCGGCGAGCGAGGCCCGTAGCCGCCGGATGGTGGTGAGCGAGTGGTTGGCGTCCGCGGCACCGGAGTTGAGCCGCGCCTCGGTCAGATCCACCTCGGTCACCAGGTCGGCGAAGCGACGGGCGAAATGAGCCAGTCCCTCCTCCGGTGCCCCCGCCTGCCAGGATCCGACCACCCGCTCACCATCGGCGGTCTTGACGTAAACGGTGCCGTCCGCGTCCACCCGTCCGAAGGCAGTCCAGTCGCTCATGTGCCCATCCTCGTTCTCCCGGCGCCCAGGGAGCAGTCTCCCGGGCCCCGCCACGGCGCAGCCAAGTTCCTCCGGGCATTGTCACAGGTCCGCCCCGGTCCGCGTCGAGCGCCTATCGCCGACCGTGACCATATGGTGTCCTATGCCGCACCGGTATCGTCCGGCCCGCATCCCGGGCCGCGCCGTGCAGAGTACGCCACCGGGCGGACGAGAACAGCCCCCGTTGTGCCGCCCCTCGCGGGCGGAGACCGACGCCGACCTCGGATGCGACCCCGGCGCGGCCGGACCGATACGGTTGCCCCGTGCCACTGGTCGCCGCCGCTGTCTGCCCGCACCCGCCGTTGCTCGTCCCGGAGATCGCCGGTGCCGCCGCCGGGGAACTTGACGACCTGCGCGCCGCCTGCGACACGGCTGTCGCCCGGCTGTGCGCCTCGGGAGCGGGCAGCATCCTGGTGGTCGGTTCCGACCACCGCACCGCCAACCTCGACTACCCGTTCCGGGGCAGCTTCGCGCCCTGGGGCTTGCCGCTGGAGGTGCGCCTCGGCCGCCTCCCCGACGACCGGGAGGGCACCGACGGGCTTCCGCTCAGCCTGCTGGTGGGTGCCTGGCTGCTGGGTCGGCGGCCGAGCGGCGGGACCGAGCGGATGAGTTGGCGGATGGCGACTGTCGCCGCCGACGAACCGGCGCAGGCGTGTGCCGCCTGGGGCGCCCGGATCGGGTCGGGTCAACCGTGGGGGCTGCTGGTGATGGGGGACGGGTCGGCCTGCCGGGGCGAGAAGGCGCCGGGTTACGCCGATCCACGCGCCGAGGCGTACGACCGAGGGGTCGCCCGGGCACTGGCCCAGGTGGACACCGACGCCCTGCTCGGCCTGGATCCGGAGCTGTCGGCGCAACTACGGGTGGCTGGCCGGGCACCGTGGCAGGTGCTGGCCGGCGCGGTCCGGGCGGGCGGTGGCGACTGGCGCGGTGAGCTGCACTACGACGCGGCCCCGTACGGCGTGACCTACCTGGTGGCCAGTTGGGAGCGCTCGTGAGTGCCCCCGCGCCGGTGGTCGCCGTGGTCGGTCCGACCGCTGCGGGCAAGTCGGCGTTGAGTATCGCCCTGGCGCACGCCCTCGACGGCGAGGTGGTGAACGCCGACTCGATGCAGCTCTACCGGGGCATGGACATCGGCACCGCCAAACTCACCGCTGCCGAACGGGCCGGCGTGCCGCACCATCTGCTCGACATCTGGGCGGTCACCGAGCCGGCCAGCGTCGCGGAGTACCAGCGACTGGCCCGCGCCGCGATCGACGACATCCAGGCCCGGGGCCGGGTGCCGCTGCTGGTCGGCGGCTCCGGCCTGTACGTACGGGCGGTGCTGGAGCAGTTCGAGTTCCCGGGCACCGATCCGGCGATCCGGGAACGGCTGGAGAGTGAACTCGCCGCGCACGGACCGGCACCGCTGTACGCGCGGTTGCGCGCGGCCGACCCGGCGGCGGGCGAGAGCATCCTGCCCGGCAACGGGCGGCGGATCGTCCGCGCCCTGGAAGTCATCGAGCTGACCGGCGGGACGTTCACCGCCGCGCTGCCGCAACCCACGCCGTACTACCCGGCGGTGCAGATCGGCGTCGATCTGGACACCGCGCTGCTCGACGAGCGGATCGCGGTGCGGGTGGACCGGATGTGGGCCGACGGGCTGGTCGCCGAGACCCGCGCCCTGGCCGCCCAGGGCCTGCCCGAGGGGCGTACGGCCAGCCGGGCGCTCGGCTACCAGCAGGTGTTGCGTTTCCTCGGCGGCGAGCTGACCGAGGAGCAGGCGTACGACGAGACGATCCGGGCCACCCGCCGCTTCGTCCGCCGCCAGCGCTCGTGGTTCCGCCGCGACCCGCGGGTGCACTGGCTGGACTCGGCCGATCCGGGACTTGTCGAGGCCGCCCTGCGGATCCTCGGTGACGCTGAGCGATGATGGGGGCGTGGAGTTCACCAAGGGACACGGCACCGGTAACGACTTCGTGATCCTGCCCGATCCGGACGGCACGCTCGACCTGACGCCCGACCTGGTGGCGGCGATCTGTGACCGGCGGCGGGGGATCGGCGGCGACGGCGTGCTACGGGTGGTCCGGGCCGCGAAGCACCCCGACGGCGTGGCGCTGGCCGGCGAGGCGGAGTGGTTCATGGACTACTGGAACTCCGACGGATCCTTCGCCGAGATGTGCGGCAACGGTGCCCGGGTCTTCGTCCGGTACCTGCTGGAGACCGGGCTGGCCACGGCGGCGGGCGGCGCGTTGCCGGTGGCCACCCGGGCCGGGCTGGTCCGCGCCCGGCTCGACGGTGACGTCATCGCCGTCGAGATGCGCCGTCCCCGGCTGCACGCGACCTCGACCGCCACCCTGGGCGGATTGACCCTGCCGGGCACCGCGGTGGACGTCGGCAATCCCCACCTGGTCTGCCCGCTGCCGGCCGGGCTGGAGCTGACCGGGCTGGACCTGACCCGGGCACCGGGGTTCGACCCGGCGCTTTTCCCGACGGGGGTCAACGTCGAGTTCACCGCGCCCGGCGACCCGGTCACCGGCGTCGACGCGCACGTGCTGATGCGGGTCTACGAACGGGGCTCCGCCGAGACCCTTTCCTGCGGCACCGGTGCCTGTGCGGTGGCCGCCGTCGCCCTGCACGATGTCGCCCGGGACACCGGAACGGTGGCCGTCGACGTCCCCGGCGGCCGTCTCACCGTCACCGTCACCGACGACTCGTGCTGGCTCTCCGGCCCCGCCCTCCTCGTCGCCACCGGCACCCTCACCCCC
>NZ_POTX01000090.1 GCF_003236305.1 Micromonospora endophytica | reverse complement strand
GCCCCAACCCGCCCAATCATCGCAGTGACGGGCTTCGATGTTCGGGGGATTTCGATGAGAAACCGCATCGGCTATCTGGTCACCGTCGCGCTCGCCGCCGTCTCAGGTCTGCTCACCGTGACGCCTCCGGCGTCCGCCGCCAGCGGGTGTGCCGTGGAGATGCAGCACCGCTACAGCTCCGGCGCGGTGAGCCACGGTGAGATCCGCGTCATGAGCGTCGGTCGACCACTGCCCGACTGGACGCTCCGCTTTCAGCTTCAATACGTGACCGAGCAGATCAAACACGTCGGCGGCCGGTTCGCGGAGCAGCCCTGGGAGCAGCACGGCAAGCAGGTCACCCTGCACGGCCTGCCCGGTGACGTGTTGCCGGCGGACTTCCCGGTCTTCATCGAGTACGCCATGACGCGCGGGGCCAAACTCGGCAACGCGACCGCCTTCACGCTCAACGGCATCACCTGCGCGACCGTGCTGCCGCCATGGGCCTCACCCAGCCCGACGCCGAACCCCACCCCGAGCTGGACGGTGAGCCCCAGTCCCGGGCCGGACCCGGACCGACCGCTCGTGGAACTCACGCGGCCGGAGGTCGGTGACCCGTTCTTCGCCCCAGCGACGATCACGGTGGAAGCCACCGCCAAGGCGGCACCGGGACGACAGATCAGCCGGGTCGAGTTCTTCGGCCGGGGCGAGGGGTCGGAACGCGTCCTGCTCGGCACCGACACGACCGCGCCGTACACCGCGCAGTGGCGCGCCCTGCCGGCGGGCGGGTATGTCTTGGATGCCTGGGCGTACGACAACGAAGGCGCGGTGCGGAACAGTCTGTCGGTGATCGTTCGGGTGTACGAGCCCAGCGAAAGGCGACAGGCACCGAACATCAGCGTGGTACGCGACAAGCTCTGGGGCATCTCCCCGATCATCGAAGCGGCAGCTCCCCGCCGGCTGGCACCTCTCACGCGCACCGGCGCGGAGTCCCGATGCGTACACGGGCAGGGCATCTGGGACGGTCCGGTCGACACGAACGCCGTCGCCCGGCTCGCCGGCCGCGGCGTCAAGGCGGTCTACATCCCGCTCAACGAAGCCTGCTGGCTCGGCCTGCCCTACGTCGACCGGCGCTACGGCGGCGAGCCGTACCAACAGGAGGTGACCGCGTACGTCCATCGACTGAGGGCCGTCGGCATCACGCCGATCGTCGCGCTCGCCTGGAGTCACGGCCGCTACACCGGCCCGGGTGCGATCTGCCGGGACGAGCGGGCGGTCTGCGCCAAGCCGATGCCGCACGCCACATACGCCCTCGACTTCTGGGCGAGCGTCGGTTCGACATTGGGCTCCTTCGGAGCGGTGGTGTTCGACCTGTTCTCGACGCCTTACCCGGACCGGGCGATCGACGATCCCGCGCTGTCCTGGACGTGCTGGCGAGACGGGGAGCAGGCCTGCTCCGCGCTCGGCTATCCGGTGATCGGCATGCAGAAACTGCTGATCGAGACCCAACGTCATATCCCCGGGGTGATGCTCGCCAGCGGCCTGGACGGCGGAAACGACCTCTCCCAATGGGAGACCTACCGGCCGTTCAGCGGAACCTACAACGCGGCCGCGGCCTGGCGGCCGGCGACGCCCGGGGACTGCCGACCGCCAACACTGACGCAGGCGCCCGTGGTCGTCACCGCCACCTGCCCTCCTCGCAACATTCGTGGTTCCTTCCGTCCCCGCTAGGCGATCAACTCGCCGAGGCTGGCTGACACCTGGTGTGGTGTCCGGGAACGCTCCCGGACACCACACGGCCTAGCCGTTGGGGTTGCCGACGCCGGTGAGGATCCGGCTGCGCAGGTACCGGCCGGCTTCGGTCAGCACCTCGTTGCCCGCGAACTCCGTTCCGGCGCAGGTGCCCTGCACGAACGTCGAGTTGGTCTCCCGGCCGTCGGAGAAGCTCCACATGGCGTACGAGATCTGGTGTTCCTTGAGCAGATCCAGCCAGGCGGTGGTGCTGTCGAAGTCGTTGTCGCCGTCACCGGTGAAGGTCTGCGTGCCGAACTCGCTGACGAACAGCGGCAGGCTCTGCGCAGCACGAGCCACCACCGCACGCCGGTCCTCGCCGTGTGAGGCGGCGTAGAAGTGGAACGTGTACATGATGTTGTCGAAGGTGACCGGGTCTTCGATGATCTCGGTTTCGTCGCTGCCCTCGCTGAGACCCAGCGACGAGAAGCCACGGGTGCCGACCAGCACGACGCTCTCCGGCGCGTTGTTGCGGATCACCGGGATGACCTCGTCCGCGTACGCCTTGATGCCGTCCCAGCTGACCCCGTTCGGTTCGTTCGCGATCTCGTAGATCACGTTGTTCTTCGCCGCGTGGGTGCTCGTCACGTCCTCGAAGAACGTCTTGGCCAGGTCCAGGTTGAAGTTGGGGTCACCCGGGGTGAGCACGTGAAAGTCCACGATCACGTAGAGCCCCAGCGCGGTGGCGTCGTCGACCAGCCCGTTCACCTTGGCGGTGAAGCCTTCCGGGTCGGTCTCCAGGCCGCCTTCCTGCGCGTACATCGACAGCCGGATGACGTCGGCCTGCCAGTCGTCGCGCAGCGCCACCAGCGAGTCGGTGTTCACACAGTCCGGGAAGAACTGCAGACCGTGGCTGCTCATCCCGCGCAGTTGGATCGCCTCACCGGCCTCGTTGCACAACTGCAACCCACAGACGCTGAGCTGGCCGTGCACCGCCACCGGCGTATCCGCCGGCGCCTGGACCCCCGGCGCTTCCACGTCGGGCGCGTTCGTGGCCGACGCGTCAGTGGCAGGCGGCTGCGCGGCAGGCACGTCCTCGCCTGCCGAGGCGACACCCAAGCCGACCCCGAGGGCGAGAACCGCGACCCCGGCGACCGCGCCGAGCCGCCACCGTCGGCTTTGCGTACGAGACCTGCCGTACCTCGATCTGTTCATCGGAGCCTGCGCCTTTCGCCTGGTTCATCACATCCGCTACAGAGATGGATACGAAGGCGCTCCATCGACGGATCAACCCGCACGAAGCGAATGGCGCGCCGCCCATGGTCTTGATGCGGGGGGCGGCCACCAGATCAACGGTGATCTGCCCTGGCCTGACGGCGTCGATGCCGTTCGACCAGGACGCCGAGCAGGTTCAGGCCGAGCGCGTACGCTCCTGCACCCGCCAGCAGGGCGATGCCGGCGCTGTGGCCCCAGTCGCCGATCAGCACCGGCGGATCGGACCACACGTCGAGCGACAGGCCGGCGAGCGCGACCGCAGTAGCCGCCGCGATCGGCGGCACAGCCCACAACAGCCACGACGGTCCGGCAAACTCGTCGTCCTGGGCCAGGCCGACCTGCATCGCGCCGTACCAGGCAATGCCGAGGAGGGTCAGCAGCGCGATGCGCTGACTGGTCCGGCGGCTGGCCAGCAGAATCCCGAGGCCGACCCCGGCGGCGGCGAGCAGCGGATAGCCGGCAAGCTCATGCAGCAGCACCCGCATCAGCACGGGGTCGTCGAACGCCGGGCCGCCGCCGTGGCCGGCCTCCCGAGCCCTGGCCATCGGGTACGCCACCAGCACGGTCACCCCGGCCAGCAGTACGCCGAGCACAGCCGCCACCGCCAGTGCGGCCCCCTGAGAATGGCGGCGGGCCAGGGCGGTGCCCGCCAGCAGCGCCAACAGTTGTCCGCTGAGGACTCCGGAGGTGTACCGGAAGATCCGCGTGGCCTGGGACCATTCCTGCTGTTGCGCGTCGCCCTGCGGGTCGTAGTTGACCCAGAAGTCGTAGAGCGCGTCGTTGAGCGGCATGGATATCCACGCGAGCACGGCCATCACGGGTATCGACCAGACCAGGGGATGCGTCAGCATGTGCCGCCACGACGACCATCCCGTCCCCGCCTGCCTCGTCAGCATCCCGCCAGTCTCAACCACCAACGCCACGCTCTGTGTCAGATCATCGTCGTCGCAGCCTGCCGGGCCCACGCCAGCCGCATCGTGCTGGCCGTTGTAGAGGGAAAACCGACCGGCGGATGAGTCGAACGCCGGGTACCACCCACGGCATCACCGCAACGGGAAGGCCTCACGGGCGCGGCCGTGGTGGTGGCCGCCCGACGTGGGGCGGCCACCGGACCAGCGGTGATCTGCGGGAGGGCTACCGGGTGGTGGTGCGGAGGGTGGTGGTGAAGGCGGTCCAGGATGCGGGCGGGAAGGTGAGTACGGGGCCGGTGGGGTCCTTGCTGTCGCGGACGCCGACCACCCCGCCGGGCAGCGCGTCGGCGACTTCGACACACGCTCCCTGGTTGCCGCTGCGGGTGCTCTTGCGCCAGGTCACAGTCCTCGGGTCAGCCACGGGTGAATGCCTCCATCGTCTCGATGATCAACATCCTCGACGACTTCTCGTCGAGCGCTCGTGAGGTCACGTCGTCCCACGCCAGGTTGTAGACCGCCACCTCGGTCGCCTTGTCAAGGTAGAGCGCGCCGGTGAGGCTGTCGACATAGACCAGTGGAGGCTCCAGGGGTTCCGAGGTGCCGGGCATGTGCGGGAACTCCAGGGCAATGAACCCGGAGGTCATGCCGGCGTGCGCGCCGGCAGTCAAGGGAAGCACCCGGAGTTGCACGCTGGGCGAGAGAGTCACGTCGAGTAGGTGCTGGAGCTGGGCGACCATCACCTTCGGGCCGCCGACAACTCGACGAATGACTGCCTCGCTGAGCACCACCGAGAGGTGCGGCGGTCGGGGGTTGCTGAGCAGGCGTTGCCGTTCCATCCGGAAATCGACCTGCCGCTCGACCTCCTGCGCGTCGATCAACCCGTGCGGCAAGCCCGTCACCTCTGCGGCGTACTCCCGGGTTTGCAGTAGGCCGGGCACCGCCTCGGGGCCGTACTCCCGGATGCGCTCGGCGCTGCTCTCCAACTGCACGTACAACCCGAGCCAGCTGGGGATGCGGGTGTTGGTGTAGTCGTGCCACCAGGCGCTGGCACCGCGGGTGCGGGTTTCGGCGGTGAGGCCGAGCAGCTCGGCGCGGTCGTCGGGGCTGGTGTCGTACAGCTCGCACATCGCCTTGACCTCGATGTCGCGGAACCTTACCCGATGGTCACCGTTTTCGATGCGGTGAATCGTCGCGGGGCTGCGTTGCAGAAGCTCGGCCGCCTTCTCCTGGCTCATCCCCGCTTCTCTGCGCAGCGTCGCCATCTTGCGGCCGATCCTTCGCCGCAACAGGGCCGATCCGTCCGTGTCGGACACTGAGCGCCTCCTATCACCATTTTGCCAACCCTCGGCACACAACCGATGGATCGCGTGATCACATTTCCCGCTTTGCCGCTTTGACCAGGGAAAACGTCAAACAGAGCAAGCTAATGTGTAATTCCTTTCGTGATTTGTTCCGACGCACTGCATTGCATTCTGCCGCACCGCGACCAGACGATGACAGACAGAAGTCGCCGTGTTTATCTCGACGGCGGCAGTGGCCTCAAAAGGTCCGTCCTTTCCAGACGGACGGGCGCAATGGAACACCAAAGCCGGGTGCAGGGATCGCACCGGCAATCCCCCTGCGGGAGGCGGTCCCTGCACCCCCGTGGTCGAGGTGCGCGGTCGGTGTCGGGAAGGGGCCCGGCCGCGCATCTCTCACCCCTGGAGGTACGTCGTGACCGGCACCGAGGAGAGCGATCGAGCCGTCGATCGCTTCGCGTCGGCGCGGTTGACCGTGCGTGCCCACCGCGACGGCGGGAAATGTTTCCACTGCCGGCAGGGCGGGTGTGGGCAGCACGCCTGGGCGGTGGCGGAGTTGGCCCGCCATCCGGGCGGCCGCACACTGCTGCGCCAGCTCGGGCTCTCATCGACCAGCAGGGAGAAGACGTGAGCTACACCGTACGGTCGGCGACGAAGACCGACGCGGAACCACTGATCGCCGTACTCGCTGCAGCGTTCCACGATGGACCGCTCGCCGAATGGCTGGTGCCCCACCCCGACGAGCGCCGCACGATCCACCATCGGTACTTTGCCGACGCCTTCGCGAACGGCATCGAGCACGGTGAGGTCTACACCGCCGGTGCCCAGTCCGCCGTGGCCATCTGGTACGCCCGGCCAGCGACACCCATCGTCGGCCGGGACGAGCGGCGTACCGTGCTGGAGGCGATCGCCGGTGGTCACGCGCCGAACTTCGCGCTGCTGGAGGAGGTGCTCGGTGCCGGGCAGCCGGAGCGGCCGCATCACTGTCTCGCCTACCTTGCCGTTGATCCGCGACGACAGCGGCAGGGCCTCGGCAGCGCCCTGCTCGCGGCGCATCATCGTCGCCTCGGGCAATGGCACCTGCCGGCACACTTGGCGGCGACGGGCCTGCACAGCCGACGATTCTTCGTCCGCCACGGCTACACCACCGGCCCCGGCACGAGCCTGCCCGACTCCGGCCCGATCATCTGGCCCATGTGGCGCGGCACCAGCGCCGGTCACCGCCGCTCCCCCGCTCCACCCACCCGACCACGCCGCCGATCACTGTGAACAGCGCCGCGGGGCGGCAGCCGCCTGCACGAGATGCCGCAACTCGCGGCTTCCGCCAGCCCGGACACCCCCACATGCCGCAATCCGTGACCTGCACCGGCTCGACATGCAGGTTGGCCGAATCGGCCCGGTCGAGTCACCCAGCCAGCGCCCGAGCGCCCCAAGCATGCCGGCCGCTTCCGCCCGCCACACCCGCTCCAACAGCCCCGTCGCATCCCCCACACACACCAGATTGCCGCACCACCCGCACCCCGAAACGGCGAGTGGTGCGGGGGCTGACGCCTGTCAGGAGTGGGTGGGGTTGGTGCCGAAGCCGTCGAGGGTGGTGCGCTCGTCGAGCGTACGCAGCTCCTGAAAGAGGGTGATGTGCAGGCCGGCCGGCGCGTCCAGGCGGGCATTGACCGACTGCCAGGGCGTGGTGGTGGGTGGGGCGACCTGGGTGGCGCCGGCGGCCACCAGGCGGTCGGTGGTGCCTGCGGTGTCCTCGACCTCGAAGGCCACGCGCAGTCGGGGCGCGACCTGCCGTCCCACCTCGACGTCGTCGATCATCCGCTTCTGTGCCGGGTTGGCGATCTCCAGGGTGGCGCGTCCGGCATCCAGGATCACCACCCGGGCCTCGTCGCCGCTGGAGAAGGCGGCCTGCTCCGGTAGACCGAGCACGTCACGGTAGAAGGCCACCGCCGCCTCGTAGTCGTCGGCTTCGACGACCAGTCGCAGCTGACGGACCGGCGGGGACGTGGACTGCTCGGACGAGTTCACGGTGTCGATCTCCAACGGGTCGGGGCGGAGGCCGCCGCGTGGTGTTCCACCCTCGGTGCGGGCGCGTCTGGTGAGCAACGCTACCCAAGCCGCGTCATCCCGGCCCGCGTCGTCCCGGCCGGTCACCGCCAGGAAGGTCTGCCCGCCGAGAAGTCCGACATCGGCCGGCTCAGCCACCTACGTGTTCGGCCGCGGCCAGGATCGCCGACACGGTCGCCTCCGGATGCGACACCATCGACACGTGCGAAGCGGCGACCTCGAAGATCTTCGAGCCCGCCCGCTCGGCCATCGACCGCTGGGTGCTGGCGGGAATCACCAGGTCGTCGGTCCCCACGACGGCCCAACTCGGCAGGGCCCGCCAGGCCGCCCCGGCCGTCGGGGTGGCATTGGCGCTCAACGTGATCGGCCGCTGCCCGGCGACAATCAGCCACCTCGAGCCGTTACAGGCGCTCGGCCTGCTGGAGTAGGCGCCGGATGACCCGTTCTCGTTGCGCTTCACCCACGACCTGATCCGCGAGTCAGTCACCGAGATCATCGGTCGGCAGCTGACCGTCCGGCTGCATCTACGCGTGGCGAACGCGCTCGAACGAGCCCATCCGGCCGACGACGCCGTCGCCGAACGCCTCGCGTACCACCTGTGCTCCGCAGGCCCGCTGGCCGACCCGGGCCGCACCGCGACGGCGCTGGCACGGGCGGGACGTCGCGCGGCGACCAGGCGTCGGCGTCGGCGTCGGCGACGTCTGACGGTGGCCGCCGAGCGGCAGATCCGGAGTGATCGAGGTGATGCCGCTCGGTAGGTGATCCACCATCGGCTGCCATACCCGCGAGTCCTGCAGATAGCCGTGCAGCAGCACGGCGGTAGCGCCCTGATCGGCACCGACGACTGTGCAACGCAGCGGCCCCTGCGGCAACGCAACCGGCGCCCACAGATCAGATTCGTGTCGAACCCGTCCCTCCTGCTGGGGACCGGTACCACGACGTGGGCCGACCAGACTGGCCGGGACGCCAACCGGACCGGGAGAATCACCGATGACCATCGATGAACAGATCCAGCCGAACGAGACCGCCGTGCCGCTGCTGCCCTGCGTGGCGGTGGACGAGACGCTCGCCTTCTGGCGGGCGCTCGGCTTCGCGGTCACCTGGGAGCAGCGCAAGCCGTACCTCTACCTGGCCTTCGGCTTCAGTGGCTTCGAGCTGCACTACGGTCGGGCACCGCACGGGTTCGACACGTCGGCCTCGACCGGCTGCGGCGCGCTGGTGATGGTCGACGCGGTCGCGCCGTACCATGCCGCATTCACCGCGGCGATGCGCGGCGCGTACGGCAAGGTGCTCGCCCGGGGGTTGCCGCGGATCACCCGCTACCGGCCGGGTGCGTCGCGCTTCAGCATCGTCGACCCGTCCGGCAACACCATCACCTTCATCCGTCGCGACGAACCGGAGGAACTGGAGTACGGCGGGTCGCGACGGCTGTCCGGGCTGGCCCGGGTGCTGGACAACGCCCGGATCCTGCGCGAGTTCAAACGCGACGAACTGGCCTCTTTCCGGGCGCTGAACTCGGGGCTGCGCCGGCACGGGGACGTCGCACCGGTTGTCGAACAGGCCCAGGCGCTCGCCGCCCTGATCGAGTTGTCGACCGCACTGGAGAAGCGGGACCTGGTGCCCGAGTGGGGCGAGCGGCTGCGTGCGCTGCCACTGACCGCCGAGGAAGTGGCAGAGGTCCGACTGACCGTCGACGATCCCGGCGTCCTCGACCCGTGGCTACCCGGGTCACCCTGACACTCGGACACACATGTTAGGAGGGGGCCCCTTTACTACATCAGGCGTTAAAAGGGGGCCCCTCCTTACCAACCACCCCGCAGGCCGGGGTGGACGCCGGGTGGGTTTCCGGTGTGCTCGGCGAGCCGCCGCAGGGCGGTGATGAGGTCGCGGCGCTCATCCTCGTCGAGGGGTGCCAGCACCTCGTCCTCGTGCTCATCGGCGATACGGCGCGCGCGGGGAAGCAGTTTCCCGGCGGCGGCGGTCAGGTGGATGGCGTGGGCGCGACGGTCAGCGGGATGCTTCCGACGTTCCACCAGGCCGCGCTGCTCCAGGTCGTCGAGCAGGCCGACCATGACCTTGCGGTGGATACCCAGCGCGTCGGCGAGTTGCTGCTGAGTGCTTCCCTCGGCGCGTTCGAGGTGCATCAGGAGCCCGAAGTGGTTCGGCCCGATGCCCAGCGGCGCCAACCGCGCGGTGAACGCCTGTGCGATGTGGAACCCGAGCTGGGACAGCAGGAAGTTGGCGCGGCCGACCAGTGGCCGGATCGCGCCTGGCGCGTCGTCGGACATTCCGGCATTGTACGCCCATGTAATTGTCAGCTAGGGTAACAGTCACCCTTGCTCCCTAACTTGCCATCGCCAGCAGGACGCCCCCACCACCGTCAGCAGCACGGAGGAGCCATGACCCGTTATCCGCCGCCCCGGTTCGTCGACCCGGAGCCGTACGGATTCATCTACCTCGGAGTGCAGGCGGAGCCGGCGCAGCGTTTCCCCGTGCACACCCGCACGCCTCATCGGCGTCGCGAGGCGGCACAGCTGGTGGCCGCCGCCGCCGCGCTCGCCCGTCGCCCGGACGTCGCCCGCGTCAACGTCTACCGGGCGGTGCTCATCCCGCCGCTGCCTGGCGTGCCCCGCTACAACCTCGCCGTGCTGATACGCACGGTGGGCGCGGAGCAGCTCGACACCGTACGCGCCTGCGCCGAGGTCTCCGCGCTCGGTGGCGAGCAGATCCTCGCCGGCGTCAACGCGGCCCGCATCGGCGACACCGAGGCCCGCACCGACGGCACCTTCCTGTTCAACCACTTCACCGCCGGAGCGGGCGTCGACGCCGAAGCCGTCTGGCGCTCGCTGACCGGCTGGTACACCAGCAGAACCGCAGTCGACAACTCCACCGCGCTACGCCCTGCCGGCGCGTCACCGTTCGCGCTCGTCAACTACGTGCGGCTGCCGGCCGGGCCGCTCCGGTTCCTCATCGGACAGCTCACCCGCCCCAGCTTCCACCGCTTCGTCCGCGGCACGCTCGACGCCAACGGGATGCGTGCCCTGCCTGCCTTCCACCGCCTCGTACACACCTGCACCGCGCCTACCGACGACGATCTGTGCTCGGGCGGCCGACAGCGCGACCGGGGGTGAGCGGGCATGGGTTACGCGGCATTGATCCAACCGGGTGTTCCGGCGCTGACATGACCGCGGAGCTTGAGCAGGGCCTCGCCGAGGTCGACGCCGACGGCACCTGGCGGCTGACCGAGCGGGAGGAGTTACTCGCCGGGCTGGGAGCCCTGCCCCGGTGACCGTCCGGCGCTCAGACGAGGATGAGTGTCTTCCCGAGGGTGCTGCGGTTCTCGATCGCGGCGTGCGCGTCAGCGGCCCGCTCCAACGGGAAGGTCTGGCCGATCACCGGGTGGAGCACCCCGGCTTCCGCCTGCGACATAATCTGCTGCGCCCAACGCACCAGATGCGGCCGGAACCCGAAAAGCTGCTCGATGCCGATCACCTCCACACCCCGGTGGCGGGCCTGTTCGGGATCGATGTGGGTGACTCGCCACTGGCGGCACCGTGCACCGAGAAACGGCCGCCGCGGGCCGTCACCTCGAACGCGGCCCGCCCGATCTCGCCGCCCACCCCGTCGAACACCACGTCCGGTCCCGCGCCGGCGGTGGCCTCGCGCACCTGGTCGGTCCAGTCCAGGGTGGAGTAGTCGACCACCGCGTCGGCGCCCAGTTCCTTCACCGCGTCGAGTTTCCGGCCGCCACGAGCGGCCCCGACGACGCGCGCTCCCGCCGTCCAGGCGAGTTGCACCAGCAGGCTGCCCACCCCACCCGCCGCGCCGACCGCGCTCACCACGCCGGCCACCAGACCGCCCGGCACGTACGGCACCTGCGGCCGGTCATGCCACCTGTCGAGGCCACGCCGGATCTGAGTCTCGACGAACGTCACGCCCGCCACCGCCACCTCGATCACGACCTGGCCAGGCCCGACCACCTGATCCGGCGCCTCGCCTGCGACGAGCATCTCGGGGCCGCCGAAACCGACCACCTGGACCACCCGCATAGCTGCTCCCCACCTCGTACGACACGCCGTCGTCAGTGTGCAACTTCACGTTTAGTTGAAGTCAACGCGCACCACGGGCGACTGCTCGAATACGGCCAAAGCTGGATGGAGGGGCAGATCTCACGGTAAGAGTTGTCGTAACAAGAATTAAATGCCTTGATGCGCTTCTCGGAATTTTTCGTATGCGCCGTGATGGATTGAATGTGGTCGTTGAACAAGTCGAAGTTGTGGCACATTCGCGTCGGAGCAATGCCCCGCCCCAGGTGGCGAGCTTGTTCATCTTTACGTCCACGATCCGACTTGTTCACAACGTTGTGATCAATGGATCCCGGTCAATAAGCTGCGGTGGCCCCCGATCGGGAGGCAAGAAAAAGGGAGGTCCTCTTGAAATTCGCCCTGCGCTGGACCGCGATGGTTGGCCTGTCCGCCGCGTTGGTCCTGACTGGCGCTCCGGCCGCCACTGCAAGTCCGGAGACGAACGACCGGAACGGCAACACCAGCTCCGTCGCCCGCACCAGTGACGGCCGCGCGATCACGAACGAGAAGATCGCCAAGGAGGTCGCCGAGTTCTGGACCCCGGAGCGGATGGCCTCGGCCGTCGACCTGACCTTCGCGAGGTCGCCGAAGGCCGCCGAGTCGGCGAGTCTCACGCCGAAGCCCACCGGTCCGGCCGGCACGGTCAAGCCCATGGCGCCGAGTGTCCAGGGCGGCGACGTCAGGACCATGCTCAACGAGTCGCAGGCCGTCGGCAAGGTCTACTTCACCATGCCCAACGGCGGCACCGCCTCCTGCTCGGCCAGCACGGTCGCCAGCGGCAAGCGGCGGCTGGTGATGACCGCGGGCCACTGCGTGCACCAGGGCGCCGGCGGGCAGTGGTACAGCAACTGGCAGTTCGTTCCCCGGTACCGCAACGGCGTGCGCCCGTTCGGCACCTTCGTGGCGTCCAGCCTGAACACCCGTACGGCCTGGATCAACAGCAGCAGCTACGCCGAGGACATGGGCATCGCCGTCATGTACAACGGCGGTTCCTACGGTGCCAAGGTGGTCGACACGGTCGGCGGCCACGGTCTGCGCTGGAACTGGGGTTACAGCGTCTCGGTGACCGCCCTCGGCTACCCGTCCAACCTCGGCGGCGGCGAGAGCCAGTACTACTGCCAGAGCACCACCTGGAACGCTGGCGGCCAGCAGATCCGGATGTACTGCAACATGACCTACGGTTCCAGCGGCGGACCCTGGCTGCAGGAATACAACGATCAGACCGGATTCGGATACATCAACAGTGTCGTGAGCCACGGCGACAATCCCGGAAACGGTCAGTTCGACGGCCCGTACTTCGATGACGACATCAAGAGCCTGTACGATTTCGCGGAGGGCCTCTCCCCGGCGTAAGGCACCCCACGTACAGGAGGGTCCCGGCCGAAGGGCCGGGACTCTCCGCGCGCGAGAATTTGACCGGACGACGGTTTGTGAATACGGCCATTTCAGCGCTGGACAACCTTTGACAAAGGGCGTGAGTCGACGCGTCAGCGGTCGCGGCGAGGCAGGGCGGCACGCCATCCGCCGGAAGGGGATTGTGTCGACAACCACCGATGGGTAACGTACAGCGACGTCATCGCTACCTGCTGTTGCCATCGGAGGTTACCGAGATGACGACGCCCATCGTGGAAGCGGAGTTGCCCCAATGGCCGCCGGTCCACGCCGCCCGAGACCCGTTCGCGCCACTGGACGAGGCCGAGCGGCCCCACTACGACGGTCCGGTGCGTCAGGTGCGGCTGCCCAACGGCACCACCGCCTGGTTGGTCAGCCGGCACGCCGACGTCCGCCAACTGCTGCGCCACCCGGCATTCAGCGCCGATTTCACCCGTGCGGGCTTCCCGCTGCTGCGCCCGCTGCCGCCCGCGGAAACCAGGGACACGCGTGGCAACTTCATCCAGATGGACGGCGCGGAGCACTCCCGACTGCGTCGCATGCTCACCGCGGAATTCATGATCAAAAATGTCCGCCGGATCGAGCCGCTGATCCAGCGTACGGTCGATGAGGCGCTGGACGACCTGGCCGCCGCCGGCCCTCCGGCCGATCTGGTCTCGACCTTCGCCCTGCCGCTGCCGTCCATGGTGATCTGCCACCTGCTCGGCGTCCCCTACGCCGACCATGACTTCTTTCAGGCCCGCAGCCGCACCCTGCTCGATCGCAAGACGCCGACGGAGCGGCTCATTCGCGAGGTCGCGGAGTTGCGGGACTACCTGCGGGCGCTGATCGACACCAAACGGGCCCATCCCGACGGGGCGGACGACCTGCTCGGCCGACTGATCCGGGAGCGGATCGAGCCAGGCGAACTCGACGTGGAAGAGCTGGTGGGGATGGCGTTGCTGCTGCTCGTCGCCGGCCACGAGACCACCGCCAACATGATCGGGCTGAGCGTCCTGCTGCTGACCCGCGACGGACGGTTCACGACGCTGCGCGACGAGCCCGACCAGGCGCCGGGCGTGGTGGAGGAGTTGCTGCGCTACCTCAGCATCGTTCGGACCGGGCTGTTCCGGGCGGCCACCGAGGATGTCGAGGTCGGCGGCCAGCTGATCCGGGCCGGTGAGGGCGCGATCGTCCTGATCTCCCTGGCCAACCGGGACGCGGCGGTCTTCGACGACCCGGAGCGGTTCGATCCGTACCGGCAGGCGCATCAGCAGGTGGCCTTCGGCTTCGGGGTGCACCAGTGCATCGGCCAGCCACTGGCCCGGGCCGAACTGCGCATCGCGCTTGTCGCACTGGCCCGCCGATTCCCGCAGCTGCGGGTGACGGCGAGCCCGCAGGAGCTGAGCACCCGGCAGCACTCGGTTGTCTTCGGCCTCGACACGCTCCCGGTGACCTGGTGACGGCCGTCGACCGGCCGGGCCGCGCGGAGACCACCGTGCAGGTGGCGGTCGATCGGGACGCCTGCTGCGGATCGGGGAACTGCGTCCGTGTCGCACCGGAGGTCTTCGCCCAGGACGACGCCGACGGGCTGGTGCTGCTGCGCGCCACCACGCTGGCACCGCAGAGCGGTGCGCGGGCCCGACGCGCCGCCGACCTCTGCCCGTCCGGCGCGATCCGGGTCGCCTCAGCGGAGGCTCTTCCGCGGTAACACTTGACGAGGGCCGTCAAGTGCTTGACGATGACTGTCAAGCAATGGAGGAGGAAGCGTGCCACCGAGCCGCCAGGAACTGATCGAGCAGCTCACCAGACTTATCGACATACGTCTGCTCGATCCGCTCGAGATCCTGCTCGACGGGCACGAGGGCGTCGAGTCGCTACGCGCGGCCGTCCACAAGCGCGCCAGGATCTGGGCCACCACCATGGTCGGCCCGGACGACCAGGCGGCGGTGGGGACGATCATGCGAGTGGTCGCGACGCTCTATCCCGGTGACGGCCCGTTCCACCCTCCGCTCGACTGGTGGCGCAGCCCGCTCGGGCAGGTGGTCGCGCGACGCGTCGGTCACCCCACCGCGCCGGCCGTGTCGTACGCGGTCGCCGGGGCCATGCTCGGCATCACCCGGCAGGGCGTGCACGACCTGGTCTCGCGCGGCAAGTTGGCCCGGCACCCCGAGGGCGGCGTGCGCTGCTCCTCCGTGCGAGACCGACTACTCACGGAGGGAATCCGACATGCGTGACAGCCTCATCGACGCCGGGGGCGTGCCGATCGCGGTACGCGACTTCGGTGGATCCGGACGCCCGTTGCTGCTGTTGCACGGCGCCGGCGGCAATCTCGTCCAGCTGACCACGTTCGCTGAGGCGCTGCGATCGGAGCACCGGGTGGTCGCCGTCGACCTGCGCGGCCACGGGCGATCCGGGGACGGGCCGTGGCGCTGGGACGACGTACTGGCTGAGCGCCACCTTCGACGCGATGGCGGCGATGCTCGCCGAGCCACTCGGCCCTGATCAGGTGGCCGCGGCGTTGGCCGGACAGCGGGCGATGGCGCATCGGTACGGGGCCGACCCGGAGGTCACCGTGGCAGCTTTCGAGCGCAACCTGGTACCCGGCGACGACGGCCGGTACCGGCTACGGCCGGGCCCGGAGCTGACCGGGCAACTGCGGGAGGCGATGGAGTCGATCGATCTGGTCCCCGCCTACCGGGACGCCCGATGCCCGCTGCTGCTCGTGCTGGCCACCGTGGACCTCGCCGAGCAGCAGGAGTTCCACGAGCTGTACGCGGCGTACCGTCGGGCCAACGCGGACCGGATCGGCGCGGTGGACAATCCGGTGCTGCGGGTGCGGCATCTCGACGGCGCCAGTCACGCCATGGTCGCCGAGCGGCCTGCGGAACTCGCCGCCATCGTCTCCGATTTCCTGGCCGCGTCGTCCGGTAACTGACTCGACCCCACCGGCGTGGGGGTGCCGCGCGACGCGACACCCCCACGCCGACGACGCTACGGCTTGGTCTCGAAGGTGGGCTGGGTGGACGGTTCCCAGATCTGCGGGCTGGCGGCGACCGCCTCCTTGAGGGTCTGGTACCGAGGCTGGTTGGTCTTCTGACCGAGCACCGCGCGGACGGCGAACTGCGCCACCCGCTCCTGCATCAGGGCGACGTTGCCCGGACCGAAGGCGACCTCGGAGTGCGGGCCACGGACGAAGAGGAGTTCCTTGTCGCCCTGCGCCCGCAGGTAGGCGTTGAAGGTGGGGAAGGGACCCTGGATCCCGTCGAACAGACCCTTGCCGAAGAAGACCGCCGGCCAGGAACCGATGCCGGCCAGGGGCTCGGAGGTGCCGCCCAGTCCGACGGTGTAGTTCACCTTGCGCCGCGCGGCCTCGGCCAGCGACGGGTTGACCACCGGGAAGCCCGCCATCAACACCGCGCCCTTGACGTTGTGCCCCCACGGCTTGTGGCACGCCCGCTCGGGGGTGTCGAGTTCGCACCACCTGTTGAAGTTGGCGTTCATCGCCCACTGCGTGGCCGCCGAGCCCTGGCTCGGGCCGCCGAGGATGATCGGGAGCTTGTTCATGTTGTTCGGCACCAGCGCGCGGGTCGCGGCCTTGCCGGTGAGCTGGCGTCCGTTGGCGCCGACGATGCGGACCCCGTCGCCGGTGTCGAGGGCGTCGATCGCCCGCAGCATGTCCAGGCCCTGCTGGAGAATGTTGTCACCGGAGATGCCGCCGGAGATGCCGTGGCCGCGCTTGTCGAACGTGAGCACGTCGAAGCCGGCCTGGTTGAGCTTGTAGAGGTACTGCCGCCAGTTGCGGCCCGCCCACTGCTCGGTGCCCCGGGACGGGTACGTGACGTTCTCGAACCGGCCGGTGCTCTCCGAGCGCACGTAGAGCGGGTCGCGCGGGTCCTGGACGGTGGTGGTCTCCACCGACCGGCCCCCGACGAAGATCGCCAGGGACTGCACGCGGCGCCCGTTGGGCTGCTGCACACCGGCGCCCTTCAGGTACCAGCCGCGCAGCTTGACCGGGGCGGTGATGCCGCGCTTGAGCCGCTCGTACGGCTCCGCCGGCACGGCGAACTCGAAGGTGTAGCTGTCCTTGTCGGCCGCGGCGATGCCCTCGTGGTACGGGGCCTGACCGAAGAAGCCGGGCCGCCGGATGTCGTTCAGGTTGACGTTTGTCGCGTGCGGATCGATCTTGCCTTGCGGCACCAACGATCCGGTGAGCCGGAACTGCGGCGGGTTGTAGCTCTGTGCGTTGGTGATCGCCGAGCAGGGCGGCGCCGCCTCACAGGTCGCCAGCATGTCGCGCAGCACCTGGTCGGAGAAGGCGTCCACCCGGTAGTCACCCTGGTAGCCGGCCGGCTCCAGCGGCACCTGGGTGAACGGCACGCAGGTGATGCCCAGCGTGTCGTCGGGAACGAGGTAGCCCGGTAGCACCGCGTTGGCGTCGATGCCGACCGGTGCGGTGCAGTCGGTCGGCGGCACCTGCTGCGCCTCGCTCGGCAGCTTCGGCGGCGACTTCGGTTTCGACGAGGGTGCCGCCGCGGCTCCGCCGGTGGTCAACACCGCTGAGGCCGCGAGTCCGATCGCGAGCGGTGTCCACCATCCTCTCCTGCGCTTCGTGGAAAACATCGCCTGGTCCCTTCGGTGGTGGTGTGGCCGCCAGCAGGCTAAACCGGTTTAGCCTGCTGGCGCTAGACCGTTCACGGTGGATATCCGCCGCCGAAGGAATCAGTGGGCCGGCACATCCGGGTGGAGCGTGCACCGAACGCCACGATGCGCGGTGAGGACCGCTACCGGGAGTCCGCGACGGATCGCGGACGCGGCGGCCATAGGCTGCACGACGTGGGCGACATCCTGGGCAGAGCGCCGAAGTACCTGGCAATTCGCGACGACCTGATCGCGCGGATCAGGAGGGGCGAGTTCGCCCCGGGCGACGCGCTGCCGGGGCAGCGACAGCTCAGCGAGGAGTACGGCGTCAGCCTGATGACGCTGCGCCAGGCACTTGACGAGTTGGACCACCGGGGCGTGGTGGAACAGCTTCCCGGCCGGGGCACGTACGTGCGGGCGGTGCCGGTGCCCTACTCGATGGGCAACCTGCGCAGCCTCGCCGACGATCTGCGGGCGCACGGCATCGAGGTGCTGACCCGGGTGGTGCGCCGCGAGATCGTCGGCGTGCCGCCGGACGTGGCGGCCCGGTTCGGGATGCCGGCCGGCGGTCAGGTGTTGCGGCTGGAGCGGATCCGGGTCATCCGTGGAGTGCCCCTGATCCATCAGGTGTCCTACATTCCGCAGCCGTTGGCCGACGCGATCAGCGAGGTCGACTTCGCCGACCAGGAGCTGTACGGAGTCCTGGCCGAACGGGCCGGCGCGGTGGCGGCCGAGGCGACGGAGACAATCGCGGCCGTACCCATGCCCGAGCAGGTCGGCGGCCTGCTCGGCATACCCGCTGGCCAGCCGGCGATGCGCAGCGAGCGGGTCACCCGGGACGCCGACCGGCGCCTCCTGGTCGTCGATCTCGCTGTCCTGGCCGGGTCCGGCGTGGTGGTCACGAACATCCGGGCCGCCGGCGGCCAGCAGGTGAGCTACGCGATGCGGGACTGAGCCAGCAGTTCTAGAACTCCCCGGAGCGTTCTGCTATAACCGGGTTACTGTTCTAGAACTGTGGAGGGGTTCGTCATGGATCATCTACTGCCCGGCCCGAAAACGGCCGTCTCCCGCCGACCCACCGGGCTCGGTCGGTTCGGCGAGTACGGCGGACGCTTCGTCCCGGAGTCCCTCGTCCCCGCCTGCGCAGAGGTCGAGCAGGCGTTCACCGACGCCTGGGCCGATCCACTGTTCCGGGCCGAGCTACGTCACGTGTTGGCGATCTACGTGGGACGGCCGACCCCGGTGACCCCGGCCGCGCGCCTCTCCGCCGAACTCGGCGTCAACCTGTTGCTGAAGCGGGAGGACCTGGCCCACACCGGCTCCCACAAAATCAACAACGTGCTCGGCCAGGCGTTGCTGGCGCGACGGATGGGCAAGCGACGTCTCATCGCCGAGACCGGCGCGGGCCAGCACGGCGTGGCCACCGCCACCGCGGGTGCCCTGCTCGGCATGCCGACCACGGTGCTGATGGGCGAGCGGGATATCGAACGGCAACAGCTCAACGTCTTCCGGATGACGATGCTCGGTGCCGAGGTGATCCCGGTGACCTCCGGCACCCGCACCCTCAAGGACGCGTGCAGCGAGGCGCTGCGGCACTGGGTCACCTCGGTCGAGGACTCCTACTACTGTCTCGGCTCAGCCATGGGCCCGCACCCCTATCCGTGGATGGTCCGCGAGTTCCAACGGGTGATCGGCGACGAGGCCCGCACGCAGTGCGCGGCCGACCTCGCCACCGGCACCCCCGACTTCGTCGTGGCCTGTGTCGGTGGTGGCTCCAACGCCGCCGGAACCTTCGCCGGCTTCGTCGACACACCGGCCCTGCTGGTCGGCGTGGAGGCCGCAGGTGGCGCGGCAATCAGCGCCGGCTCCCCCGGCGTGCTGCACGGATTCCGCTCCAAGGTGCTCCAGGACGAACACGGGCAGATCGCCGAGGCCCACTCGATCGCGGCCGGACTGGACTACCCGGGCGTCGGCCCGGAGCACGCGTACCTGGCCGACCTCGGCCGGGCCAGCTACGTCTGCGTCGACGACGCGGAGGTGCTGGCCGCCACGCACCGGCTGGCCCGCACCGAGGGCATCCTCTGCGCGTTGGAGTCCGCGCACGCGGTCGCCTGGGTGATCCGCGCCGCCGGCGACGGCACGATCCCACCGGACGCGACGGTGCTGCTCACCCTCTCCGGCCGCGGGGACAAGGACATGGCGACCCTGATGGAGCTGTCGTGAACGCGCTGGAGACCCGGACCCGCGCCGCCAGGGACGCCGGACGCAAACTACTCCTGCCGTACGTGACCGGCGGGGTCACCGACGACTGGGGCGACCTGCTCCGCGCCGCGGTGGACGCCGGTGCCGACGCCATCGAGATCGGCTTCCCGTTCTCCGATCCGACCCTGGACGGGCCGGTCATCCAGCAGTCCTCGGACCAGGCGCTGCGCCGGGGCGCCACCACCCGCCGGATCCTGGACGAGATCGCCCGGGTGGCGCCGCCGGTGCCGGTGATCGCGTTCAGCTACGCCAACCTGGTGCTACGTCCCGGTGCCGACGCGTACTGCGCCGCTCTCGCCGACGCCGGGGTGGGTGGCCTGATCGTGCCGGACCTGCCCGTCGACGAGATGGCGCCGGTCGCCGCGGCGGCGCAGGCCCACGCGCTGGACCTTGCGCTGCTGGCCGCCCCGTCGACCCCGCTGCGGCGGTGTGCCGACATCGCCCGACGCAGCCGGGGTTTCGTGTACGCGGTCAGCCTGATGGGCACCACCGGCGCCCGCTCGCGGCCGCACGAGTCCGCCCGCGAGCTGGTGCGCTGCCTGCGAGAGGAGACCGATCTGCCGGTGGTGCTCGGCTTCGGCATCGCCGCACCGGGCCAGGCGGCCGAGGCGGCCGGGTACGCCGACGGCATCGCGGTCGGCTCGGCGCTGATGCGCCGCCTGCTCGACGGGGCGACGACGGCGCAGCTCGGCGCGTTCCTGGCCCAGCTACGCGCCGCTCTGGAGCCGGCCGGATGACAGGGTGAGCACATCGTCGGTGTCACATCCGGGGCGCCGGCGGTGCTTCGCAGGTATGGAGGAGGAAGCCGTGGTCCGCTCGGCAGCAGTCGGACCCGATTCGGTCCGGGCCGACCTCGAACAGGTGTTTCGCAGCACCTACCCCCGGGTGGTCGGGGTCGCGGCCCGGGTGCTGGGTTCCCGTACCGAGGCCGAGGACGTGGCGCAGGAGGTGTTCCTCGCGTTCGGGCGTTCCTCGGTGCCGGCAGGGCAGGCGGCGGGCTGGCTGTCGGTCGCCGCGGCGCACACCGCGCTGAACCACGTCCGGTCCCGCCGTCGACGCACCGTACGCGAACACGTCGCCGGTGGTCAGGACGACGTCTGTCCCGACGTCGCCGACGCCGTGGTGACCCGGGAAGAACGCCGCCGGGTACGCGCGGCGTTGGCCCGCCTGCCGCACCGGCACGCCGTCGCCCTCGTCCTGCGGCACAGCGGTCTCAGCTACGCCGAGGTCGCCGCCGCTCTCGATCTTTCCCCCGGCAGCGTGGGCACCACCGTGCGACGCGCCGAGTCCGCCCTACGCGAGGAGTTGAACCGTGATGCGCCATCCGAATGAGGGCACCCTGCGTCGGCTGCTCGATGAGCCGGCCGGTGTGGCCGACACCGACCGCGAGCACATCGCCGGTTGCCCGGTCTGCCGATCCGGACTGGCAGCCGTCCGGCAGGACGCGACACGCGCCACCGCGGCGCTGGACGTGCGGCTGAGCACCGACGTGGAGGCGGGATGGCAGCGCCTGTCCCGGGCCGTCGACGGTGGGCAGCAGCCGCTACC
>NZ_POTX01000008.1 GCF_003236305.1 Micromonospora endophytica | reverse complement strand
GTGGACGTAGTCGAGGAGGATGCGGCGTAGTTCGCGGCCTGCGTGGGTGGGGACCACGTCGTGGCGGCGGGCCACCACTATGGTGCGCCGTACGCCCGGCGGGGCGAGCCGGGTGACCCGGATGCCAGGGCGGCGGGCCACCACGATGCCGGGCACCAGGGCGACGCCGAGCCCGGCCTCCACGAAGCTAAGCACGGCGTCCATCTCCCCGCCGTCCACCGAGAGGGTCGGCTCGAACCCGGCCTCCCGGCATGCCTGAAGGGTCGCATCGCGCAGGTCGTACCCCTCGCGGAACATCACCAGGGGTTGGTCGCGCAGGTCAGTGATGCGCAGCTCGCCGGTCGGCGAGGCGGTCGGCAGCGGGTCGACGGAGGCGACCACCAGGCTCTCGGTCAGGATCGGGTCGACCCGCAGCCCCGGGTCGGTGCCGTGCGCGGGCATGATGATCAGCGCCAGGTCCAGATCACCGCGGAGCAGGTCGCGGACCAGGTCCTGGGAGCCGCCCTCCTCCACCCGCAAGTCCACTGTGGGATGGGCGTCGCGGAACCGGCGCAGCACCGGTGGCGCGAGGGAGGTGGCCAGGCTGGGGGTGGCGCCGAGGCGGACCCGACCGCGCCGCAGGCCGACCAACTCCTGCACCTCGCGGGTGGCGGTCTCGACGTCGGCGAGGATCCGCTTGGCCAGCGGCAGCAGCACCTCCCCGGCGACGGTCAGGGTGATGTTGCCCCTTACCCGCTCGAAGAGCGGCGCACCGAGGGTGTCCTCCAGGGCGTGAATTTGCTTACTCAACGAGGGCTGGGTTATCCCGACGATGTCGGCCGCCTGGGTGAAATGTCGTACTTCAGCCACCGCGACGAAGTACTTCAGCTGATGGAGCTGCATCTACATAGCCTATGGCTATCAAGACTGCGGTGTCGATGCATTGGACGACTGATCGAAGTACTCCTAGCGTCGGTCGCGTGGCAGTCACGACAAGAACCCGGTCGCCCATCCGATCCAATGTCGGCCTGAAGGCCGTCATGGCGGTGACGGGCATCATGCTGGTGCTGTTCCTCATCGCGCACATGCTCGGCAACCTGAAGGTCTTCGCGGGCGACGCATCGTTCAACGGCTACGCGCACTGGTTGCGCGAGATCGGCACCCCGGTGCTGCCGGACGTCTGGTTCCTGTGGATCATGCGGGTCGGGCTCCTGGTCGCGGTGCTCGGGCACATCTGGGCCGCCACGGTGCTCGCGCTGCGCGCCCGCGCCGCCCGCCCGGTGCGCTACGCCCACCGCAAGAAGGTCCAGGGCAGCTACGCGGCCCGCACCATGCGCTGGGGCGGCGTGATCATCCTGCTCTTCGTGATCTACCACATCCTCGACCTGACCACCGGCACCCTGAACCCGGTCGGCGACCCGTCCCGGCCGTACGCCAACGTGGTCGCCGACTTCGCGCCGGAACGCTGGTACGTCACCCTGTTCTACACCCTGGCGATCGTCGCCCTCGGCTTCCACCTGCGGCACGGCGTGTTCAGCGCGGTACGCAGCCTCGGTCAGCAGACCCCGCGCGGCGAGCAGCGTGCCCGCGCGGTGGCGCTGGTCTTCGCCGTCGTGCTCTGCGTCGGCTACCTCGTGGTCCCGTTCGCCGTACTCACCGGATTGGTGTCCTGATCATGGAGCTGTACATCGAGGGCGACCCGGTCGCCGACACCAAGGCTCCCGAGGGTCCGATCGAGACCCGTTGGGAACGCCGCCGCTTCGAGGCCAAGCTGGTCAACCCGGCCAACCGGCGCAAGATGACGGTGATCGTCGTCGGCACCGGCCTGGCCGGTGGCTCTGCCGCGGCCACCCTCGCCGAGCAGGGTTACCGGGTCAAGTCCTACTGCTACCAGGACAGCCCGCGCCGGGCGCACTCGATCGCCGCCCAGGGTGGCATCAACGCCGCCAAGAACTACCGCAACGACGGCGACTCGGTGCACCGGCTCTTCTACGACACCGTCAAGGGCGGCGACTTCCGCTCGCGCGAGTCGAACGTACACCGGCTGGCCGAGGTCTCGGCGAACATCATCGACCAGTGCGTCGCCCAGGGTGTGCCCTTCGCCCGCGAGTACGGCGGCCTGCTCGACACCCGCTCCTTCGGCGGCGCCCAGGTGCAGCGCACCTTCTACGCCCGGGGTCAGACGGGCCAGCAGTTGCTGCTCGGCGCGTACCAGGCGCTGGAGCGGCAGATCGGCCTGGGCAACGTGGAGATGAACGCCCGGCACGAGATGCTGGAGCTGATCGTCATCGACGGCAAGGCCCGGGGCATCGTGGTTCGGGACATGGTCACCGGCGAGATCAGCAGCGAGTTCGCCGACGCCGTGGTGCTCGCCTCCGGCGGCTACGGCAACGTCTTCTACCTCTCCACGAACGCCAAGGGCTGCAACGTCACCGCCACCTGGCGGGCGCATCGCAAGGGCGCGTACTTCGCCAACCCCTGCTACACGCAGATCCACCCGACCTGCATCCCGGTCTCCGGCGACCACCAGTCGAAGCTGACCCTGATGAGCGAGTCGCTGCGCAACGACGGCCGGGTCTGGGTACCGAAGGCCAAGGATGACGACCGCGCCCCCCGCGACATCCCCGAGGACGAGCGGGACTACTACCTGGAGCGGATCTACCCCTCCTTCGGCAACCTGGTGCCCCGGGACATCGCCTCCCGCGCCGCCAAGAACGTCTGTGACGAGGGCCGGGGCGTCGGCCCGACCAAGCTCGGCGTCTACCTCGACTTCTCCGACGCCATCTCCCGGCTCGGCCGCAAGGCCATCGAGGCCAAGTACGGCAACCTGTTCGAGATGTACGAGCGGATCACCGGCGAGGACCCGTACGAGGTCCCGATGCGAATCTACCCCGCCGTGCACTACACCATGGGCGGTCTCTGGGTCGACTACGACCTCCAGTCGACGATTCCCGGGCTGTTCGTGATCGGCGAGGCGAACTTCTCCGACCACGGCGCGAACCGGCTCGGCGCCTCGGCGCTGATGCAGGGCCTGGCGGACGGGTACTTCGTGCTGCCCAACACGATCGCCAACTACCTGGCCGCCGGCCCGTTCGAGGCGGTCGACGGCACCCACCCGGCGGCGATCGAGGCGCGCCGCGACGTGGAGGACCGGATCCAGCGGCTGCTCGCCATCAACGGCGACCGCACGGTGGACTCGTTCCACCGTGAGCTGGGCCAGATCATGTGGGAGCACTGCGGCATGGAGCGCTCCGATGCCGGGCTGCGCAAGGCGATCGACGAGATTCGTGCCCTGCGTGACCAGTTCTGGCAGCGGGTGCGGGTGCCCGGCGACGGTGAGGGGCTCAACCAGTCGCTGGAGAAGGCCGGCCGGGTGGCCGACTTCTTCGAGCTGGCCGAGCTGATGTGCATCGACGCCCTGCACCGCGAGGAGTCCTGCGGCGGCCACTTCCGGGCCGAGCACCAGAGCGCCGACGGCGAGGCCGAGCGCGACGACGAGCACTTCTCGTACGTCGCCGCGTGGGAGTTCACCGCCACCGGGCAGCCCTCGGTGCTGCACAAGGAAGACCTGAACTTCGAATACGTCCACCCCACGCAGCGGAGCTACAAGTGAATTTGACCCTGCGCATCTGGCGCCAGTCCGGCCCTTCGGACCAGGGTCGGATGGTGACCTACCAGGTCGACGACGTCTCCCCGGACATGTCGTTCCTGGAGATGCTCGACGTACTCAACGAGCGGCTCATCCTCGACGGCGAGGAGCCGGTCGCCTTCGACCACGACTGCCGCGAGGGCATCTGCGGCATGTGTGGCCTGATGATCAACGGCAACGCGCACGGGCCGCAGCGCGGCACCACCGCCTGCCAGTTGCACATGCGGCAGTTCAAAGACGGCGACACCATCGACATCGAGCCGTGGCGGGCCCGCGCCTTCCCGGTCATCAAGGACCTGGTGGTCAACCGGGGCGCCTTCGACAAGATCATCGCGGCTGGCGGGTACATCACCGCACCGACCGGCAGCGCGCCCGAGGCCCATTCGGTGCCGGTGGCCAAGGCGAACGCGGACGCCGCGTTCTCCTCGGCCGCCTGCATCGGCTGCGGCGCCTGCGTGGCGGCCTGCCCGAACGGCTCCGCCATGCTCTTCACCGCCGCCAAGGTAACCCAGCTCTCGCTGCTCCCCCAGGGCCAGCCGGAGCGCCACACCCGGGTCATCGGCATGGTGGACGCGCACGACGAGGCCGGCTTCGGCGGCTGCACCAACGCCGGCGAGTGCACTGTGGTCTGCCCGAAGGGCATCCCGCTGAGCACCATCGGCCGCCTCAACCGCGACTACCTGACCGCCACCACCAAGAGCGGCGACAACACCCCCGGCACCTGACCCATCGGGCTTCGACCTGTTGGGCCCGACCCCGCACCTGGTCCCCGGCGCTTGACCTTTGCGGCCCACCCCCGCGCCTGGCCACGTCGAACGGCCGCCCTGCCACCCCCGGCACGGCGGCCGTTCGCACACCCGGCCCGCACCCGCAGCATGCGCCCGATCATGGAGTTGTGGCTGCGGTTCTGTGGCGATTCGGAGGGCTTCAGACCACCCAGGTGACCGCCGAGGGCAAGGACGCGACGCGATGAAGGCCGTCCGGCGCGGCGGCACGGTCTCGATCTCCGGGGTGTACGGCGGCGAGGTCGACCCGCTGCCGTTGATGGAGATGTTCGACCGGGGCATCCAGTTGCGGATGGGCCAGTGCCACGTACGCCGGTGGACCGACGAGATCGTCCCGCTGCTCACCGACGAGGACCCGCTCGGTGTCTCGGACCTGCGCACCCACCGGCTGCCGCTGGAGCAGGCCCCGCAGGCGTACGAGATGTTCCACCCCAGCCGGGTGACGGTGGGGCACGTGCTGGCGAACCTGCTCACCGTCTCCGACGACGTCGCGGTGCAGCTGTGCGCGCTGGTCTGCCCGGCCGTCGAGGTCAACCGGATCCTGGTGGCGAAGGGCTTCCCGGACACGGCTGTGCAGCCGGTGGCCGACTCGCCCCGGTTCCACCTCGGCACCAGTACGGCCCGCGAGACGCACGACCTGCTGCGGGCACTCGTCGGCGGCACCCTGCTCTCCCCCGCCTCGACGGCGTTCGTGCTGCGGCTGCTGCGCTCACCGGTGGCGTTCACCGACGGCATCCGGCGCAGCATGTCCTCGGCCGAGCGAGCCCGGATCGCCACCAAGGCCGGCTGGTTCCGCGACGCCCGACACGAGGCCGGGGTGATCTTCGACACGACCGGGACGCCCCGGCTGACGTACGCCTTCTTCGCCGCCGGCCAACCGGGGGCGGACGGCTTCGGGGCGACCCACCCCGCCGTGCAGGCCCGGGCCCGGTTGGGCCGGCGGCTGCTGGACCTGACCGACCGGCTGGGCTCGGGCGAGCCTCGCCCCCTCCGCCCCGCCATCCACAGCTGAACCGGGCGGCGAGGGCTAGCGTGGACTGCGGGGATCAGCAGAGGGGGGCAACCATGCATGCGCCGAAGGAGCCGACAGGACGAGTCACCGGCCGACGCATCGGTGGATCGGTGGTCGGGGTGGCCGTGGTGGCCGGGCTGGCCGGGCTGGCGTGGGCGGCCCGGGGCGTACCGGCCGCGCTCGGTGGCCGACTGGCCGGGGCGCGGGCGGAACGGGCGGCCCGGTCGCCGCAGTTCCACGACGGGACGTTCCACAACCGGACGGGCACCCGGACGGCGCCCGTCCCGGACAGCAACCTGTTCCGCGAGATGATCTTCGGTAAGCAGCAGCGCCGGCCGACCGGTGCCGTGCCGCTGGTCCGCCCGACGCCCGCACCGGACGTCGACCGGGCCCGCGAGCTGAACCTCGTCTGGTACGGCCACGCCTCCACGCTCATCGAGATCGAGGGCCGTCGGGTGCTGCTCGACCCGGTCTGGAGCGACAGGTGCTCGCCGTCGGACGCGGTCGGTCCGCGTCGCCTGCACGAGCCGCCGGTACGCCTCGACGAACTGCCGCAGCTCGACGCGATCCTGATCTCCCATGACCACTACGACCACCTCGACATGGCCACCGTGCGGGAGCTGACCGCCCGACAGTCGGCGCCGTTCCTGGTGCCGCTCGGTGTCGGCGCGCACCTCGACCGGTGGGGTGTGCCGGCGCACCGGGTAATCGAACTGGACTGGTCGCAGACGCACCGGGTGGCCGACCTGGAGATCACCTGCACCGCCGCGCAGCACTTCTCCGGCCGGGGACTACGACGCAACGGCACGCTCTGGAGTTCCTGGGTGGTCTCCGGTCGGCAGCGGAAGGTCTACTACACCGGGGACTCCGGCTACTTCGACGGGTACGCCGAGATCGGGGCGGCGCACGGGCCGTTCGACGCGACGCTGGTGCAGATCGGCGCGTACGACCGGGCCTGGCCGGGGATCCACATGTTCCCGGAGGAGGCCGTCGCCGCCCACCTGGACCTACGCGGCGGGCTGTTCGTGCCGGTGCACTGGGCGACGTTCAACCTCGCGCTGCACGACTGGTCCGAGCCGGTGGACCGGCTCTGGGCCGAGGCGAAGGCCCGCGACGTCCGGCTGGCCGTGCCCCGACCCGGCGAGCGGGTCGTGGTGGACGACCCGCCGCCGGTCGACGGTTGGTGGCAGGCGGTCGCCTGACCGGTCGTCCGGCGCGTCAGGCGGCGCCTGCCGCCTCGCCCGCGAAGTGCAGCGTCAGGAGGAACTCCTGCACCTCGGTGGCGCCCGCCACGGCCACGTGCTCCCGGTCGGCGGCCGAGAGGAAGTGAGCGATGTGCGGCGAGTCCCGCAGTATCTCGCCGGTGCGGGGGTCACCGTAGACGCCCGCCATCGGCGAGTACGGCACCCAGTCCTGCTGGCGGCGACGCCAGTAACCGGCCTCGGCCCGGTGGCGGACGGGGGTACCGCCCACCGGAAAGGCCATCAGCTGCGGGGCGTTGCGCGCGATCACCCTACGGTGGAAGTTGCTACCCAACTTCTCGGTACGCGGCAGCGCGGCGACCGCCCGGATGACCCGGGCATCCAGGAACGGCGACATCGGCGCCGTGAAGTAGCCGCACAGATTCAGGCCGTTACCGATGAAATGCCGCACCCGTTCGGTGGCGTAGAACCGGTCGAGGACGTCCAGGCCGTCGGCACGCGTGGTCGTGACGAGCCGCAGCGACCGCTCGCTGAAGGCGATCGCGTCAGTCCTGCCGTTCGGTGTCAGGAACGGTAGGAACGCGGCCATCCGCCGGGCCCGTCCGCCGATTCTGGCAGCCCAGTAGGCGCGGGCGGCCAGTCGCCCACCCAGGCCCACGCCACGGGCGAGCACCCCCTTGTCCCAGAAGAATGTCCGGGCGAACTCGCCGTTCGAGCCGACCAGGTGGGGTTCGTTCGGCGGCCGATCCTGACAGTAGAAGAACGCGTGCCAGTTGCCGATGGTCTTCGTACCCCCGGTGAGTCTGGTGATCAGGGCGGCGTGCCGGAAGTAGTCCTCGGCCTCCAGCTGCACGACGGAGTGCTTGAGGCCAGTGGCCTCAGCGATCCGCGTGGCGATCACCACGTCGGTGCTGCGTCCATGCCCCATCGTGAGGGCGTCGGGAGTCAGGCCGACCGCCAACGCACGTGCCAACAGGGCCCGGGAGTCGAACCCGGCGGTGAGGGAGATCAGCGGCCGATGGGCCAACTGCTCGTCGAGCACGGTGTCAAAGATGTCGACCGCGTCGTCGAGTCCGATCCGCGGAGTGCCGAACGTGTCGTCCCAGAACGGGTCGGCCGTCACCCGCCAGTGACTCCCGCTATGAATCAACACCGAGGCGGGCGGCACCCGCTGAATCTCGGGATGCAGCGTGTGGGTTCCTACCGTGTGGCCGAACCAGGCGACCCCGCGCAGCGCGTCGAGGTTCCAACGCCACGGGAGCCGAGCCGACCGGGCCAGGGCGAACAGGTCTCTACCGTGGTGGGGCGTACCGGGCCGATCAAGGTAGAAGTAGGGCCGCGTCCCCAACACGGAGGTGGCGATCAGTTGCGGACCACCGTCCGGGCGACTGGCGATCAGGACGAAGTCTCCGGGCAGGTCCCCCACACGCTCACCTGCGACCAGGGCCGACAGCAGCCTGGAGGGGGGCCAGGGCGAGTGGCCGATCAGGTCGAGGCGAGTCTGCCCGTCGGTCCAGATCCTGCTGTCCACGCTCCGGCTCCTCCCGCCCGTGCGATTCCCACAGGCCACGGGCACCCGCCAACGGATGCACGCAACCGGCCAGGTCAACGACCGAGGCGTATCGAGGTGTCGCCTGAGCTTCCCGGACGACGTGAGGAAGGGTCCCCTGCTATACCGCAGGCGTTAGCAGGGGGCCCTTCCTTTCATCACTGTCAGAGGACGAAGGCGTCGGTCCAGAGGGCGCCGGAGCGGCCGGAGAGGGCGTCCAGCATCGCCACCGCCTGCCCGTCGGTGAGCTGGGCGACGAAATCCACGATGGCGCGGCCCCGGGCCTTGCCGATCCGGTCCGGGGTACGCGGGTGCAGCTCCGCCTCGGCCAACTCCACCAGGTCGTGCAGCCGCCGGGGCAGCCGAGACTCCTCCTCCGGGTCGAGCAGCCATTCCAGCAGCGCCTCGACCAGCGTGCCGAGCAGTCGGGCCTGGCCGCGCTGGTGCAACGCCAGGTCGGGGCGGGCCAGCACGAAGCGGTGGTGGACGAACTTGAGCACCTGCACCTCGTGCCACTGCGCCGGGGCCAGCAGCACGTGCCCGGAGCGCATCGACGGGGCCTCGACCACGGTGATCGCGTCGACCAAGCGGGTGGTCCAGCGGGCGGAGAAGCGGGCCACGTACTGTTCGGCCTCGATCGAACCGTCGAACGGCAGCGCGAGCAGCCCCTCCACCAGTTCCTCGCGGACGTGTTCGACGGCGGCGGCGAACGCGTCGTCGGCGGCGATCCAGCCGTCCTTGTGGTGCAGTTGGCGGCGCAGCCGTTCGATCGCCGCGCCGGGCCGCCGGGCCGAGGCGGTGAGCGCGGCGTCGGTGATGGCGCGCAGGCTCGCCCCCTCGCGCTGCCAGGCCATCAGTTCGGCGGCCACCGCGCCCTGCTGGAGCACGCCGACCCGGTAGAAGTCCTCCACGTCGTGGATGGCGTACGCGATGTCGTCGGCGGTGTCCATCACCGACGCCTCGACGGTCTGCTGCCAGTCGGCGATCCGGCCGGCGAACGGCGCGCGGGCCTGCCGCAGGTCGTCCAGCTCGGTGCGGTACGCCCCGAACTTCGCCGAGCCGCTCTCCGGGTCGTCCGGCGGCGCACTCGCCCCGCGCGGCGGCGGGTCCATCAGACGCGGATGCGGGTCGGGATGGTCGAGCCTCGTCCACGGGTATTTCAGCATCGCCGCCCGCACCGCCGCGGTCAGGTCCAGGCCGGTGGTGGCCGCGCCACGGATCTCGGTGGAGGTGACGATCCGGTACGACTGGGCGTTGCCCTCGAACCCGTCGGTGAGGCCGAGCCGGTGCCGGGCCAGCCGGTCCAGCACCCGCTCCCCCAGATGCCCGAAGGGCGGGTGACCGAGGTCGTGGGCGAGCGCGGCGGCCTCCACCACGTCCGGGTCGCAGCCGCCCAGCTTCTCCACCAGGTCACGTTGCCAGTCGTCGGCGGTGAGCCGTTCGGCGATGGCGCGGGCTACCTGGGCCACCTTCAGGCTGTGGGTGAGCCGGTTGTGCACCAGCAGTCCCGACCCGCCCGGACTGATCACCTGGGTGACGCCACCCAGCCGGGTGAAGAACGGCGAGCCGACGATGCGGTCCCGGTCGGCGCGGAACGGGCTGGTCGCGAGGTCGCCGAGGGCCCGGGCGCTGCCGCCGAAGAGACGCCTGGCGCGCGGCTCCACAGGTGGTTCCATGATCGCCACGGTAGCCCGGCAGAATGCACCACGGAACCCACACCCGAAGGCGGAGCCACATCGTGACCCTCACTGTTCATCAGCGCATCGCCGAGGAACTCGGCGTCGCCGAGCGCCAGGTACGCGCGGCCGTGGAGCTGCTCGACGGCGGCGCGACCGTGCCGTTCATCGCCCGGTACCGCAAGGAGGCCACCGGCCTGCTCGACGACACCCAGCTGCGCACGCTGGAGGAGCGGCTGCGCTACCTGCGCGAGCTGGACGAGCGCCGGGCGGCGGTGCTGGAGTCGATCCGCACCCAGGGCAAGCTGGACGAGGCCCTCGAAGCGCAGATCATGGCGGCCGACTCGAAGTCCCGGCTGGAGGACATCTACCTGCCGTACAAGCCCAAGCGGCGGACCCGGGCGCAGATCGCCCGCGAGGCCGGGTTGGAGCCGCTCGCGGAAGCGCTGCTCGGCGACCCGTCGCGGGATCCGCGCGAGACGGCGGCCGGATACGTCGACGCGGACAAGGGGGTGGCCGACGCCGCCGCCGCGCTGGACGGGGCGCGGGCCATCCTGATCGAACGCTTCGCCGAGGACGCCGACCTGATCGGCACGCTGCGCGAGCAGATGTGGTCGCGGGGCCGGCTGGTGGCCAAGGTACGCGAGGGACAGGAGAGCGCCGGGGCGAAGTTCGCCGACTACTTCGACTTCGCCGAGCCGTACCCGAAGCTGCCCTCGCACCGGATCCTCGCGATGTTCCGGGGCGAGAAGGAGGGTGTGCTCGACCTGACCATGGACCCGGAGGCCGACGGTGACGTCGACGCGCCCGTGACCGGCCCGACCCGGTACGAGGCCGCGATCGCCGGCCGGTTCGGGGTGCGCGATGCCGGCCGGCCCGCCGACAAGTGGCTGGGCGACACGGTGCGCTGGGCCTGGCGTACCCGGATCCTGATTCATCTCGGCGCGGACCTGCGGATGCGGCTGTGGCAGGCGGCCGAGGAGGAGGCCGTCCGGGTCTTCGCCACCAACCTGCGCGACCTGCTGCTGGCCGCACCGGCCGGTGCCCGGCCCACGATGGGGCTGGACCCGGGGCTGCGGACCGGGGTGAAGGTGGCAGTGGTGGACGCGACCGGCAAGGTGGTGGCCACTGACACGATCTATCCGCACGAGCCGCGCCGGCAGTGGGACGCCTCCCTGCACACCCTCGCCACGTTGGCCGCGAAGCACGGGGTCGAACTGGTCGCCATCGGTAACGGCACCGCCAGCCGGGAGACCGACAAGCTGGCCGCCGACCTGATCAAGCGGCATCCCGAGCTGAAGCTGACCAAGATCGTGGTCTCCGAGGCCGGCGCCTCGGTCTACTCGGCTTCGGCGTACGCGTCCCAGGAGTTGCCCGGGTTGGACGTGTCGCTGCGCGGCGCGGTCTCCATCGCCCGGCGGCTCCAGGACCCGCTCGCCGAGCTGGTGAAGATCGACCCGCGGTCGATCGGCGTCGGGCAGTACCAGCACGACCTGTCCGAGGTGAAGCTCTCCCGGTCGCTGGACGCGGTGGTGGAGGACTGCGTGAACGCCGTCGGGGTGGACGTCAACACCGCCTCCGCTCCCCTGCTCACCCGGGTCTCCGGCATCGGTGCCGGGCTGGCCGAGAACATCGTGCTGCACCGCGACGCCAACGGGCCGTTCCGCACCCGGGCCGAGCTGAAGAAGGTGGCCCGGCTGGGCCCGAAGGCGTTCGAGCAGTGCGCCGGCTTCCTGCGCATCCCCGGCGGCGACGACCCGCTGGACTCCTCGAGCGTGCACCCCGAGGCGTATCCGGTGGTGCGGCGGATCCTCACCTCCACCGGCCAGGACCTGCGGTCGGTGATCGGCAAAAGCGCGATCCTGCGTGGGCTGCGGGCCACCGACTTCGTCGACGACACGTTCGGCCTGCCCACCGTCACCGACATCCTCGCTGAGCTGGAGAAGCCGGGTCGTGACCCGCGACCGGAGTTCAAGACCGCGACCTTCGTCGAGGGCGTCGAGAAGATCAGCGACCTGACGCCGGGGATGGTGCTGGAGGGTGTGGTCACCAACGTGGCCGCCTTCGGCGCGTTCGTGGACGTCGGGGTGCACCAGGACGGGCTGGTGCACGTGTCGGCGATGTCGCGCACCTTCGTCAAGGATCCGCGTGAGGTGGTCAAGTCCGGCGACGTGGTCAAGGTCAAGGTGCTGGACGTGGACGTACCACGTAAGCGCATCTCGTTGACGCTGCGGCTGGACGACGACGCGGAGGCCGCACGCGCAGGCACGCGCGAGCGCGGTGGTCGGGAGAACCCGGGCCGTCCGGAGAACCAGGCCGGTCGGGAAAACGGGGACGGCGGAGGGCAGGGCGGACGCGGCCGGGACGGCGGCGGGCAGGGCAGTGGTGGACAGGGTGGACGCGGCGGCGGTCGTGGTGAGCGGGGTGGGCAGCGCGGCGGCCCGCAGCAGCGGCAGAGCCGGGGTCCGGCCGGGCCGGCGAACGACGCGATGGCCGAGGCGTTGCGTCGGGCCGGACTGGCCTGAGTCCTTCCCCGGTGGGCGGCGTACGGTGAGCGCCATGGCGGGCGACGAGGACTGGCGGGAGCAGCGGCGGCGGGCGGTGCACGCGCACGCCGAGGCCGAGTCCCGGGCCCAGGCCGTGGAGCAGGCCGCGGCGGCGGAGCTGGTGCACCGCTTCGCCGCCGACGCGACCGCACGCGGGCTGCGCCCGGAGCGGCTGCGGGTGACGTCGTACGACGGGCGGCACCGCTACCGCACCGGGCTGACCGGCTGGTACGTCGACCGGGCGCGGTCCCGAGCGGTCGACACCCGGGGGAACTTCTATCTGCTGACCGTGCCGAACAGTCTGCGTGCGCTGCTGTTCGGCACGGTCTGCCCGCCGGTGCCGCCGCCGCTGGTGGTCGGCCGGGGCGGCCGGGACGGCGAGTCGCTGCCGCTTGCGGAGCTGCTCGACCGGCGGCTCGCCGCCGGTGACGACTGGCCCTGACGAAGCGACCCGACCATGACCGTCCGAGGCCGGGCAGCCGTCAGCGTCGGTGGACGTGGACCACCTCGGACAGCGCCCGCTCCACCCGTTGCGCACCTGCGGCAACCGAGAAGACCCGCTCGTAGTGCTGCCGACCGGCCTGCCCGAGCAGGTCGAGCTTCTCCCGGCCCAGGCCGCAGAGTTCGCGCAGCGCGGCGGCGATCGAGTCGGGGTCGCCGGGCCGGGCGGTGATCCCGGCTCCGCTGTCGCGGGCCACGTCGGCGGCGTCGCCCTCGGCGGCCACCAGCAGCGCCCGTCCGGCGGCCAGGGTGGCCTGCACCTTGCTCGGCATGGTGTACGCCGACATGCCGCCCGGCCGCAGGCTCACGTAGTGCACGTCGCCGGTGGCCATCAGCGCGGGCATCCGTTCCCGGGGCAGGTGCCCGAGGAAGCGCACGTTGGCCGCGCCCAGTTCCTCGGCTCGGCGACGCAGCCGTTCCTCGGTGGTGCCGGAGCCGGCGATCACGCAGACCAGTCGGGGGTCGGCCACCCGGGCGCAGGCGTCGATGAGCGAGTCGAGCCCCTGCGCCTCGCCGAGCGCACCGGCGTACACCAGGACCACCTGGTCGGGTCGCAGGCCCAGCTCCGCGCGCAGGTCACCGGCGCGGGGCCGGGGTGTCTCGTCGGCCCACATCGGGATGTGCCGCAGCTTCTCCCGGGGCACACCCCGGGCGGCGAGCAGGTCGACGGCGCCGGGCGAGACACAGGCGACGCGGGCGGCGCTGCGGTACATCGCGCCGCACCAGCCGGCCATGCCCCGCTGCACGGTCCGGGACAGCCGCCCGGTGCCGAGGAAACCGCTGGCCACCACGCTGTCCGGCCAGAGGTCGAGGACGTGCAGCAGCACCGGCACCCGGTGCGCGTACCGGGCGAACCACATCGGCAGGGCGACGCTGATCGGCGAGTTGCCCACCCAGAGCGCGTCCAGCCCGCGCAGCACCGGCGTGCCGGAGGCCAGCGCGGAGACCGCGAAGGAGCCGTAGTTGGCCACCCGGCGCAGCGCGGAACGGTCGTGACTCGGATAGAGCGCGACCCGCCGGATCCTGGTCGCGCCGACGGCCTCGTCCCGGCGGCGGGCCATCCGGTAGCCGGGGGCAAGCCGCCCGGTCGGGTAGTTGGGGAAGCCGGTGAGCACCTGCACCTCGTGCCCCCGAGCGGCGAGGGCGGTGGCGAGCATCCCGGGCAGGGCGGCCGGGCCGGGTTCCGGGTCGAACCATTGCGTGAGCAGGCCGATCCGCATGCGCCTCATGCCGTCTCCAGTTCGACCAGCGGGCGTACCGGCGGCGCGGCGCCGTCGGCACGCCACAGCGCGGTCAGCGACTCGCGCAGGTCGTACGCGGGCGCCCAGCCGAGCACCCGCCCGGCGCGTGTGGTGTCCGCGCGCATCCACGGCACGGTGGCGGAGCGACCGGCGTCGGCAGTGCAGCTACCGTCCCGGATGTCACCGGTGAAGCCGGCCACCTCGGCCAGCAGGCGGACCACGTCGCGGACGGCCACCGCCCGGCCGCTGCCGACGTTGACGACGCGGTCGGTCGTGGGCGCGCTGCGCGTCGCCGCCAGGACCGCCGACGCCACGTCCCGCACGTCGACGAAGTCGCGGTACGTGTCGTGCAGTCCGAGCGCGATCCCGTCGTCCCCGGCTGCCTCAGCGGCTCTGATCAGCGCGGTGACCCGACCGAGCACGTTGCCCGCTGGCATGCCCGGCCCGACCGGGTTGAAGACCCGCAGCACGACCGTGTCGAGCCGGCCCGCCGCACCAGCCAGTTCCGCCAGCCGGGTGGCGGTCAGGTGGCTGAGCCCGTACTCGCTGACCGGCGCGCACGGGTGGTCCTCTGGCACCGCGAGGCCGTCCGGCACAGCACCGTACTCGGCGGCCGATCCGATCCGGACCAGCCGGGCCGTCGGTATGGCCGCCGCCATCGCCTCGATGAGTTTGGCGGTGGCCAGCACGTGCGCGCGGACGAAGTCGTACCCGGAGCCGACGATCCGGCCAGCGGCTGCCACCACCACGTCGGGCCGTTCCCGATCGAGCAGCGCGATCAGCGCCGGCAGGTCGATGCGGACCAGGTCACAGGCCATCCGGTCGGGTGCTCGGACGTCGGCGTGCGTGGCGAGCAGGGCCCGGACATGCCGCCCGAGGAACCCGCCGGCGCCGAACAGCAGGACCCGGCTCATCGGCGGTTCGCGGGATCCGCCTCGGAAACCGACGACTGCGGTGGATTGCCGGTGAACTCGTGCCAGGTGGCCGCGCCCGGGGCGGAAATGCCCTGACGGCTGGCCACCACCCAGACGGTGGCCAGCAAGATCTTGAGGTCCAGCAGGAAGGAGCGCCGGTCGACGTACTCGACGTCGTAGGCGAACTTGGCCTGCCACTCCAGCGCGTTGCGGCCACGAACCTGCGCCAACCCGGTGATGCCGGGTCGTACGTCGTGCCGGCGGGCCTGTTCCGGGCTGTAGAGATCGAGGTACTGCACGAGGTGCGGGCGGGGGCCGACGACGCTCATCTCCCCCCGCAGCACATTCCAGAACTCCGGTAGCTCGTCCAGGCTGCTGGCCCGCAGCCAGCGGCCGGCCCGGGTCAGGCGTTGCGCGTCGGTGACCAGTCCACGGTCCGGGTCGGGGTGGCGCATGGTCCGGAACTTGACCATCTCGAACAGCTCGCCGTGCAGGCCGGGTCGCTTGTGCCGGAACAGCACTGGGCGGCCATGCGCGACCAGCACCACCAGGGCAATCAGAGCCATCAGCGGTGCGCCCAGGACCAGCACGAGGATGGCAGCCAGGAGATCGAGTAGCCGCTTCCACCGATCGTACGGTCGCCGGTTGGCGGAATCCTCGGAGATCCGTCGCCGAGGCCTCGGCTGGCCGGAGGCCCCGGCACCCGTGCACGTCGCGTGGTAAGCAACTTTTGGCATGCGATACGCATATCATTTTCCGCTGGGTCGGATCCCCTTTTTTGCATCTCCTGGCGCGCCGTTCGACACGAACCACAAAATGAAACTCGCTCACCTGACACCCGCCACCCCGAAAACCGAGTCAAACTCTGCTTCTAATTCAGAAAAGCCGCTCCAAAACTGGTCGCGGATCGGTATGTTCGCCGGTGTATGCGCCCCGATGAACCGCAGGACAACGGACAGGGAAAAGGCAGGGGGAGCTGTGATTTCCTCGCTTTCGAACAGGCGATTTCTCATTACCGGCGGCACCGGTTCATTCGGCCAGACGATGGTTTCCCGGCTGCTCGACGCCGGTGCCGCCGAGGTGCGGGTCCTCAGCCGCGACGAGTCCAAACAGGACGCGATGCGCCACCGGCTGCACGACAACCGGGTCCGCTACTACGTGGGCGACGTCCGGGACTACGACAGCGTGCTCAAGGCCGCCCGGGGCATGGAGTTCGTCTTCCACGCCGCCGCCCTCAAGCAGGTGCCGTCCTGCGAGTTCTTCCCGCTGGAGGCGCTGCGCACGAACGTGCTCGGCAGCGCGAACGTGGTCGATGCCTGCGAACGGGTCGGCGTCGAGACGCTGGTGCTGCTCAGCACCGACAAGGCCGTCTACCCGGTGAACGCGATGGGGATGACCAAGGCCCTGATGGAGAAGGTCGCCCAGGCGCACGCCCGGAACAACGCACAGGCCCGGACCCGGGTCTGCTGTGTGCGCTACGGCAACGTGATGTACTCGCGCGGCTCGGTCATCCCGCTGTTCATCGAGCAGATCCGCCGGGGCGTGCTGCCGACCGTCACCGAACCGTCGATGACCCGCTTCCTGATGTCGTTGGCGCAGTCGGTCGACCTGGTCGAGCACGCCTTCCGCCACGGGCAGCCGGGCGACGTGTTCATCCGCAAGGCCGACGCCTGCACCATCGGCGACCTGGCCACCGCGCTGTGCAACCTGTTCGGGGCACCTGCCAAGTTCGACGTGCTCGGCATCCGGCACGGGGAGAAGCTGTACGAGACCCTGGCCAGCCGGGAGGAACTCGCCCACGCCGAAGACCTGGGGGAGTTCCTCCGGGTGCCGGTGGACAGCCGCGACCTGAACTACGCCCTCTACTTCGAGGAGGGCAACGTCGAGCGGGGCGCGCTGGCCGACTTTCACTCGCACAACGCCCGCCGACTGTCCGTACCGGAGATCGAGGCGCTGCTGCGGACCCTGCCCGAGGTGCGGGCGCAGCTCGAGGCCGCGGCGGCCGCCGTCGTACCCGCATGACCGAGCGGCGCGGTGCCGACCCGGTCGCGGGCGGCGGCGCGACGGAACGGGTGCCCCGGCGGCGCGACCAGGCCGACGCCGCGTCGCGCCCGGCCACCCGGCGGGTACTCGTCGTCGGGGTGACCGGCATGCTTGGCCACGCTCTCCTGCGCGAGCTGAGCGAGGATCCCGACCTGGACGTGCACGGCCTGGCCCGGCGCGTCGACGACGACGCGGGGTGGTTCCCGGCGCACCTTCGCGACCGGATCACCACGGGTGTCGACGCCACCGGGTTCGCCGAGGTGCGCCGCTTCCTCGACCTGCTGCGGCCGGACGTCGTGATCAACTGCGTCGGCGTCATCAAGCAGCGGCCGGACGTGCAGGAGGCGGTGCCGACCGTCACGCTCAACGCGCTCCTGCCCCACCTGCTCGCCGCCGCCTGCGCCGATCTCGGCGGCCGGCTGGTGCACGTCAGCACCGACTGTGTCTTCTCCGGTCGGCGGGGCGGCTACGCCGAGGACGACCTGCCCGACCCGCCCGACCTGTACGGGCGGTCCAAGCTGCTCGGTGAGGCCACCGGCCCGTCCGCACTCACTCTGCGTACCTCGATCGTCGGGCACGAGTTGGCCACGCACCGCTCCCTGGTGGACTGGTTCCTCGCCCAGCGAGGTCAGGTCCGCGGTTTCACCCGGGCCGTCTACACCGGCGTGACAACCGTCGAGTTCGCCCGGCTGCTGCGCACGGTGGTGCTGCCCCGCAAGGACCTGACCGGGCTCTATCACGTCGCGGCCGAACCGATCACCAAGCACGACCTGCTACGGCTGGTCGCCGAGGTGTACGGCTGGCCCGGTGAGCTGGTCCCGGACGACGGCTTCGTCTGCGACCGCTCGATGCGGGCCGACGCGTTCGCCCGGGCCACCGGCTACCGGCCGCCGGACTGGCGGGAGATGGTCCGGGCCATGCATGAGGCCCGGACCCGCTGGACCGACACGTCGATGGACAGGCCCGACATCCGGGTCTGACGGCGGACAAGGACGACCGCCGGCCGCCTGATGCGCGGGCCGGCCGCGAATCGAAGGACAACACGTGATGAACCGTTTGGCCCAGTGCAGCATTGTCGCGGGGGCGGCGGGGCTGGTCGTGGTCGCGACCCTGCTCGCGGTGGACGCCCCGCTGGTGGCGATCGGGCTGCCCCTGCTGCTCCTGCTGGTCGCCCTTGTCCGTCGGATGGACGGCTGGCGGTGGCTGCTGGGCCTGGCAACGGCGCTGCTGGTCTGCGCCGCATCGGACCTCCCCACCCTGGTCGAGCTGAGCTTCTACCCGCGCTACGCCGCAGTCGCCGGCCTCGTGGTGTGGGCGCTGTTCCAGCCGCTGCGGGCCCCCGTCCGGCTCGCTTCGTGGACTCGCATCCTCGTCGGCGCGCTCTGGGCGATCGCCGGGCTCGCCACGCTCAGCGCCCTCTGGTCGGTGGTCCCGCTGGAAACCTTCCAGCGGGGGGTGGCCCTGGTGCTGTTGGCCGCCCTGGTGCACGTGCTGCTCCGGCGGCGCTGGTCAGAGCGTGCGGTGGTGCTGGCCGACCTACGGACGATATACCTGGTCCTCAGCGTGTCCGCCCTGGTCAGCCTCGGATACGGGTTGACCAACGGCGTGTTGCCCGCCGCGCTGCCCGGCAACCAGCGGTTCCAGGGCATCTACAACAACCCGAACCTGCTCGGCATCGTGTGTGCACTGGCCATCCCGCTGGGCTGGGCGATGTACCAACAGTTCCGCCGGCCCGTGCTGCTGCTCGGCACACTGCCGGCCGGCGTCTGCCTGCTGCTGTCGCAGTCGCGTACCGGGATCGTGGCAGTGCTCGTCGGTGCCGCCTGGGTCCTGCTGCGTCGCGGGTTCGGGCCGGTGACCCGCACCGCCTCCGCGGTGGCCGTGACGTTGCTGTTGGCGCACCTGCTCAACCTGCTGCCGATCATCTTTTCCGCGCCATGGATGCAGCGGATCGTGCTGCGTTTCACCGATCCCGGAGGCACCGATCTGTCCAACGGCCGGACAGAGATGTGGCAGGCCACCATCGACCTGTGGTGGCAGGAGCGACCCACGCTCGGCTTCGGCTACGCGTCCCGCAACCACCTGATCGAACTGGCCGGTTACGACGGGGCCTTCGCCGCGGGTATCAGCCTGGTACACAACAGCTATCTGCAACTGCTGCTGGAGTTGGGGCTCACCGCCGTCGTCCCGCTGGTGGCGCTGCTGCTGGCTGTCGGGCGCGGCGCGCTGCGCGTACCGGTGCGCGGGGCCAACTCGGGCCTGGTCTGGCTCGTGGTCAGCGGCGTGATAGTGCAGTTGACCGAGTCGGCCATCTTCGGCACGGGGCAGCCGTACCCGTACGTGTTCTGGCTCGCGGTCGCCGCCCTGCTGCACCAGCCGACCGCAGACCAGGACGGCGAGCGCAGCGCCGCCGAAGGCGAACCGCGCGACACCACCCGGCTGGACCAGCGGGTACCCGCCGCACCCGCCGTGCTGTCCCACTGATCAGCGACCGCCCGGGGCGGTCAGGAACGCGCTGATCCGGGCCTGCCAGGCGCGTTGGTCGAACGACTCACGAGCACGGGACAGGGCCGCTCGGCTCATCGTTGCCCACTGCTCGTCCCGCAGACACAGCGCCCGTTCGATCCCCCGGCGCACGTCGTCCGGTCCGTTGCCGTCGAGCACCAGGCCCTCGACGCCGTCGCGCACGTAGCCGGCCAGGTCGCTGGTGTGGTTGAGCAGCACCGGACAACCGGCGGCGAGGCTCTCCGGCACCTTCGACGGAAACCCGTGGGCGGCGTACCCGCCGGTGGGCCGGACCAGCATCGAGAAATGCGCGCCGCCAAGCAGCGTCAGCACGGTGTCGCGGGGCACCCGCCCGAGGAAGGTCACCTCGGCGACGACCTCGTCCAGCAGAGCCGGGTCCAGGTCCGACCCGGTGGCGGCCTGCTCACGGGTGATACCCGCGATGGTCAGGCTGACCCGCCGCTGCTCCTGCGGGTCGAGCCGGCTGATCCCGCGCACGATCACGTCGAGCATGTCCTTACGGCCGGGAGTGCCGGCGTACAGCAGCCGCAGCCCGGCGGCCAGCGACGGCGGCCGGGGCGGCCGGAACTCCGCACAGTCGACCTGCGGCGGCACCACAAGCACGTCTAGGCCGTACCCGGCGAGGTGATCGGCGAGCGCGCCGGTCACCGCCGTGGCCCGTCCCACCAGCCGGGTCGCCAGGAACGTGGACCAGCGGTGCCGAACGAAGTACGGGGTGAGCCAGCCGTGGGCGAACTGGTGCCGGTCGTGGCGTTCGCTGGCGTCCACCACCACCGGGGCACGCAGCACGAGCCGCAGCACCGCCCAGTTGCCGAGCGTCATCAGCGCCATCGGCAGCAGCACCACGCCGATCTCGTCGCGATCCACGCCGTGCCGCTGCAAAGCACGCAGCACGCGTACCGGCCGGGCCAGGCGGGCCGCCATCCGGGTGAGCCGGTTGCCGCCCCGGATCCGCATCGTGATCAGGTCGATTCCGGCGAGGTCAGTGACCTCGCCGGGGTAGGGCACCTCGCCGGGCCAGTCGTTCACCACAAGGGTCCGCAGCCCCTCGGGCGCGGCGCTGCGGGCCAGCTGCCGCAACCGGTTGGAGGTGGCGTCACCGTACGGGAAGGCGTACGCGCCGACGAGCAGTGGCCGGGCCTGGCGTGATCGGGTGGCCGGCCGATGGTGTTGCGCCGGGCCGCGTACCAGGGTCTGATCGTTCATCTTGGTCCCCGTTCCGAGCCGACGGGCTGCCGGCTCCGCTGCGCTGTCGGATGGTCCCGTGGTCGGTAGATGGCGAGGTGCGCGGCGAGAGCCGCGTCGATGGCGAAGACGCTGCCGGCGAAACGTGCGGCGGCCGTCTGCGGAGTCGTCGTCGCGGTGTACGCGGCAGCGGTCCGTACCGCCTCGGCCCAGACCCGCGGCGGCGCGTCGGTGTCGACGACCGTCACGCCCGGCAGGTGCGCCTCGATGAACCGCACCCCGGGCAGGTCGGCGGCGACGGTGCCGATGCCCAGCGCGACGGGTTCCAACACTCCCCCGGGCAGCCCTTCCAGGCAGGAGGGGTGCACGACCACGTCGGCCTGCCGGAGCAGGTGGCCGACGTCGTCGCGGGGGCCGATCAGGTGCACCCGGTCGGCGAGGCCGGCGGCGTGTGCCGCGGCGCGTACCCGCGCATCGTCGTCCGCACCGTCGCCGGGCCCGACCAGCACCGCATGCGCCGGTACGCCCAGCGACCGCAGCTCGGCCAGGATCGGCGGCAGCAACCAGCGCCGCTTTTCCGGCGTGGCCCGCCCGACGCTGACGCAGACGAGGGCGCCTGGTTCCGCGCCGACCAACGCCCGCAGATCGTCGCGGCCGGGCGCCCACAGCCGGTCGAGGTCGAGACCGTTGAGCACCACCCGGCAGCGGTTGTCGTTCTGCCACGCCACGTCGTAACCGAAGGTGAGCGCGCTGGGCGAAACACCGAGGATGTCGGTAGCGCTGGCTCGCAGCAACCGCCCGCAGAGCCAGCGTGAGATGCGCCGGCGCAGGCTACGGCGTACGTTGTCGTCGCCTCGGAAGTGTGCCACCCGCACGGGTACACCACCCAGCCGGGCCAGCGTCAGCGGTACGCCGGAGAAATTGGCACAGTCGACGTGCACCACGTCCGGCCGCAACCGCCTTAGCAGCCCGAACAGACGCGGGGCGAATCGCGCGTCCAGGGCGATCGGGGTGACCAGGCCACCGTGCCGGATGACCGACTCCGCCAGCGGTCCGGAACCGATCCGGTCGCTGAGCGTCACCAGGTGCACCTCGACACCGGCGGTGGCCAGCCGGGGCAACAATTCGGCAGTACGCATCTCCGTGCCGCCGAAATTCAGTTCACCGACGATCCGCAACACCCGGCACGGACGGTCGGGCCGGTACACGCCCGGCAGCACCGGGTCATTGCGGAAGGGGGACATCTGCCCGCTCCTGCCCTCGACGGGATCGGCTCGACGGGGCACCGGCAAGCGCCCGCCGGTAGCCCACCAGCACCGCCGGCCACATCGTCAGCACGTACGCCAGACAGGCCGCGACCGGCAGCCCAACCAGCCCGAACTGCCGCAGCCCCCAGACCTTGAGCCCGGCCGCCAGCACCAGGAACGACGCCCAGCCGACGAACTGCGGCCGAAGCAGGCCGACGCTGTTCTGCACCATGATCAGCGGGGATGTGACGGCCACCAGAAATGACCAGCCGGCCAGCCCGGCCAGCAGCGGAATCGGCACCGAGGCCCGGTCGATGCCGCCCACCCACAGCTCGACCAACCGCGCGCCGAAGCCGACCAGCACACCCCCTACCGCAGCGACGACCGCCCCGTAAAGGAACACCATGCGCCGGGTGTTGCGCCGGACCCAGGCCACGTCGCCTTGGGCCAGGGCGGTGCCGTTGACCGGCCAGATCGTCATACCGACCAGCCCGACGAAGATCGACAGTACCCCGAACAGCTTCCCCACGACCGCGTAGTGGGCCGCCATCGACGGCCCGAGCAGGTACGCGACCAACGGACTGTCCATGTTGAGCGCGATCGACGACATGGTGGTGAGCGCGAAGAACTGAAGGCCGAGCCGGAGCAGGCCGACGGCGGTGGCCCGGTCCACCAGCGCCGGACCGGGCCGCAGCGCGGGCTCCTGGAACCAGAAGTAGGCCACCGTGTTCAGCAGGTTGGTCAGCGGGACGGCCAGCACCGCGCAGCCGATCACCACCAGCGGACTCCATCCGGCGGCGATGGCACCGAGCACCCCGCCCATCGCCACCAGCGCGCCGGCTGACTGCCAGACGTTGCTCTGCACCACCTGGCCCCGGGCGTACTGGATCCGCTGGATCAGCGAGAACGGGATGTTGACGGCGAAGGCCCCGAAGCAGAGCAGCACCATCGTGGACGCGTCGGCCGCGACCCGCGCGTCGGTCACGCCGAACAGCCCGGCCCAGGGCACCGTGGGTACGACCAGCACCAGCACGACGACCAGCACCACGGCGACCGCGCCGAGGGTGGCGAAGGCACTGGAGATCTCCCGCGCCTGCGCCCGCACGTCGGTGACGTGGTGGCTCAGCCGGGTCAGCAGCCCGTTGCCCAGCCCCAGGTCGGCGAACCAGGCCATGCCGGTCAGCGCGGTGACCGCCATCCACAGGCCGTACCGCTGGTCGCCGAGGTAGGCGAAGCAGGCCGGGGTGACGACGAGCGGAGCGGCCAGGCCGATCCCCTTCGCCGCCATGGCTGCGGCGATGCCGACGGTGACGTGCCGATCCCGGCCTGCCGCCGCCACGGACGGCGAGGCGTGCCCGGCGACCGGGGTGGACGCGGCCGGTTCGACGGTCGTCGGTGCCGAGATCGATGTAGGACCGGCCAGTTCCGTGCTCGGATTAGCCGGCCGGGCCGGTCCGGCTCGACTCGCCGCCCGATTCACCGGAACCCGGCGGTGGCGACGTCGCGCCGCCCGGACATCCACTCGACGGTGGCGCGCAGTCCGTCGAGGCGGTCGACCGGGGCCACGTCCGGAAACAGCTCCCGCAGTCGGGTGTCATCGGACAGGGAGTGCGGTACGTCGCCGGCCCGCGCTGCGGCGTGTTCGCGGGCGATCGGCCGCCCGAGCAGACCCGCTAGCTCGTCGATGACCTCCAGCAGGGTGACCCGCGCCCCGAAGGCGAGGTTGACCGGATGCGGATGCTTCACCCTGCGGCGCAACGCGTCCAGGATGACCTGGCAGACCGTGCCGACGTAGGTGAAGTCGCGGGACTGGGTGCCGTCACCGTGCACCACTACCGGCTCGCCGTGCAGTGCGGCGTGCACGAACCGCGGGATCACCGCCGCGTACGCATGATCGTGGCGCTGCCCCGGCCCGAACACGTTGAAGAACCGGAACGCCAGTGTGGGCAGGCCGAACGACGCCTGGTACGCCAGCGCGTAGGCCTCAGCGGAGAGCTTGCTCGCCGCGTAGGGACTCATCGGGCGGGTCCAGGTCAGCTCGGCCTTGGGCAGCAAGGGGTTCGCGCCGTAGACCGAGGACGAGGACGCGACGACCACGTGCCCGACGTGGTGCCGGCGGGCCGCTTCCAGCACCATCAGCGTGCCGGTCGCGTTCGCGTGGTGGGAGGCCATCGGATCCCGCAGGGAACGCGGCACGCTCGGCAGCGCAGCCAGGTGGACCACCGCCTCCCGGCCCGCCATCGCCGTGTCCAGGGCGACCGGGTCCAGCACGGAACCCTCGACCAGGTCGACGCTGAGTCCGGTCAGGTTGCCGGGCAGTCCGACCGAGAGGTCGTCAAGGACGGTCACCTCTTTGACGGCTGGATCGCCCAGCGCCGCACGGGCCAGATTGGATCCGATGAAACCGGCCCCGCCGGTTACCAGAACTCGCATCGACAAACCCCCAGAATTTATGTCGAAGATATGTATATCGACTCATCTGGTCCACGTCCCGCGTTCGGGAGAATCCCCCCGCTGCTGTCCGAGAGCCGACCATATGTCGCTTAACGTGGGCGACATGGCCCAAGGTGACCTGGTTGGTACGAGTCACGGCGGAGGTGCCGGCCATGCCCGAACTGATCGTCTACCGCTCCAACGCCCTGATGTGCGTCCGCTCGCGTTTCGACGACACCCGGGACGTGCTGCTGCCGGTGAACCTCGCCTTTCCCGAAGGCATGGTCGGCATGTGGCAATCCAGCCTGCCGCAGGTCACACTCGTCCCGTCGACGGCGACCGACGCCCAGGTCTGGCCCTCCCCGTCGGCCGTGGGCACCCCGATCCACGACACCTCCGACGACAACTGCCCGATCAACACCGGCTGGTCCTACGTGGGCGGCAACCACGGGTACAACGTGGGCAACCAGATCGCCGTGACCAACCACGGCAAGACCACCGCCGACGTGGGTTCCCGGTGGACCGACGGCACCCGGGTCTTCACCCTGCTCGCCGTCACCAACCCCAACAGCCTGCTGTTCGGCAACCCGTATGTGCTCGTGGACGGGATCGCCCAGGGCGCACGGGTCAGACCCGCAGCGCCGCTGACTCACGTGGCGGGGGCCAAGAACCGCACCACTGTCCCGATCACGGGTCTCACGCCGGATGTGCAGATCCGTCCTGTCACCCACACCCACGTGGTGAGCGTGGAACTCGACGGACGGCCGGTGCCGGACGGTCGGAGCACCGGCCAGGAGCTGCGGATCCGGGAGTCCTACCTGATCCCCTCCTACCGCGGGATGATCGACACCGCCCAGGCGAACATCGGCACGCCGATCGCCACGATCATGCCGCGAATCCCATCGCTGTGCCGGATCGACAACCTCTATCGCTGGGGCAGAGCCGGACTGCTGGTCGCGCAAACGGTCACCGCGCTTGACCGTTTCGCTCTGAACACCGGGGTCACCCAGTGTTCCGCGCTGACCGTGCCGACGGGCGGCAGCCGCCGGCAGTTCATGCCCAATGTGGGGGTCGCCGGCACGCTCAACTGGTCTACCTGGGCGAAGCTCGACACGCTGCCCGCTCTCACCGACATCACGCCGGCAGCGCTACGGGATCCGCTGACGCCCGCAGCCAGCATGACCCAGTGGGTCGTGGACGCCGGTGGTGCGCAGAAGTGGGGCATCGCGGTCGGGCTGTTGCCCTTCGACGACGGCCAGCCGGTGACCCGGGCCCGGCACACCACGACGAAGTGCTGGTTCATCAGCTCCAGTCTGAAGAAGAACTATCCGCAGCTGGTGTGGGGACGCATCCTGGAGCCGGGTGACTCGGTGACCGGCACCGCGTACCGCCGCTATCTGGCACCGCCCTCGACCGCCACCGAGATCGTCGTCTCCACCGGCGCCCACGACGTGGTGGTGATCGAGCGGGTCGACCCGATCGCCCAGACCCGGATGGCGGCATCCCAGTTGGTGCACCGGAGGCTGGTCGCGGACGGTCCGACCAACCTCACGGTGCCCGACCGAGTCGCTGTCGACGGCATCCCGTACGCGGTGCCCATTTCGCCCGGCTACGGCATGTGGCGCGTCGAGCCTGTCCCGCCGGCTCCGCCGCAGGTGCCCGGCGCCACGCTCGGCGTCGGCAGCTACTTCCTGCTGTTGGCCGGCCCCACCCGGGCCAGCAACTACACAGGCGCATTCCAGCGGCTCCTGCTGCACCCGGTGTACCTGGTCGAACCGACGCCGGTCGACCGGGCCTGCGTCGAGGTGACCGCAGCCGGCACCGGCGTGCTGCGCCACGGCGTGTACGCGCACGACCCGACCACCGGGCGGCCCGCGCTCCTCGGCCCGATCGCCGACTTCGGCACGCTGGCGGCCACCACCGGAATCAAGGAATCGGTGCTGACCACACCGGCGATGCTGCCCAGCGGCTGGCACTGGTACGCGCTCGTCTGGCAGGGCACCGGCACCACCGCGCCGACGTTGCTGGCCGAGGCGTCGGGCGGGACGGCGTTGAACCTCGGCACCGGGCGGGAGGCGATGTCCGGCGACCGGTACGGCTACCAGGTGTCCGGCGTGACCGGCGCCCTGGGCGCGATCACAGTCGGCGGCGTACACCAGTTCCCGCCACCGCGCGTGGCCTACCGGCGGGCCTGACGGCCGTCAGACCGTGGTCACCCCGTAGATCCGCTTCATCGCCTCGTGTTTGGCGGGCACCGGCAGGTCACCGATCCCTAACGACTTGGCCTGCAACCGCGCGAGGTATTCATCGGTGGTCCGTAGCGGTCGCGCCGGCACCCCGGCGGCCACGGTGTTGTCCGGGATGTCCCGGGTGACGATCGAGCCTGCCCCGATCACGCACCGGTTACCGATGGTGACCCCCGCCAGGATCATCGACCGCATCCCGATGTAGACGTCGTCGCCGATCACGATTGGCGCGGTCCAGTCGAGGTCCGGGTGTTCCTTGCGAAGAATGAGCGTGCCGCCGTCGTGCGTGACGAACTGGACCTCGGCGGTGATGTAAACGTTGTCACCGATAGTGATCAGCCAGGGCTCCGAACCGAACATCGCCCGACTGATCCCGTAGAACCGGACCCGGCCGGTCAGGTTCACCCCGAGCGAGCGGGCGAACGCCTCCGGGTCGCGGGTGGCGGCGAGATGGTCCCGCACCCGCTGGACCATCGTACGAACGCGACTGGACACCTGACGTCCTCACCTGACGAAGTGCGCGGCGTCGGGCAGACACGCCCGCACCACCGGACACCTCAGGTAACGAGCCGACCCGGCACGGGTGACGGACCCGCAGGGTCGACGGTCAGCGGCAGAACCGCCGGGCATGCTCCAGCACATTGAGTTCCCGGCTCTGCTGCCGCCAGATCCGGTACCGCCGGGCCGCTGCCCGTTTCGCCTCGGCACGTTCTCCGACCGACCGGTCGGCCAGCCGGTCCAGCACCGCGCTGAACGCGGCTGCCGTCGCAGGGCGTACCACCGCTCCCCCGGCCTCGGCGATCTGCTCGCTGAACGGTGTCTCGTCCGAGCAGACCACCGGACAGCCGGCCGCCATGCTCTCGACGATCACGTGACCGTAGTTCTCGCCAAGCGTCGGGAAAAGGAACGCGTCGTACCTGCCGAAGGTCTCCAGCACCTGCGCCGTGGGGAGTTCGCCCCGATAGGCGACCCGGACGTGGCCTGGCATCGACTCGACGATCCGGCGACACCGTGCCCAGTACTGCTCGTCTTCGACCGGCCCGAAGATGTCGAACTCGATGGGCCGGGTCGTGCCAGCCACCGCCTCCAGTGCCGTGACCAGGTTCTTCATCGGCGAGATCCGGCCGATGAAGACCAGCCGTAGCGGCCCGTCACTCGGCTCGGCGGGCGGCGCGGGGACCTCAGGCACGGCACACTCGTTGCCGTTGACCATCACCTGGGCCCACGGCACTGCCGCCCTGATCTGCTCTTCCTCTCGCCGGCTACAGGCCTGCCAGCGCACATCGAGCCGGCGCAGCAGTGGCGCCCAGACCGACAGGAAGAGTCGCTTCTTGCGCGACCTGATGCCAAGGGCGGCAGGTGCCAGTTCACCACGTGGCGCGAGCAGGATCGCTCCGGCGCGCAGCACACCCAGGGCGACCGCGAGAATCGCCACCACCGAGAACGGCGACCAGAGACTGTTGACGTACAGCAGGTCGACCGGCCGGGACCGGACGTGCCGCAACAGCCGGGCCCAGTGCCGAAGCGCGAACGGGTCGAGGTAGAACACGGCAGAGCGGGGGTCCCGGCGCAACAGCCGCCCGGACAGCCCGGGATAGGACACCGGCGACCGCAGGTCACGGTCCCGGGTGACCAGGGTGACATCAAGATCGTCCGGCAAAGTGTCCAGGATGTACCGCAGGGAGCGGATCGGCCCGCCGCCCCGGAAGCCAGGCTCGAACACACCGGCGGTCGCGACGACCCGATAGCCGCCTGCCACCGCGGCGGACCGCGACGTCGACCGGAGTGCCCCGGCGGTCTCGGGCGGCTGGGTTCTCACCAGCTCGTTCACTGTGTGGCTCACCTTCAAGGAAGCGGGTGTCGTCACCGCAGGCCGCAGCCGTACCGTCCGGCCCGGATAGGTACCGGGCCGGAGTCGGCGCGACGCGGCGGCACGGCCGTCACCATCGAGTCGTTCGAACTGTTCAGATGGCGGGAGAGCGACAGGCGTTCTTCGCGGGCGAGGGAGGCCACGGATGACGACCGACATAGTGATCGTAGGAGTCGGCGGCATGGGGCGGGAGGTATTTAGAGTGATTTGTCTGATTAATCGGGCAGCGTCTCCCGGCGAACCCCGCTGGCGAGTTCTCGGCTTCGTCGATGACTACCCCACCGAGCCCGACCTCGTGCTGGTGCACCGCCTCGGAGCGCCCTTCCTCGGTCCGACCCGCCGGCTCAGCGGGCTGCCCAGTGCCACCCGGGTCGCGCTCGGCGTCGGCCGGCCGCGGCTGCGTCGGGAGACTGCCGACGCGATCGCCCATTACGGGCTTCCCGCCGCCACGGTGATCCACCCGGACGCGGAGATCGGTGCGGACTGCGTGGTCGGCGAGGGACTGTTCGCCGCAGGTGGCGCGCGGGTGACGACCAATGTGGTCCTCGGCCGGCACGTGCACCTCAACCAGAACTGCACGGTGGGACACGACGCGGTGCTGGGCGACTACGTGTCGGTCAATCCGCTGGCCGCCGTCTCCGGGCACTGCCGCCTGGCGGAGGGCGTGCTGGTCGGCACCACCGCCGCCGTCCTGCCCCGGCTGGCGGTCGGCCGGGACGCCGTCGTCGGTGCCGGGGCCTGCGTGACCCGTGACGTCCCGGCCGGTGTCGTGGTCACCGGGGTGCCGGCCCGGCCGGCACCGCCCTCAGCGCCGGATGCCCGCCCAGTCGTGATGGCGGCGCACGGTCGACAGGATGAAGTCGACCACCCGGCGTGAGGTGTCCGGGACCTGGTAGTCCAGCGGGCAGACAGCGGCACCCAGTTCCGCCTGCGCGATCACCACGCGAACCGCCTCCACCACCCCGGCGGGGTCCAGGCCGGTCATCACGATCGACCCGGTGTCCAGCGCCTCCGGACGCTCGATCGACTCACGCAGGGTCACCGCCGGGAAGCCGAGGATCGCCGACTCCTCGCTGACCGTGCCGCTGTCGGAGAGCGTGCACCGGGCGTGCCGTTGCAGGGTGACGTAGTCGAAGAAGCCGAACGGCTCGTGGAAGGCGATAGCCTCCAGTCGCGTACCGTCCACGGCGAGGGACTCCAGCCGCTTGCGGGTCCGTGGGTGGGTGGAGACCAGCAACGGCAACCCCCACTCGTCGCGGACCGCGCAGAGGCAGTCCAGCAGCCGACGGAGCCGGTCCGGGTGGTCGACGTTCTCCTCCCGGTGCGCGCTGACCACGAAGTACCCGCCAGGCTCCAGGTCCAGCCGCGTCAGCACAGCGGATGCCTCGATCTGCGGCCGGTAGTGGTCGAGCACCTCGCGCATAGGCGAGCCGGTGTGCAGGATACGCCGCGGATGCAGGCCCTCGGCGAGCAGATTACGCCGGGCGTGCTCGGAATAGACGAGGTTGAAATCGGCGACATGGTCGACCATTCGCCGATTGGTCTCCTCCGGCACGTTCAGGTCGAAGCAACGGTTGCCGGCCTCCATGTGGTACACCGGCACCTTCATCCGCCGGGCCATCAGCGCCGCGATCGCGCTGTTGGTGTCCCCGAGCACCAGCAGCGCGTCCGGACGCGTCTGGGCTATCGCGGCCTCGGTGCCGACCAGGACGGCGCCGAGCAGGCTGCCGAGCGAGCTGGTGTCCGCCCGCAGGAACCGGTCCGGCGCGCGGACCCCCAACTCGGTGAAGAAGATGTCGGACAGCGCCGGGTCCCAGTTCTGTCCCGTGTGCACCAACGTGTGCTCCGCGGTGCGGTCCAGCGCGTCGATCACTCGGGCCAACCGGATGATCTCCGGCCTGGTCCCGACGACTGTCATCACTCGGGTCACCGGCATTCTCCTCACAGCGGTTTCTGACGATCGGGGCGGCGGGCGGCGTGGCCCCACCGGCTCAGGACCTGCGGCACTGTGCGGACACCTGGTACGTCGGGTCGCTGATCACGTGTCGCGCCTGGTCAAGCACGCTGACCGAGGTAAGGCCCGCCCGCCAGCGCCGGTAAGCCGCCCCTGCGGTCACCCGGGCCGCGTGTCGCTGTTCGGGCGCGGCCGTAGCGACCTGCGTGACCAGAGCGCCAAGCGCGGTCGGGGTCAGTTCGGTAAGCACCAGCCCGCCGCCGTCGCGCAACACACCGGTCCAGGGAGTGCGGTCGGAGCAGAGCACCGGACAGTACGCCGACAGGCTCTCCGCGATGGCGTTGCCGAAGTTCTCGCCCAGGGTCGGCAGCACGAAGGCCTCGTACTGGGAGAAGGTCTCCCGGACCTGGTCGGGATGCAACTCCCCCCGATAGGCCACGGTGGCCGAGTCAGGCAGGTCCGCAACCATCTTCTGGCATCGACGCCAGTACCACGGATCCTCCACCGGACCGTAGATGTCCAGCCGGACCGGTACCGGCACGTGGGCGAGCGCACGCAGCGTCAGATCGAGGTTCTTGATCGGGGAAATCCGGCCGATGAAGACCAACCGCGCCTGCCGCGCCGGTGGCAGCGCGACAGGCTCCGGCTCCGGCTCGGGTCCGCTGGCGACGGCTACCACCCCGATCCGGGCCCGGGGCAGCACTCGACGGATGTCGGCGGCTTCAGCCGGGGTAGTGGCATGCCACAACACTCGTGGCTGCCCGAGCATCCACCGCCAGCCAGCCAGAAAGATCCGCTTCCGCACGCCGTGCAGCCGCAGCGCGGCCGAGCCGAACTCGCCTCGGGGCGCCACCAGCACGCGCCGCACTCGCAGCAGGCCGAGCCGCGCCGCGACGATGGGCAGGATGGAGAACGTCGACCAGACACTGTTCACGTAGAGCAGGTCGAACCGGACCGCGCGCAGCGCCCGCCAGAGTCGCCGCCAGTGTGCCGGATGACGTACCCCGAGGTAAAAGATGTTGGTCCGACCGAATCGCACCCATCGGCCGGAGAGTCCGGGATAGGGGGTGCGGGAACCGAGGTCGTGGTCGCGGGTCAACATCGTCGTCTCGATGTCGTCGCTGGCTCGCGCGAGCACGTCCGAGATCGAGCGCACCGGCCCACCGGCTCGCCAGCCGGGGGCAAAGTACTCCGCGGTGACGAGGACGCGGAAATGTTTCTCGCCAGATCCCGCGGCACCCTCCCGAAATCGCGACACGGGGGCGGTGTCGTTGACCATCTTCGCTCCATCGCCGGGCGAACAGGAATGCTTGGATCAACGAGCGAGCGCTTCTTTGGTGACTCCCGACCGCAGTAGGCGACACGTTCCGAACAGTATGCGCAAAAACGGAGGAAAAGACTGCGGAAACCGCTATAAAAATCAGGCGAACCCAACCGCCGATACAGCACTAGGGGACTTGATGTCGCGAGTGGCACTCATATCAGGTATCACCGGACAGGACGGCAGCTACCTCACTGAATTCCTGCTCGACAAGGGATACACGGTGCACGGGATCAAACGGCGCTCGTCGTCGTTCAACACCGACCGACTCGACCGCATCGACGTCCACCCGCGCAACTCGGAGGCCCGGCTGTTCCTGCATTACGGTGACCTGTCCGACCCGGCGACGCTTACCTCGATGATCCGGGACATCCGGCCGGACGAGATCTATAACCTCGGCGCCCAGAGCCACGTGCGGGTCTCCTTCGACATCCCCGGCTACACCGCCGACGTCACCGCGCTCGGTGCCCTGCACATGCTCGAAGCCGCCCGCGCTGCCGGCATCGACTGCCGCTACTACCAGGCGTCCTCCTCGGAGATGTTCGGCTCGACACCGCCCCCGCAGCGCGAGGAGACGCCGTTCCATCCACGCAGCCCGTACGCGTGCGCCAAGGTCTACGCGTACTGGTCGGCAGTGAACTACCGCGAGTCGTGGGACATGTTCTGCGTCAACGGCATCCTGTTCAACCACGAGAGCCCCCGGCGCGGCGAGAACTTCGTCACCCGCAAGGTCACCCGGGCGGTAGCCCGCATCGAGGCGGGCCTGCAGGACCGGCTCTACCTGGGCAACCTCGACGCGGTACGGGACTGGGGCTACGCTCCGGAGTACGTCGAGGCGATGTGGCTGGCACTGCAACAGGACACCCCGGACGACTACGTGGTCGCCACCGGTGAGGGGCATACCGTCCGCGATTTCGTCCAGGCCGCGTTCGAACAGGTGGGGCTCGACTGGGAGCAGTACGTCCAGATCGACCCGGCCTACTACCGGCCGGCCGAGGTCGACGCCCTGATCGGCGACTACGGTAAGGCCCGCCGTCGCCTCGGCTGGGCACCCAAGACCCTCTTCGGCGACCTGGTGCGGATCATGGTCGACGCCGACCGTCAACTGCTCGAGGACGAGCGGATGGGACGCCTGGTGCGGGTGGACCGATGAGGGTCACCGTCGACGCCACCCCGATCCGCCCCGGTCACGCGGCAGGTGTCGAGGCGTTCGCGTACGGCCTGTTGGCGGGGATGGCCGCCGAAGACTCCTGCGACCTGCGGGTCGACGTCCTGCGCGGCACGCTGGACCAGTGGCGCGGCTACCTGCCCACCGACCGGATCGACTGGACCGAGGTGACCCAGCCGCTGCGGTCGGACAATCCGGCCGGGCAACTGCTGCGACGCTGGACTCCGACCCGGATCCGTAACTCGGTGGCCGTCCGGCGGACGGTCAACCTGCTGCGCCAACGCTCCGGACCGCCGTCGTCCAGCGCGGACGTGACCCTGTACCCATTCCACTGCGCCCCCACCGGGTCCGGCAGGTCGGTGGTGGTCCTGCACGACCTGCGGCACCTGCTCGCCGACTTCCACTCCCCCGGGTATGCGGCCGTGGTCCGCGAGAACGTGGCCAGGGCCGGTGCCGTCGTGGTGACCTGGCCGCACCCGTACCGGCAGGCGCTGCGCCTGTTCCCCGAGGCAGCGCAGCGCATCGTGCTCATCCCGACCCCCACCTTCCAGCCCGCGCCGGACCGGGCCGACGCCCGCCCGGAACAAGGCCTGCTCGTCTACCCGTCGTCGACCGCGACGCACAAGAACCACGCGACGCTGCTGGAGGCGATGGCGCTGCTGCCGGAGTACCGCCTGGTCTGCCCGGGGCCGCTGGTCGAACCCGAGGCGAGTCGCCTGCTCGCCCGGGCCGCCAAGCCGGACCTGCGCGGCCGGGTGTCCTTCCCCGGCTTCGTCAGCCTGGACGACCTGAACGCCCTGTACGCCCGCGCCGACGCGGTGGTGGTGCCATCGCTCTGGGAGGCGGCGAGCGGGACAATGCTGGAGGCGTTCAGTTGGGGGCTCCCGGTGGCCTGCGCCGATTCGGAGCCGCTGCTGGCCCAACTGGAATTCACCGGGGCGCAGGCGGCGGTGTTCCGGGCCACCGACCCGTCCGCTCTGGCCGACGCGGTCCGCCGGCTGTCCGCCGACCGCGCGCACTACGCCGCCGCGTCCCGCCGTGCCGACGGCCGGCTGGCCACCCGCACCTGGGCGGCCACCGGTCGGGACTACCTGGACGTGCTGCGGTGGGCGGCGGACGGGCAGCCCGGCCCGGTGCCCCGGTCCGCGTTCGCCACCGCCCTCGACCCGGAGGTGGTGTCGTGAGCGCGCCGGCGCGTTTCCCGGTCGCCCGGCCCAGCATCACCGACCTGGAGGAGCGCTACGTCGTCGACGCGATCCGCAGCGGCTGGATCTCGTCGCACGGCCCCTACCTGCGGGAGTTCGAGGACCGCTTCGCACGCCGCTGCGCCGTGGACGCCGCGGTGTCCACCGGCAACGGCACGGTGGCCCTGCACCTCGTGTTGGCCGCCGCCGGCATCGGGCCGGGCGACGAGGTGATCGTCCCGGCGCTGACCTACGTGGCGACGGCGAACGCGGTCGCGTACTGCGGTGCCCGCGCGGTCTGCGTAGACGTGCTGCCGCAGAGCTGGTGCATCGATCCGGCCGCGGTACGCGCGGCGATCGGGCCGCGTACCCGGGCGGTCATCGCCGTCGACCTGTACGGCCACCCGGCCGACTACCCGGCCCTGCGTGATCTCTGCCACCGGCACGGACTGCTCCTGGTCGCCGACGCGGCCGAGTCGTTCGGCGCCACGCTCGACGGGCACCCCACCGGGTCGCTGGCCGACGTCACCACGTTCTCGTTCTTCGGCAACAAGGTGATCACCTCGGGCGAGGGCGGCTGCGTGACCACCTCCGACAAGGCCCTAGCCGACCGGATGCGCCTGCTGCGCAACCAGGGCATGGACCCGCACCGCCGCTACTACTTCCCGGTGCTGGGCTACAACTACCGGATGACCAACCTGAGCGCGGCGGTGCTCTGCGCCCAGCTCGACCGGGCCGACGAGATCATCGCGCGGCGCGACCGGGTGATCGCCGACTACGAGGAGCAGTTGGCCGACGAGCCGGCCCTGACCCGCCAGCCGGTGCTGCCCGGGGTACGCCGGGGGCCGTGGATGGCCGCGTTCCTGGTCGGCGACGCGGGGAACGCCACGTCCCGGGACGCGCTGGCCCGGGCACTGGACCGGCGCGGCGTGGACACCCGCCCATTCTTCGTACCGATCACCGAGCTGCCCGCGCACCGCGACCCGGCGGCGAACTGCCCGGTGACCACCGACCTCGCCCGCCGGGGCATCAACCTGCCCACCCATGCGGAGTTGAGCGAGGCGGAGGTCAAGACCGTGGTGGAGCGGATCCGCGCCGCCCTGGTCGACGTCGCCAGCTGAACGGGGACGCGGCGCCGGTCAGCGCGAGTCGGCCGGTGTCGCGTTCAGCCGCCGGTAGCTCAACCACCAGCAGGCGGCGCTGAGCAGGGCCAGCACCGCCAGCGCACCGGCCGCGCCAGCAGCGCCGAACAGCACACCACCCGCCACGATCGTCGCGATCCGCAACGGTCCGAGCAGCACGCCGATGGCCAACGCCCGCGCGCCCGCCGACTGCACCCGGTGCCCGGCGAACGCGACCAGCGCGATCGGTTCCAACAGCGCCTCGACGGAGAGCAGCGGCAGCAGCGGACGGGCTGCCTGCCAGTTGTCACCCAGCACTGCCCGGCCGACCTCGTCAGGCAGCAGACACACCACGATGACCAGCGGCAGAAGGACACCCACGGTCAGGGCGACAGCCGCACCGGCGGCCCGTAGCCGAGCCCGGGGCGTATCGGCCCGGGACTGCGCCAGGTACGGCACGATCAGCGCGGAGAGCGTGGTCGTCAGCAGGGTCACCGGCCCGAAGACCGTCCGGGCCGCGCCGAGGGCGCCCACCACGGCCACCCCCGCCGTGGCAGCCAGAGCGCTCAGGGCCAGTTGGGCCGAACCAGCGGTGACCAGGAACTGCCCGGCGAACGAGGCGGCGACCCGGCTGTCCCGACGATCGAGCCCCCAGCGGGGCAGCATGCCATAGCGCTGCCAGCGGGCGACCACGATGCCGAGGACGGCACCGGAAGCCGCCCAGCCAACGAAGATCATCACCGGCGGCGCATCCGCGACCAGCACCGTCCCGACGGAGAGCACAGTCAAGCCCAGCCAGGCGCACTCCTGGGCCCATGCCACCCGGGTTCTACCGACGCCGATGCTGATCGCCTTGACATAGTCATAGGCCACGAGGCCGGGCAGGGCCAGGCCGGCGACAGTGAGGTACGGAGAGCCGAGCACCGCCCCGGTGGCCGCTGTGATCACTCCGGCCGCCACCGCGACAGCGGCAGCCCGGCGAGCCCCTTGCCTGATCGTGCACCGCGCCGGTGCCGTACGCGCGGCCAGCACCGCCTCGGTGACCGCCGTTCGCACCAGACCGATGACCAGCACATAGAGCGAGAGGGTCAGGGCGAACTGGCCCAGTCCGGACAGCGACTCGCCGCGTGCGACGGAGACCGAGACCATCAGGTTGCCCACACTCGACAGCCCGTTCACGGACAACGCCGTCACCGCCCGGCGGGCGAACGCGCGCCAGGAAGCCGAGCCACCGGCAGCACCGGTGGCCGCCGGACCAGGCCGGGATGAAACCCGGGTCGTCACGTGCCGGACCGGGCGCCCTGCGGCACCACCCGCGACCGCCTTCGCCCCAGGCGCAGGAGCAGCAGCACCGGCAGCGCGGCAACGACGAACTGCACGAACAGAATCATCGACTCCGGATACGTTCTCGACCACATCAGCGGCGCCGCGACCACAAAACTGAAGAGCCCGAGGCGGATCGGCCCGGGTGCGCCGCCGGCCCGCAGCAGCAGGATGCCGACGAGCGCCCAACCGATATGGAACAGCACCACACCCCACGGGCCGTCCAGGAAGTAGATTGTGCCGAGCGAGAGGAAGGTGTAGGCGGAGGTGGATGTGCCGCCCAGGTACTCGTTGATCCGGATGCCTGTCGAGATGGCCGGCCGGTCCTGATCGAGCATTCGGGGCACCAGCCCGTACCGCACGATCTGACTCGGGCCGGGGCGCTCGATATCGACAGGGGCGTCGTGCCCACTGGCCCGGGTCACCTGAAGGTCGAGCCGCAGCCGGTCGCCGGAGGTCTCCGTCTCGTCGACCGCCACGCCGCCATCGGTGCGCAGGTCGTTGCGAGCTTCGTACATCGCCGGCCAGATCAGGAACAGCGCCAGCGCGGTGACGATGATGAACCGGCTGTGCAGCAGGCCGCAAATGGCCGCGAGCGCCACAAGGAAGGACAGGTAGGTCATCAGCGGCGCAGTCAAGGCCGTTGCCAGCACGACCACCAGTTGCGTCCCGAGCAGACAGAGCGTCCAACGTAGACAGGCAAGCCGGCTGGCCTGGCCAGCTAGCAGACTTGCGACCAGCAGGGCGAAGGCAAGATAGCGCCAGCCCATGAACAGCCCGCTGACCAGTGCCGCCGGTGAGGCGACGATCTCGCCGGTGACCTGGGCGAAGATGGTGCCCTGGCCGGCCCAGGCATTTAACAGGTCCGCGGTGACGCTGACCAGCGCGGCCGAGCGGGCGATCTTGTAAAGGTAAGGGTAGCCGCTGTTGGCCTCGACCAGAGCGCGTTGCCAATCCCCCCGCCGACCCATCCGCTTGAGAAAGGCGAACTCCACCACCAGGCAACCCGGCAGGGCCAGCGCCAGCAGCATGATGATGAAACCGATGTCCGGGTTGTCGTTGAGCACCGCCATCGGGACGATCAGCAAGGCGTACGGGGCGAGCACCACAGTGGTTACCGGAAAGAGTTGCAACAGCCAGGTAAGCCGGGGCAGCTTCCGCCGCCGGCCACGGACCAGGCTCGTCGTGTTCTGCACCGGAACCCGCGCCTCGACGATCCGGTATGACGTGGAAGCGTTCACCTGCTACGCACTCCCGTCCGGCGGCGCGCAGCGGGCACGGCGTACCGAGCGTGAACGGAAACCTCCAGTTGCCGGTCACGTGGCGAGCAGGACGCCTCTCGAATGCGAACCGCACTCGGCGCATTCCTCATGTACAGGCCTCCGCGATATCCGTTCAACGCCTGTCGGACAAATCAAACTAACACCGGGGGCGGAGATTATCCGACAAGCGAGGCAATGAAACGGCTTCACATTTGCTCCGGAGTCCGTCGACGGACTGCAGTCACACAACGAGGACTCTCCCCACCTCACGACGCTACGCGACAGATGCTCACGATTCTGGACCGTAAATCCAGTCAGAGAAACGTGAAAACTGCATTCGCACGACCTTAATTCCGCTAAGCAGTTAGGGGACGTGCGTGGCCGCTGACCTGAGGCGGGTCACCACAGTCACGGACAGGACAGGGGAGATCGTCATGCCACCCGAGACAACGCCGACGCCCCAGCAGCGGACCAGAGTGAACCGACGCCGTACCGCCATCTTTTTGGCCGCCGACACGCTCGCCTGGGTCAGCGGCTTCATCGTGGCCGGCTGGGCCAGGTACGAACAGGTGCTCAACGCGGAGCAGACCACCAATGTGATGCTGCTCGGTGCCGCCACAGCCGTTCTGCACGTTGGCATCAGCGCGCTGCGGCGGATCCACTCCGGCCGGCAGCCGTTGGGCACCATCGAGGAGGTCCGTGGGCTCGCCGGCACGACCGCCACCACTGCCGTCCTGGTGCTGCTGGCGCTGCTCGCCTTCGGCGACCGGCCGATTCCGGCCAGCACGCCGGTGGTCGGCGGCGCACTGGCGCTGCTGTTCATGTTCTGCTCCCGCCTGCTACACCGGCACCGCCGCGACCGCGCCATGCGTCCGGACGCCCGGTCCGCCACCCCGGTGCTCCTCTTCGGTCTCGGCGAGGCCGGCCAGGGACTGGTTCGTGCCATGCTGGGCGACCCGAAGGGGCGCTACCTGCCGGTCGGCGCGCTTGACGACGACCCGGAGCGGCACGATCTGCGCATCGCCGGGGTCCCGGTGCTGGGCGGCCGGATGCAGCTCGCGGAGGCGATCCGCCGTACCGGCGCTACCACGCTGATCTTCTCAGTGGCGAATGCCGACGCCACGCTGATCCGGGAGATTCGGGAGATCACCCTCCGGACCGGCGCCGACTTCAAGATCATTCCACCGGTCCGAGAGTTGGTGGACCACCGGATCAGGGTCAGCGACGTCCGCGACGTGCAGATCAGCGACCTGCTCGGCCGCCGCCAGGTGGTCGGCGACCTGACGCTGGACAACAACGGCCTCGCCGGCCGGCGGGTGCTGGTCACCGGTGCCGGAGGCTCGATCGGCGCGGAACTGTGCCGACAGATCATGCGCGCCAACCCGGGCGAACTGATGATGCTCGACCGGGACGAGTCCGCCCTGCACAGCCTCCAGATGTCGCTCACCGGGCGGGCATTGCTCGACGACTCCGAACTCATCCTCGCCGACCTCCGCGACGAGAAGGGGATCCGGCGGATCATGCGGGACCGCAAGCCCGAGATCGTCTTTCATGCCGCCGCGCTGAAGCACCTGACCCTACTGGAACGGCACCCCGGCGAGGCGATCAAGACCAACGTCTGGGGCACGCTCACCTTGCTGGACGCCTGCCGGGACGTCACCCGCTTCGTCAATATCTCCACTGACAAGGCCGCCAACCCGATAAGCGTGCTCGGCTACTCCAAGCGTCTCACCGAGATGCTGACCGCCCACGCTGCGGCAACCCACCCGGGCACGTTCCTCAGCGTCCGGTTCGGCAACGTGCTCAGCAGCCGCGGCTCGGTGGTGACCGCCTTTCAGCGGCAGATCGAGGCCGGGCAGCCGTTGACCGTCACACACCCCGATGTGACGCGGTACCTGATGACCGTGCAGGAGGCGGTGCACCTGGTACTCCAGGCAGCCAGCATCGGGCGTGACGGGGAGGCGCTGGTGCTCGACATGGGCGAACCGGTCCGCATCGACGACCTGGCACGCCGCATGGCCGCCCAGGCCGCCAGCCCGGTGCCTGTCATCTACACCGGGCTCCGTCCCGGCGAGAAACTGCACGAGGACCTGTTGGGCCACGAGGAAACCGACCACCGGCCACTGCACCCGCTGATCTCGCACGTGACCGTGCCGGCCCTGGACCCGCTCGATGCCAGCGCGCTCGACCCGGACGGCGCCCCGGGTCTGATCGTCGGACAACTGGCCGCGCTCTGCGGCGTCGCGCAGGCGGCGCCCCGCACGCGTCAGCCAGGCGTTCCGCTGGCCCGCTGACGCACCACCATGCCGTCACCCGAGCCGATCCAGTTGATCGCATGCGGGGCGCAGGTTCGGATCGCTGCGGCTGCCCGACCATGCCGGCGCGGTCAGGCTCCGGCCAGCACCTCGGTAACCAGTTCCTGCGCCTCTCGCTGGACACGGGCCAGGTGCTCGGGCCCATGGAACGACTCGGCGTAGATCTTGTAAACGTCCTCGGTGCCGGACGGACGGGCGGCGAACCAGCCCGACTCGGTGGTCACTTTCAGCCCGCCGATCGGGGCGCCATTACCCGGTGCGGTGGTCAGCGTGGCGGTGATCGGCTCGCCGGCCAACTCGGTCGCGGTCACCTGCTCGGGTGAGAGCTTGCCGAGCACGGCCTTCTGCTCCCGGGTGGCGGGCGCGTCGATGCGGGCGTACGCGGGCGCGCCGAAGCGCTCGGCCAGCTCGTTCCAGTGCTCGCTGGGCGTCCGCCCGGTCACGCCAATGATCTCCGACGCGAGCAGGCAGAGCAGGATGCCGTCCTTGTCGGTGGTCCAGGTGCCGCCGTCGCGGCGCAGGAAGGACGCCCCGGCGCTCTCCTCCCCACCGAAGCCGACCGTGCCGTCGAGCAGGCCGGGCACGAACCACTTGAAGCCCACCGGCACCTCCAGCAAGGGACGCCCGAGGTCGGCGGCGACCCGGTCGATCATCGAGGAGGAGACCAGGGTCTTGCCGATCACGGCGTCCGGGCCCCACTGGTCGCGGGTGCCGAACAGGTGGGCGATCGCCACCGCGAGGTAGTGGTTCGGGTTCATCAGCCCGGCGTCAGGGGTGACGATGCCGTGCCGGTCGGCGTCGGCATCGTTGCCGGTGGAGACCTGGTAGTCGGCGCGCCGGGCGATCAGCGAGGCCATCGCGTTCGGCGACGAGCAGTCCATCCGGATCTTGCCGTCACCGTCCAGGGTCATGAACCGCCAGGTCGGGTCGACGTCCGGGTTGACCACGGTCAGCTCCAGGCGGTGCCGCTCGGCGATCTCACCCCAGTAGGCGACGCTGGCGCCGCCGAGCGGGTCGGCGCCGATCCGCACGCCGGCCGCGCGGATCGCGTCCAGGTCGAGCACCGCCGGCAGGTCGTCGACGTACGCGCCGAGGAAGTCGTACGTGCCTGTGGTGTCGGCGGTGCGGGCCCGCGCGTACGGGATGCGACGCACCTCCTTGAGCCCGGCGGCGAGGATCGCGTTCGCGCGGTCCTGGATCCACTTCGTGGCGTCGGAGTCGGCGGGTCCGCCGTGGGTGGGGTTGTACTTGAACCCGCCGTCGTCCGGCGGGTTGTGCGACGGGGTGATCACGATGCCGTCGGCGAGCCCGGCGGTGCGGCCCCGGTTGTGGGTGAGGATCGCGTGCGACACCGCCGGGGTGGGGGTGTAGCCGTCGCGGCTGTCGACCAGCACGGTGACCTCGTTGGCGGCGAGCACCTCCAGCGCGTCGACCGCCGCGGGGGCAGAGAGCGCGTGGGTGTCCCGGCCGAGGAAGAGCGGGCCGTCGATGCCCTGCTCCCGCCGGTAGTCGCAGAGCGCCTGGGTGACCGCGAGGATGTGGTCGGAGTTGAAGGCGTTACGCAGGCTCGACCCGCGGTGCCCGGAGGTGCCGAAGGAGACCTGCTGCGCCGGGTCGGCCGGGTCGGGATGCTCGGCGTAGTACGCGGTCACCAGTCGCGGCACGTCCACCAGGTCGCCGGGCTGGGCCGGCTGACCGGCACGAGGGTGACTACTCACGGCTGTACCTGCCTTTCGTTCGCGACTGCGGGGCTCCGCTGCGCTGCACTCCTCGCGCTCACGGCTACCTGCCTTTCGTTCGCGACTGCGGGGCTCCGCTGCGCTGCACTCCTCGCGCTCACGGCTACCTGCCTTTCGTTCGCGACTGCGGGGCTCCGCTGCGCTGCACTCCTCGCGCTCACGGTTCTACCTTCTGGCCTTTGCCGATGACCACGATGCCGTTGTCGGAGACGGTGTAGCGCTGCCTGTCGCGTTCCAGGTCCACGCCGATCTCGGCGCCCTCGGGCACGTAGACGTTCTTGTCCAGGATGGCCCGGCGCACCACCGCGTGCCGGCCGATCTCGACGCCCTCCATCAGCACCGCGCCGTCCACGTGTGCCCAGGAGTGCACCTTCACCTTGGGCGAGACGATGGAGTTCTCCACCAGCGAGCCGGAGATCACCGCGCCGGGCGAGACCATCGAGGCGACCGCCCGGCCGACCCGCTCCCCCCACTGGTGGACGAACTTGGCCGGCGGGTACGGCGGCTGCTCGGTGTAGATCGGCCAGTCGAAGTTGTAGAGGTTGAACACCGGATGCACGTTGATCAGATCCATGTGTGCGTCGTAGAACGAGTCGAGCGTCCCCACGTCACGCCAGTAGCCCAGGTCCCGGTCGGTGCTGCCGGGCACCTCGTTGTCGCGGAAGTCGTAGACGTTGGCCTCGCCCCGCTCGACAAGCATCGGGATGATGCTGCCGCCCATGTCGTGCTTGCTGGTCTTGTCCTCGGCGTCGCGTTCGACCGCCTCGATCAGCGCCCGGGTGGTGAAGACGTAGTTGCCCATCGAGGCGTAGATCTGGTCGGGGGCGTCGGGCAGGCCGACCGCGTCGGTGGGCTTCTCCCGGAAGGCCCGGATCCGCCTGCCGTCCTCGCCGACCTCGATCACACCGAACTGGTCAGCGGTGGACAGCGGCTGCCGGATGCCGGCGACGGTGACCCCGGCGCCGGAGGCGATGTGGTCTTCCACCATCTGCCGCGGGTCCATCCGGTAGATGTGGTCGGCGCCGAACACGATCACGTAGTCGGGCTGCTCGTCGTAGATCAGGTTGAAGCTCTGGTAGATGGCGTCGGCGGAGCCGGCGAACCACCACGGGCCTCGGCGCTGCTGGGCGGGCACCGGAGTGACGTAGTTGCCGAGCAGCGTCGACATCCGCCACGTCTTGGTGATGTGCCGGTCGAGGGAGTGGGATTTGTACTGGGTCAACACGACGATCTTGAGATAGCCGGCGTTGGCCAGGTTGGAGAGGACGAAATCGACCATGCGGTACATCCCGCCGAACGGGACGGCCGGCTTGGCCCGGTCCGTGGTCAGCGGCATCAGGCGCTTGCCCTCTCCGCCGGCCAGGACGATCGCGAGCACCTTGGCAGCCATGAACAGACGCTATCCATAGCCGTGCCGGTTCACCACTCGTACGGCACAGTTACGCGACGGGTGTGGCGTCGAATTCTGCACTAGGGTGCCGGTCATGACCGACTCCAGCCCGCTCCGCGTCGACCTGCTCACCCGGGAGTACCCGCCGGAGGTCTACGGCGGCGCCGGGGTGCACGTCGAGTACCTGGCCCGGGAGCTGCGGCGGCTCACCGACGTCCAGGTGCACTGCTTCGGTGCGCCGCGCACCGAGCCGGGCGTGCGGGCGTACGCCGAACCGGCGGGGCTGGCCGGCGCGAACCCGGCGCTGCGGACCATGGGCGTGGACCTGGAGATGGCGGCCGGCTGCGCGGGCGCGGACGTGGTGCACAGCCACACCTGGTACGCGAACCTGGCCGGGCACACCGCGAAGCTGCTGTACGGGGTGCCGCACGTGGTGACCGCGCACAGCCTGGAGCCGCTGCGGCCGTGGAAGGCCGAGCAGCTCGGCGGCGGCTACGCCCTCTCCTCCTGGTGCGAACGCACCGCGTACGAGTCGGCCGACGCGATCGTGGCGGTGAGCGCGGGGATGCGCCGCGACGTGCTGGCGGCGTACCCGTCGGTGGATCCGGACCGGGTGCACGTGATCTACAACGGCATCGACACCGCGCAGTACGCCCCGGATCCGGGCACCGACGTGCTGGCCCGGCTCGGCATCGACCCGGCCCTGCCCAGCGTGGTCTACGTCGGCCGGATCACCAGGCAGAAGGGCCTGCCGCACCTGCTGCGCGCGGCCCGGGACCTGCCCGCCGACACCCAGCTGGTGCTGCTGGCCGGTGCCCCGGACACCCCGGAGATCGCCGCCGAGGTACAGGGCCTGGTCACCGAGCTGCGCTCACGCCGGTCCGGGGTGATCTGGGTGGCCGAGATGCTGCCCAAGCCCGAGGTGATCCAGGTGCTCACCCACGCCACCATCTTCGTCTGCCCGTCGGTGTACGAGCCGATGGGCATCGTCAACCTGGAGGCGATGGCCTGCGAGACGGCGGTGGTGGCCACCGCCACCGGCGGCATCCCCGAGGTGGTCGCCGACGGCGAGACCGGCCTGCTGGTCCCGATCGACCAGGCCGGCCTGGATGGCACGCCGGTGGATGCGGCGCGCTTCGAGGCCGACCTGGCGGGGCGGCTGAACGAGCTGCTGGCAGCTCCCGAGCGCGCCGCCGCCCTGGGCCGCGCCGGTCGCCGGCGCGCGGTCGAGCACTTCTCGTGGGACGCGATCGCCGCCCGGACCCTGGAGCTCTACCGCTCCCTGCGGTAAGGAGGGGCCCCCTGCTAACGCCTCGTGTATAGGAGGGGCCCCCTGTTAACACTTCCCAGCACGGCTCGCGGTCAGCCACTCGGCGTGATCAACTCAAGCTTCGGAAAGTACGTTCGATAGCGCTCCCCGTCCCGGGTGAGCAGTCGGTACCCGCACACGGCGGCATGCGCGCCGAGATACAAGTCAGCGATCGGCGATCGCTTGGTACCGCCCTGCCTGCGGTAGGCAACGTACGCCTTGCCGGCGAGAAAGCCGGCCGGGTAGGGCAGTTCCTCGCGGAGGAAGTCACCAGCTGGCAGCGCCTCGTCCTTCCTGCGGTGGAGAGCGGTTGCAGGGGTCGTGACGTGATGTGGGTAGGGTCTGCGCGTGCGCGAGATCAACAATCGAATCGGTCTATCCCGTCGGCGCCTGATGCGGGCCGGCGGAACCGTCGCCCTCGGTGCTGCGACCGGGCTGTCCGGCGGCGCGGCCATCGCCAAGGTGACACCGGCTTCCGCAGCGCAACCCGGGCCGACCGGGCTGCTGACCGCCCTGCTGGACACTCCGCTCGGCGTGACCCCCGACCGGCCGCGACTGAGTTGGATCGTGCCGGCCCTGCAACCGGCGGCCCGACAGGTCGCCTACCAGGTCCAGCTCGCGTACACCCGGGACGACCTGCTTACCCGGGGCGGGGTGGTCTGGGACAGCGGCCGGGTCGACAGCGGCGACTCGACCGCCGTCGCGTACGCCGGTCCGCCGTTGCGGCCCTCGTCGCTCTACCACTGGCGGGTCCGCACCTGGGCCACCCCGACGCTCGCCTCGGGCTGGTCCGAGCCGCAGGCGGTGGTCACCGCGGCCGGCGACACCTGGACCGCCCGGCCCATCTGGGCACCCGACGGTGCGGTGACGTTGCGCGACGGCGTGCTCGACGTGTCCGTCACCATCACCTCAGTCGCCGCCAGCCTCTGGTTCCGGGCGCAGAGCGCCAGCAACAACTACCTCTGGCAGCTCCGGGCCGGTTCCCCCGGGGTGCTGAAGACCCATGTCCAGCGCAACGGCACGTACACGGTGTTGAGCGAACGGTCGCTCGGGCTGCCGGTGGCGACGGGCACGCCGTACCGCTTCCGGGTCGAGTTGGCCGGTTCCACCATCCGGACCTATCTCGGCAACACCCTGATCGACACCACAGTCGACGGCACGTACGCCTCGGGCAGCGTCGGGTTCCGCAACGGCAGCACCGAAGCCCACCGGGTGCACTCGGTCTCCTTCACCGACCCGACCGGCACGGTCCTGCTGAACGAGGACTTCACCGACGGACCTGGCGCCTTCGTCGGCGGCACCGTCACCGGCGGCGACCTCGTCGTCGACCGTGGTCAGTCGCTGCTGGCGACGCTGGGCGAGAGCAACGACTGGGCGCTGCTGCGCACCGAGTTCGTCCTTCCCGACAAGCCGATCGCCGCCGCGTACGTCCATGCCACGGCGCAGTCACCCGAGCCGACCCGGCAGTACGTCTACAAGCTCTGGGTCAACGACACCGTCGCGGGCGTCGGCCCGGTCCGGGCGATGGCCGACGAGGCGCGCTATCAGACCCACGACGTGGCCGCCCAGCTGAGCGCGGGTCGCAACGTGATCGCGGCGCTCTGCTATTCGCCGCAGGAACGCGCCTTCCTCGCCGAGTTGGTAGTCGTGTTCGCCGACGGCACCCGCCAGGTGGTCGCGACCGGCGACGGGTGGCGGACCCGGCGGGCGGGCCGCTGGCGCCCGGCGGCGGGCTTCACCGGGGGCGGCTACTACCAGGCCCCGCAGGAGTATCTCGACGCCCGGCACGAGCCGGTCGGCTGGACGGGGCGCGGCTTCGACGACCGGAGTTGGCAGCCGGCCACCGCGGCGGCGCTGAGTCGCCGGCTGGAACCGGCCTGGGTGTCGAACATGGCCTACACGTACCAACGCCCGGTCGCGGTGGAGCGGCTCGGGGCGGGTCGGTGGCTGTTCGATCTCGGGCGCGTGGTGGTCGGTGGCATCAGGTTGTCGGTGAACGGCCGGGCAGGTCAGACGGTGGAGGTCCGGCTGGGTGAGGAGCGGACCGCCACCGGTGCCCGCTACGACCTGCGGTCCGGGCAGACCTACCGCGAGGTGTGGACGCTGCGCGCCGGATGGCAGCAGCTCGAACACTGGGGCTACCGCGCGTTCCGCTGGGTCGAGCTGGTCGCCGACCCGGCGCTGGACCTCACCAACGCCGTCGAGGCGGCTGTGCTCAAGCTGCCGTGGAACGACGACGACGCGACGTTCGACAGCTCCGACCCCGACCTGAACCGGGTCTGGCAGATGTGCCGCTACTCGATCGAGGCCACCCGGCAGGATCTGTACCAGGACACGCCCACCCGCGAACGTGGCCCGTACGAGGGCGACGCCATCATCAACCAGCTCTCGGAGTACGCCACCCAACGGTCGTACGCGTTGGCCCGGTACTCCACGTCGTACCTGGCCCGCCGGCCCACCTGGCCGGCCGAGTACCGCTTGCAGACGGTGCTGACCGCCTGGGAGGACTATCTCGCCACCGGCGATCCGAGCAACCTGGCGGCCGACTACGACCTGTTCGTGGACCGCCAGCTCGACGAGGCGCTCAACGCCGCGGGTCTGGTGGAGAAGAATCCCGGCAGCTCCAGCCAGAGCAACGCCGATCTGGTCGACTGGCCGGCGAGCAACCGCGACGGGTACGTCTTCACCCGGGTCAACACCGTGATCAACGCGTGGCAGTACGCCGCGTTCGAGGCGCTGGCCCGCATCGCCGGCGTGCTCGGCCGGGCCGCCGACCAACGCCGGTACGCGGAGCTGGCCGCGCGGCTGCGGACGGCCCTCAACAGTCAACTGCTGGACCGGACGGCCGGGGCGTACCGCGACGGGGTGGGCACCACCCACCAGGCCCAGCACGCCACCGCGTTCCCGCTGGCGCTCGGCGTACCCGAGGAGCGCGACGTCCGCGCCCTCGGCACCTGGCTCGCGGCGCGCGGCATGCGGGTGAGTGTCTACGGCGCGCAGTTCCTGCTGGAGGCGCTGTACCGGGCCGGGCTGGGGCACGCGGCCCACGGGCTGCTCACCAGCCGCGAGCAGTTCTCCTGGCTACACATGATCGACAACCTGGGCGCGACGATCGTGATGGAGGCATGGGACCCGTCGATCAAGCCGAACACCACCTTCTCGCACGCCTGGGGATCCGCGCCCGCAAACATCGTGCCCCGCTTCGTCGCCGGTGTCCGGCCACTGGCGCCCGGCTACCGCGAGGTGCTGATCGCCCCGCAGCCGGGCCCGCTGACCTGGTTGCACGCGAAGGTACCGACGATCCGCGGCCCGATCGAGGTGTCGCTCGACCGCCGCAACGGCTTCCGCCTGACCGTCGACCTACCCCCCAACGTCACCGGCCGCATAGACCTCGACCTGACCCAACTCGCCATCCCCGCCTCCCACCCCCTCCACATACAAACCGACGGACAGTCCCCCACAACACAGATCGCCGCAGGCCGCCTGACCATCACCCCGATCGCCGCCGGCCGCACCCGCGTCGATCTAGGGCCAATCGTCGCTGCAGGAGATCAACTCACGACAGTTGGCCCTAGATCGACGCGGTGAGCGGCGGATGGGGTTCCTGGTTGTCGGCTGAGCGCGAGGGGATCTCGCACAGTAGGTTGAGGCGGTGAGTGGACGGTTCCCAATCGAAGACGTGTCCCCCGCCGTCGCCTGCGGGCGTTATCCGGCTCGGGCGGTGGTCGGCGAACTGGTGCCGGTGTCGGCAACCGCGTACCGGGAGGGGCATGATGCGCTGGGCTGCAACGTGGTCTGGCTCGGCCCGGACGGAAGGGCACGGCCGTTCACCCGGATGCGGCCCGGCGAGCCCGGAAAGGATCGCTGGCACGCCATCATCACTCCCGACGCGGTCGGCGAGTGGATCTTCACGGTGGAGGCGTTCAGCGATCCCTACCTGACCTGGCACAACGCGGTGACCAAGAAGATCGCCGCCGGCCAGGGCGCGGCCGAGTTGGCCAACGACCTGGCCGAGGGCGTACGCGTGCTGGACGCCGCCGTGGTGCCCGAGGCGGAGCAGGCCCGACTCGACCGCGCCGCACGGGCCCTGCGCGACGGTGATCTGCCGTTGCCGCAGCGGGTCGGTCCGGCGCTGGAGTTGGCCGACCTGCTCTGGGAGCACCCGGTGCGGGAGCTGGTCACCACCGGCGCGGAGTACCGCATCTGGGTGGACCGTGAGCGGGCGCTCTTCTCCGCCTGGTACGAGTTCTTTCCCCGCTCCGAGGGGGCGATCCCGGCCACCGTCGACGCGCCGGCCCGCTCCGGCACCTTCGCCACCGCCACCGCGCGGCTGCCGGGGGTGGCCGAGATGGGCTTCGACGTGCTCTACCTGCCGCCGATCCACCCGATCGGCCGGGTCAACCGCAAGGGCCCCAACAACAGCCTGGTCGCCGGCCCGGACGACGTCGGCTCGCCGTGGGCGATCGGCGCCGACGAGGGCGGGCACGACGCCATCCACCCCGATCTGGGTACGCCGCAGGACTTCCGCGACTTCGTCGTCGCCGCCGCTGCACACGGCCTGGAGGTGGCGATGGACCTGGCGTTGCAGTGCGCCCCCGACCACCCCTGGGTCACCGCGCATCCGGAGTGGTTCACCACCCGGGCCGACGGCAGCATCGCGTACGCGGAGAACCCGCCGAAGAAGTACCAGGACATCTACCCGCTGAACTTCGACAACGACCCGGAGGGCATCCGGGCGGAGGTGCTGCGGGTGGTGCGGCACTGGGTCGGCGAAGGCGTGAAGATCTTCCGGGTGGACAACCCGCACACCAAGCCTGTCGACTTCTGGCACTGGCTGATCTGGGAGGTCAAGCGGACCGACCCGGACGTGCTCTTCCTCGCCGAGGCGTTCACCCGGCCGGCGATGATGCACGGGCTGGCCAAGGTCGGCTTCACCCAGTCGTACACGTACTTCACCTGGCGGACCTCAGCGGCGCAGATGCGCGAGTACTGCGCGGAGTTGGTGGCGGCGGCCGACTACATGCGGCCGAACTTCTGGCCCAACACCCCCGACATCCTGCACGCCTCGCTGCAGCACGGCGGACCGCCGATGTTCAAGATCCGGGCGGTGCTGGCCGCGCTGCTCTCCCCCTCCTGGGGCATGTACGCCGGCTTCGAGCTCTTCGAGCACGTGGCCCGGCCGGGCGCGGAAGAATACATCGACAACGAGAAGTACGAGCTGCGGCCCCGGGACTGGGCCGAGGCCCAGGCACAGGGGCGCTCGCTGGCCCCGTTCGTCGCCACCCTCAACCGGGTCCGCCGGGACAACCCGGCCCTGCACCGGCTGCGCAACCTGGTCTTCCACGACATCGACAACCCGGCGCTGCTCTGCTGGTCCAAGCGGGATCCGGTGACCGGCAACACGGTGCTGGTGGTCTGCTCGTTCGACTCGCACACCGTGCAGTGGGGCAACACCACCCTCGACCTGCCGGCGTTGGGGTTGGACTGGCATGACCGGTTCACCGTGCACGACGAGCTGACCGGGGCACGCTACGAGTGGGGGCAGCGCAACGCCGTACGCCTCGACCCCTATCTGCAACCCGCGCACGTGTTCACCCTGCCCGACTCCAGTGCCGCCGGTCCCCGCGGCGGCTCCGACACCGTGACGAAGGACGACGCCCGATGGACCAGCTGATCTCCGGGGAGACCCACGACCCGCACGCCGTGCTCGGGGCGCATCCGGCGGACGGGCGTACGGTGATCCGCACCCTGCGCCGGGGCGCGGGTGAGGTGAGCGTGCTTGTCGGGGAACGGCGGTACCCGGCCAAGCGGGTGCACGACGTGGGTGTCTTCGAGGCCGTCGTGCCCGGTACGGTGCTCGACTACCGGGTCGAGCGGGACGGGCAGCGGCACGACGACCCGTACCGCTTCCCGCCGACCCTGGGTGAGCTGGACCTGCATCTGATCGGCGAGGGCCGGCACGAGCGGCTCTGGGAGGCACTCGGCGCGCGCGTCCTCGACGGCGGCGTGGCGTTCGCGGTGTGGGCGCCGAACGCCCGCGGCGTACGCGTGGTCGGCGACTTCACCGGCTGGGCGCCCGACGACGGCTGGCCGATGCGGTCGCTCGGCTCGACCGGCGTGTGGGAGATCTTCGTGCCGGGGGTGCCGGCCGGTGCCCGGTACAAGTACCGCATCCTCGGTGCCGACGGGTACTGGCGGGACAAGGCCGACCCGCTCGCCGGGTACGCGGAGGTGGCACCGGCCACCGCCTCGGTGGTGCATCACTCGACGTTCCAGTGGAACGACGCGGACTGGCTGGCCCGGCGGGCTCAGCGGCAGCCGCACCAGGAACCGATGAGCGTGTACGAGGTGCACCTCGGCTCGTGGCGGCCCGGCCTGGGCTACCGGGAGCTGGCCGAGCAGCTTGTCGCGTACGTGACGGAGCTGGGCTTCACCCACGTGGAGTTCCTGCCGGTGATGGAGCATCCGTTCGGCGGCTCCTGGGGCTACCAGGTCACCGGATACTTCGCGCCGACCGCCCGGTTCGGTGACCCGGACGATTTCCGTCACCTGGTGGACCGGCTGCACGCCGCCGGCATCGGGGTGATCCTGGACTGGGTGCCGGCCCACTTCCCCAAGGACGAGTGGGCCCTGGCCCGCTTCGACGGCACCCCGCTCTACGAGCATCCCGACCCGCGTCGCGGCGAACACCCCGACTGGGGCACGTACGTCTTCGACTTCGGTCGCCGCGAGGTGCGTAACTTCCTGGTCGCCAACGCGCTCTACTGGCTGGACGAGTTCCACGTCGACGGGCTGCGGGTGGACGCGGTCGCCTCGATGCTCTACCTGGACTACTCCCGCACTGACGGGCAGTGGGTGCCGAACCAGTACGGCGGCCGGGAAAATCTCGAGGCCATCGCGTTCATGCAGGAGACCAACGCGACGGTCTACAAACACCACCCCGGGGTGGTGATGATCGCTGAGGAGTCCACCGCGTGGCCCGGGGTGACCCGGCCGACGAGCGACGGCGGGCTGGGCTTCGGCTTCAAGTGGAACATGGGCTGGATGCACGACACCCTGCTCTACACCTCGAAGGACCCGATCTACCGGCAGCACCACCACAACCAGCTCACCTTCTCCCTGGCGTACGCCTGGAGCGAGAACTACGTGCTGCCGATCAGCCACGACGAGGTGGTGCACGGCAAGGGCTCACTGCTCGCCAAGATGCCCGGCGACCAGTGGCAACGGCTGGCCAACGTCCGCGTGCTACTGGCGTACATGTGGGCGCACCCGGGCAAGCAGTTGCTCTTCATGGGCTGCGAACTCGCCGACGACCGGGAGTGGAGCGAGGAACGCGGCCTGGACTGGTACCTGCTGCACGACCCGGCCCGGGCCGGCGTACAGCGGCTCGTCGGTGACCTCAACCGGGTCTACCGCGACACCCCCGCCCTCTGGACGCAGGACACCTCCCCGGCCGGTTTCCGCTGGTTGGCCGGCGACGACGTCGCCAACAACACGGTGTCGTTCATCCGGATCGCGCTCGACGGCACGCCCCTGGTCTGCGTGGCCAACTTCTCCGCCCTGCCGCTGGACGACTACCGCGTCGGCCTGCCGTCGGCGGGTGCCTGGGCGGAGGTGCTCAACACCGACGCGCATCACTACGGCGGCTCCGGCGTGGGCAACCTCGGCACCGTCCACGCCGAGCACCTGCCCTGGCACGGCCAACCCGCCTCCGCCTCCCTGCGCGTCCCCCCACTCGGCGCCCTCTGGCTACGTCCGCAGTGAAAGGAGGGGCCCCCTGATAACGCCTCGTGTATAGGAAGGGTCCCTTATTAACACTGAACCGTGGGCGCTCCGGGTCCGTACCTCCGAAGGCAAGGGACGCGACTGGGCGGAGGATCTATGGCGAGCAGCGGGCGTACGGCCGGAAGGCGCGGGACCTCGCCGCGGCAGCGGAAGATCGCGAGTGTCGCGGCGATCGGGGTGACCCTGGGAGTGGCCTTCGCCGTGGCGACCGGCACCAGTTCGGCAAGCGAGAACTGCGAGGGCCTCGACACCGCGGTGGGCAACAACCTCGCCTTCATCGCCGACCAGTTGGTGTTCCCGGACGCGCTCTCCGAGGCCCGGATCGCCAACCGGCAAGCCGTGATCGACCAGCTCGAACAGCGGCGGGCCGCGGCCGGCTGCACCGGCGAGGTGGAGGTGCCGGACGCGGATCCGAACGCCGCGCTCAACGGTGGTGCGGCGGAGAACTGCGACGGGCTCGACACCGCCGTACGCAACAACCTCGCCTTCATCGACGGGCAGCGGCGCAACCCCGACGCGCTCTCCGAGGCCCGGATCACCAACCGGCAAGCGGTGATCGATCTGCTTGAGGATCGTCGTACGGTGGCCGGTTGCACCGGCGAGGTCACGCTGACGCCCGGCGGCTGACGCGGCGGCCGCGGGCAGCCGGGCACGCGGCCTCCGCCGCCGGGTGGAGCCGCACGCGACGCTCCGCCCGGCGGCGGAGGCAACCCACAGGCCCTAGACCAGGCCGGCGCCGCGCAGCAGGGTCCAGAGGCCGGCGCCGTCGGGGGCAGAGAGCCACTTCTGCCCCACCGGCCCCTCTTCCGGACGATCGTGCGGGACGGGGAGGCTACCGGCGAGCACCGACTGGGCGGGTGAGAGGCGGCGGATCGCCACACCAGCCACGTTGTCCGGGTGCGCGGCGGCGAACTCCCGGTAGATCTCCTGGTCGTGCTGGCCGTCGTCGCCGACGAGCAGCCAGCGTACGTCGGGGAACTCCTTGGCCAGCCGGGCCAGGGTGGCCCGCTTGTGTTCCCGTCCGCTGCGGAACCAGCGGTCCTGGGTGGGTCCCCAGTCGGTGAGCAGCAACGGTCCGGCCGGATAGAGGTGCCGGGACAGGAACCGGGTGAGCGTGGGGGCCACGTTCCACGCCCCGGTGGAGAGATAGAAGACCGGGGCGCCGGGGTGGGCGGTGACCAGTCGCTCGTACAGCACCGCCATGCCGGGCACCGCCGCGCGGGCGTGCTCGTCCAGGACGAAGGTGTTCCACGCGGCGAGCAGCGGACGCGGAAGTGCGGTGACCATCACCGTGTCGTCGATGTCGGAGAGGATGCCGAAGCGGACCTCCGGGTCCAGGATGCGTACGGGGGCGTCGACCGGCTCGACGTCCGGCATGCTGAGCCGCACCGAGCCCCAGCCCGGCGGCAGGTCCGCCGCCACCATCGTGTCGATGAAGCCGCTGCGGTCCGCCTGTGCCTCGTGGGCCACTCCGCCGGTCTCGATGGTCACTGTGACGTGCTTGGCCGGCAGGGTGGTGAAGCTCCGCCAGCCCCGGACCTTCTCCAACCGACCCCGCTGGCGGGTGTCCGGCCGCCCCAGCAGCACCCGGCACATCACCCGTACCCAACCGGGCGCACCGTATCCGGTGTAGGCGATGATGTTGGTCCGCCAGCCGGTCCGCCGCAGCCGGCGTTCGACAAGCGCGTGCACGGCGTCCTCGATCCGTGCGGCCCGATGCAGGTTCGGTATGGCCAGTTGGCCAGCGGCGGTGGGTGGCACGGGTGCAACCCTGCCACACCCCGGCGACCTCGGCCACGCGAGCACACCGGTACCCCGCGCCGCCGGGCAGCGGCGGGACCGCGCCGGCATCCGGCGCGGTTCGTCGGCTGGTCCGCCGCATCCGCGCTCCCGGTACGCCAGTTGTTAAGAGGGGGCCCCTCCTATACACGAGGCGTTAACAGGGGGCCCTTCCTTGCGAGGGGGTGGGGG